>JAODNN010000003.1 GCA_025465355.1 Blastococcus sp. | reverse complement strand
CCGGAGGAGCTGGCGGCAGTCGACGGGCTGGTGCTCCCCGGCGGCGAGTCGACGACGATCGTCAAGCTCGCCCGCCGCTTCGGCCTGCTGGGACCGTTGCGCGCCGCCGTCCGCGCGGGACTGCCGGTCTACGGATCGTGCGCCGGGATGATCCTGCTCGCCGACCGGATCCTCGACGCCCCCGCGGATCAGGAGACCATCGGCGGGCTCGATGTCACCGTGCGCCGCAACGCGTTCGGCCGCCAGGTCGACTCGTTCGAGTCCGAGATCGCGTTCCAGGGCATCGACGGTGGCCCGCTGCACGCGGTCTTCATCCGCGCGCCGTGGGTCGAGGAGGCCGGCGAGGCGGTCGAGGTTCTCGGCCGGGTCGTCGGCGGGCCGGCCGACGGTAAGATCGTCGCGGTCCGCCAGGGAAATCTGGTGGCGACCAGCTTCCACCCCGAACTCACCGGGGACCACCGGGTGCATGCGTTGTTCGTGGACATGGTCACGAGAAATGTCCGCCGCCACCTGGCCGAGCGGGACGGCGACGACGCCGCGGACGAGAGGGGTACAGCATGAGCGGCCATTCCAAGTGGGCGACGACCAAGCACAAGAAGGCCGGCATCGATGCCAAGCGCGGCAAGCTCTTCGCCAAGCTGATCAAGAACATCGAGGTCGCGGCCCGCACCGGTGGCGGTGATCCTGCCGGCAACCCCACCCTGTTCGACGCCATCCAGAAGGCGAAGAAGACCTCGGTCCCCAACGACAACATCGACCGCGCGGTCAAGCGCGGCGCGGGCCTCGAGGCCGGCGGGGTGGATTACCAGGGCATCACTTACGAGGGGTACGCGGCCGGGGGCGTCGCCGTCCTCATCGAGTGCCTCACCGACAACAAGAACCGGTCGGCGATGGAGGTGCGGACGGCGATGACCCGCAACGGCGGCTCGATGGCCGACCCGGGCTCGGTCTCCTACCTGTTCTCGCGCAAGGGCGTCATCGTGGTGCCCAAGTCCGACGGCGTGGACGAGGACGCCGTGCTGATGGCAGTGCTCGACGCCGGCGCGGAGGAGGTGCGCGACCTCGGCGACAGCTTCGAGGTGGTCAGCGAGCCGTCCGAACTGGTCGCCGTCCGGACCGCACTGCAGGACGCCGGCATCGACTACGACTCCGCCGAGGCCGGCTTCGTGCCCAGCGTTTCGGTAGAGCTCGACGAGGACAGTGCCGGCAAGGTGTTCCGGCTGATCGACGCCCTCGAGGACTGCGACGACGTGCAGAACGTGTACGCCAACTACGACGTGTCCGATGACGTCATGGAGAAGATCGACGCCTGAAAGAGGACCCCGTCCTCCTCACTCCTCGCAAGCTCGGAGCGAGCCTCGGGACGGGGCCACCTGCGTGTTGCGCGCCCAGGCGCGCCTCCGCCGGTTAACCTCGATCGAACACGCGTTCGGTACGTCCGGGGAGGCTCTTTCATGCGGGTGCTCGGCATTGACCCGGGCCTCACTCGGTGCGGGTGGGGAGTGGTCGACGGGCGTCCCGGCGCGCGGCCGACGGCGATCGGGGTGGGCGTGATCCGCACGATGGCAGAGCTGGACCTGGAGCTTCGGCTGCTGGAGTTGCACACCGGTGTGACCGCGTTGCTGCGCGAGCACCGGCCGGACGTCGTGGCGATCGAGCGGGTCTTCACCCAGAACAACAAGGGCACCGCCACCGGGACCGCGCAGGCGGCGGGGGTCGCGGCGCTGGCCGCCGCGCAGGCCGACCGTCCGGTCGCCTGGCACACCCCGAGCGAGGTCAAGGCCGCGATCTCCGGAAGCGGCCGTGCGGACAAGGAGCAGGTCACCCTCATGGTCACCCGCGTTCTCGGGCTGGCGTCGGCACCGAAGCCGGCCGACGCCGCCGACGCCCTGGCGCTGGCCGTCTGCCACGTCTGGCGCGGACCGGCGCAGCAGCGGCTACGTGTCGCGGCCCTCGCCGGTGGCATCGGGGCGCCGGTCCGGTCCGCGACCCTGCCCCGCTGGACGGGGGTGGCCCGGTGATCGCCAGCGTGAACGGCCGGGTCGCCGCGGTCTCCCCGGACGGCGCGGTCGTGGAGGTCGGGGGAGTGGGGCTGGCCGTCCAGTGCACCCCCGGCACGATCGCGCGGTTGCAGGTGGGCGAGACCGCCCGCCTCTCCACCAGTCTCGTCGTCCGCGAGGACTCCCTGACCCTGTACGGCTTCGCCGACGACGACGAGCGCAGCCTGTTCGAGCTGCTCCAGACGGCCAACGGGGTCGGGCCGCGGCTGGCGCAGGCGGTGCTGGCGATCCACCCGCCGCGTGAGGTCCGCCGGGCGGTGTCGATGGCCGACGTCAAGGCGCTGATGCAGGTGCCCGGCATCGGCAAGAAGGGCGCCGAGCGGCTGATCCTCGAGCTGCGCGACCGGCTCGGTTCGATCAACTCCGACACCTCTCTCGATGCCCCGGCCGGGCTGCCCTCGGTGGCGCCCGTCGCGCCCTGGCGTGACCAGCTGAGCTCCGCGTTGGTCTCACTCGGCTGGACCCCCAAGGAGGCCGACGCGGCGGTCGTGCAGCTGGCGCCGGTCGCCGATGAGCAGATCGTGGCGAGCGGGTCCGTCGAGATCGCCGTCCTGCTGCGGCAGGCGTTGCAGCTGCTCGGCCGCTCATGAGCGCGCCGTTCGACCGGCCGATGACCGGCGAGGTCGCAGCTGACCTCGGCCAGGAGTGGGCGGTGTCGCCCCAGGCCGGAGACGAGGAGCGGGTCGTCGAGTCGGCCCTGCGGCCGCATTCCCTGACCGATTTCATCGGCCAGCCGAAGGTCGCCCGGCAGCTCGCCCTCGTGCTGGAGGGCGCCAAGCGGCGCGGTCGCCCGCCGGACCACGTGCTCCTCTCCGGCCCGCCCGGGCTGGGCAAGACCAGCCTGGCCCTGATCATCGGCTCCGAGCTGGGGACCGCGGTCAAGATCACCAGCGGTCCGGCGATCGAGCGCTCGGGCGACCTCGCCGCCATACTGTCCAACCTCGCGCCTGGTGACGTCCTCTTCATCGACGAGATCCACCGCATCGCCCGGCCGGCCGAGGAACTGCTGTACATGGCGATGGAGGACTTCCGGGTCGACGTCGTCGTCGGGAAGGGCCCCGGCGCGACGGCGATCCCTCTGGAGATCAGTCCGTTCACGCTGGTCGGCGCGACGACCCGCGCGGGGCTGTTGACCGGCCCGCTGCGGGACCGGTTCGGCTTCGTCGGCCAGATGGAGTTCTACGAGCCCGCCGAGCTGCAGCTGGTGCTCGCCCGCAGCGCGGCGCTGCTGGGAGTCGACCTGACCGGTGACGGCTCGGCCGAGATCGCCGGCCGGTCGCGCGGTACGCCGCGCATCGCCAACCGGCTACTGCGCCGGGTGCGTGACTACGCCGAGGTCGAGGCCGACGGCCGGGTGACCCGCGCCGTGGCGCAGGAGGCGCTCGCGCTCTACGACGTCGACCATCTCGGCCTGGACCGGCTCGACCGGGCCGTGCTCGAGGCCCTGGTGCTGCGGTTCGGCGGCGGCCCCGTCGGCGTCTCGACGCTCGCGGTCGCGGTGGGGGAGGAGTCGACCACCGTCGAGGAGGTGTGCGAGCCGTTCCTCGTTCGCGCCGGACTGCTCGCCCGGACGCCGCGCGGGCGGGTCGCCACCGAGGCCGCCTGGCGGCACCTGGGTCAGCCGCTGCCACCCGCCGGTATTCCGTTGGGCCGCGTCACTGCAGACGCACCCGTCCCTGGTTCGTCGTCGGAGACGCTGTTCGACGCCTAGACTAGGTCGAGCTGAGGCGCAACTTGCCCGGCCGGGATGGGGAACATCCTGCCCGGGCGCCTTCGTTCGTCTTGAATAGCGCGCCACAACCGAGCAAGCACCCGCGGGTCCACTTCGGGCCCACACCCCACCGCGCAGCGGCTCGCGCGGTAGAGAGGCACACCTGTCGTGCAGCAGTACTTCCCGTTCATCCTCCTGATCATGGCGGTCCTCCTGTTCGTGCTGCCTGCCCGGCAGCGCAAGCGGATGCAGGCCCGGGCGAAGGCGATGCAGGATTCCCTGGCCATCGGCACGCCGGTGATGACCACGAGTGGCCTGCACGGCAACGTCGCCGGTCTCGGTGACGGCACGGTCGATCTGGAGATCGCCCCGGGCGTCGTCGTCACCTTCACCCGTCCGGCGATCCTCGAGGTGCGCCGCCCGGCTGCGGACACCGGCTCTGCCGACACACCCATCACCGGCGACGACACGCCCGGAGCGGCCGGCGGACGGTCCGCCGACGGCACCGTCTGAGCCGGCGGACCACGATGGCCAACCGCTCCCTGCGAGCACGCAACTATTTCGGCGCGTTCCTGCTGATCATCGCCGTCCTGTACGGCCTGATCTTCCTCACCGGTTCGACACGTACCCCCGAGCTGGGGCTCGACCTGCGCGGCGGCACGACGGTGACGCTCACCGCCCGGACCGCCAACAACCAGCCGCCGTCCCAGCAGGACCTCGAACTGGCGCGCCAGATCATCGAGCAGCGGGTCAACGGCCTCGGCGTGGCCGGGGCCAAGGTCGTCACCGAGGGCTCGAAGAACATCGTCATCTCGGTCCCCGGCGACAACGGCGAGCAGGCCAAGCAGCTCGGCGCAACCGCGCAGCTCCGCTTCCGTCCGGTGGTCCAGGCAGCCGACGGGACCGCCAAGAGCACCGGCGCGACTCCGACGCCCGGGGCCGCCAAGCCCTCGGGTGCCGCCTCGTCTTCCGCAGCTCCACCGTCCGCCCCGCCGTCCGCGTCAGGGAGCACGACCGCTCCCAATCCGAACGCGCCCAAGGTCACCCAGGCCCAGGCCGCCGCCCAGTTCGCCACGCTGACGTGCGTCAAGGGGCAGACCAGCACCGCCGTGGACCGGCCGGGCGACTACATCGCCGACTGCTCCACGGACGGCACGACGAAGTACCTGCTCGGGCCGGCCGTCATCGAGGGCACCCAGATCACCAGCGCGAGCGCCGGCACGCTCTCCACAACGGGCGAGTGGATCGTCAACGTCAACTTCAACTCGAAGGGCGCCGCGACGTGGGCCACGTACACCGCGGCGAACGTCGGTAACCAGGTTGCGGTCACGCTGGACGGGCGGGTCGTGTCGGCGCCGCGGATCAACGGCGCCATCCCCGGAGGCAGCACCCAGATCTCCGGCAGCTTCACCCAGGCGAGCGCCACCGAGCTGGCCAACCAGCTCAAGTACGGCGCGCTGCCGCTGAGCTTCCAGCAGGCGACGGCGCAGTCCATCTCCACCGAGCTCGGCGCCGAGCAGCTGAAGGCCGGCCTGATCGCCGGTGCCATCGGGATCGCGCTGGTCTTCGTCTACGCGCTGCTGTACTACCGCCTGCTCGGCCTGGTGATGATCGCCAGTCTCGCGCTGTCGGCGGTGGTCGTCTACGCCTGCCTGGTCCTGCTGGGCCGCCAGATCGGCTTCACCCTGAGCCTGGCCGGCATCGCCGGGTTCATCGTCTCGATCGGTATCACGGCCGACTCGTTCGTCGTCTTCTTCGAGCGCCTCAAGGACGAAGTCCGCGAGGGCCGGACCCTGCGGTCCGCGGTGCCCCGTGCCTGGGTGCGAGCCCGGCGCACCATCCTGTCCGCGGATGCCGTCAGCTTCCTCGCCGCAGCGATTCTCTACGTGCTGGCGATCGGGGACGTGAAGGGCTTCGCGTTCACCCTCGGTATGTCGACGGTGCTCGACCTGGTCGTCGTCTTCCTCTTCACCCACCCGCTGATGGTGGTTCTCTCACGCTTCCGGTCGTTCGGCAGCAGCCGCTTCTCCGGTCTCGGCAGGGTCGAGCACACCCGCCGTCCGGAGGGCACGTCGGCGCCGCACGGGCGTGAACTCGTCGGCGCCGGCAGCGCAACCGCCGCCGGTGGCCAGGACAGGAGCACTTCATGACCCGCCCCGACGCCTCCGACGCCGAGGTCACTGCCGGATCCGAGGCCGGGGAGACGGCGCTGGCCGATGCCGGCCTGGCCCAGGACGGCGCCGGATCCGGAGACCTGACCGCCGCGGAGCCGACGGTCCGGCCCGAGCGGCGCGTGGCCCTCACCCACCGGCTGTACAACGGTGAGGCCGGCCTCGACGTGGTCGGGCGCAGCCGGCTGATCTACAAGATCACGGCCGTCGTCATGGTGATCTGCATCGCGTCGATGATCTTCAAGGGCTTCAACTTCGGTATCGACTTCGAGGGCGGCAACGCCTTCAAGGTGCCGGGTAACAGCCAGGAGCTCTCCGCCGTCCGTGCCGCGGCCGAGAAGGCCGGGGCGGACGTCGCCAGCGCCCAGGTGGTGGGCGGCAGCACGATCCTGGTGCGCACAGGGCAGCTGTCACAGGCCGCGACCACCGACGTCATCGACGGGATCGCGCAGGCCGCCGGCGTTCCGCCCACCCAGGTGAGCGAGGACGCCGTCAGCGCCGACTGGGGCCACGACATCACCAACCAGGCGCTCGTCGCGCTGGTGGTGTTCCTCGTCGCCGTCGTGGCCTTCCTCGCGATCCGCTTCCAACCGAAGATGGCCATCGGCGCCATGGCGTCGCTTGCGCACGACATCGTCCTGACCGCCGGTGTCTACTCGCTGATCGGTTTCGAGGTCACGCCGTCGACGGTGATCGGCTTCCTCACCATCCTCGGGTTCTCGCTCTACGACACGGTCGTGGTCTTCGACAAGGTCGACGAGAACACCAAGGACCTCGCCCGCGGGGCCCGGATGACCTGGAGTGAGGCGGCCAACCTCGCGGTCAACCAGACCCTCATGCGTTCGATCAACACGTCGGTCATCGCACTGTTGCCGGTGGCCGGCCTGCTGTTCGTCGGCGCGGGCCTGCTGGGCGTCGGCACGCTCAAGGACCTCGCGCTGGTGCTCTTCGTCGGTCTTGCGGCCGGCACCTACTCGTCGATCTTCCTGGCGACGCCGATCGTGGCCGACCTCAAGGAGCGCGAGCCCGAGCAGGTGGCCCTGCGCCGCCGGGTCCTCGCCCGCCGGTCGGCCGCTGCTCGCAGCAGCGCCGTGCGTGCCGCGGCCGGTGCGGGCGCGGTCGCCAGTGCCCGCCGCGCCGGAGGGGCGCGCCGCGCGGGCTCCTCGGTCGCCCTGGCGGAGCGTGACGAGCTGCCGGGGCAGGTGGCCGCCGACGTCGTCGTCGAGTCGCCCGCGTCGGTCCGGCCCGAGCCGGGCAGCGGTGGGACGACGACACCGCGGCCGGGCGCGCGCCCGCAGCGGCCCGGCAACCGGCGGTCCTCGGGCAAGAAGCGTCGGTGAGCACTTCTCCTGACGAGGGATCGGCCGAGCAGCCGCTCGACGAGCTGATCGCCGCCCTGACCGTCGACGTCCCGGACTATCCGGAACCGGGAGTGCTCTTCCGTGACCTGACGCCGGTGTTCGCCGACGGGCCGGCGTTCCGGCGCATGGTCGACGGGCTGGCCGCGCCGTCGGCTTCCGATCCCCGGGCCGCCGCTGTCGCCCAGGCCCACGGCGACCACGCCGGCGATCCCGGGTTCGACGTCGTCGTCGGCGTGGAAGCGCGCGGATTCCTGCTGGCCGCCGCTGTCGCGCTCGACGCCGGCGTGGGCGTGGTCCCCGTCCGCAAGGCAGGGAAGCTGCCGCGGGAGCGGATCGCGGTCGACTACGCGCTGGAGTACGGGACGGCGACCCTCGAGCTGCACGCGGACTCCATCCGCCGCGGTGACCAGGTGCTCATCGTCGACGATGTCCTGGCCACCGGGGGAACCCTGGCAGCCACGATCGCGCTGGTCGAGCAGCTCGGCGGAGTCGTCGCGGCGGTGTCGGTCGTCGTCGAGCTCGCCGCGCTGGGCGGACGGGAACGGATCGCCCCCCACACCGTGCACGCGCTCTGGACCACCTGACCGGGGGGCTTCCGGGCAGGCAATGCCGGTCGACCGGGCCGCCCGGCTACCATGGGGAGGGTCCCCTCTCCTCAGCCCAGCAGGAGTCGCCGTGGCCTCCGAAGTAGCCGCAGAGGCGACTGCCGCGCGGCCTGGCACGGCCGGGCCCCCGCCTGCTGGAACCGCTGCGCCGGCCGTGGACGAGCAGGGCGATCGCGCTGTCCGTCGTCCGCCGCTGCCCGACCGTCCCGTGGTCCGCCGGCCGGACGACGTGGGCGCCGAGCCGGGCGACGCGGAGCCCGGTACGCCGCGACGACGGGTCCGTGACCGGCTGGCCCGGCGCATCGTCGCCGGCCAGCGCAGCCCCCTCGTCCGGCCCGTGCTGGAGCCGCTGTCCGCGTTGCACCGGCAGAGTCACCCGAAGGCGGATCTGGCCCTCCTGCAGCGCGCCTACGACGTCGCGGAAGCCGCGCACGCGGGGCAGAAGCGCAAGAGCGGCGATCCCTACATCACCCACCCGCTGGCGGTCGCCACGATCCTGGCCGGCCTGGGCATGGACACCACCACCCTGGTGGCCGCCCTGCTGCACGACACGGTGGAGGACACCGGCGCCACCCTCGAGTCGATCACCGCTGACTTCGGCTCCGAGGTCGCCCACCTGGTCGACGGCGTCACCAAGATCGACAGGGTCAAGCTCGGGGATGCCGCCCAGGCCGAGACCATCCGCAAGATGATCGTGGCGATGGCCCGCGACCCCCGGGTCCTGGTCATCAAGCTCGCCGACCGGCTGCACAACATGCGTACGTTGCGCTTCCTCCCGCCCGAGAAGCAGGAGAAGAAGGCCCGCGAGACGCTGGAGATCCTCGCCCCGCTGGCCCACCGGCTGGGCATGAACACGATCAAATGGGAGCTGGAGGACCTCGCGTTCGCGACCCTCTACCCCAAGCGCTACGACGAGATCGTGCGCCTGGTGGCCGAGCGCGCGCCCTCGCGCGACACCTACCTGGCCGAGGTGACGAGCGCGGTCAGCGACCAGCTGAAGGCGGCGAAGATCGAGGCGGTCGTCACCGGCCGGCCGAAGCACTACTACTCGATCTACCAGAAGATGATCGTCCGCGGCCGCGACTTCACCGACATCTGGGACCTCGTGGGCATCCGGATCCTGGTCGACTCCGTGCGTGACTGCTACGCGGCGCTGGGCATCATGCACGCCCACTGGCAGCCGCTGCCGGGCCGTTTCAAGGACTTCGTGGCGATGCCGAAGTTCAACATGTACCAGTCGCTGCACACGACGGTGATCGGTCCGCACGGCAAGCCGGTCGAGCTGCAGATCCGCACGCACGACATGCACCGCACCGCCGACTACGGCATCGCCGCGCACTGGAAGTACAAGGAGCGGGCGCGGGCCGGCGGCAAGCCGAGCGCCGGCGAGTTCGGCGCGCCCAAGGCCGGCTCGCCGGACGACATGCTGTGGCTGCGCCAGCTGCTGGACTGGCAGCGGGAGGCCCAGGAGCCCGGGGAGTTCCTCGAGACCCTGCGCTACGACCTCGGGCCGCAGGAGGTCTTCGTCTTCACGCCCAAGGGCGACGTGATCAGCCTGCCGGGGGAGTCCACGCCGGTCGACTTCGCCTACGCCGTGCACACCGAGGTGGGCCACCACTGCATGGGAGCGCGCGTCAACGGCAGCCTCGTCTCGCTGGACAGCAAGCTCAGCAACGGCGACGTCGTGGAGATCTTCACGTCGAAGTCACCGACGTCTGGCCCCAAGCAGGACTGGCTGACCTTCGTCGGCTCCTCTCGGGCCCGGACGAAGATCCGGCAGTGGTTCTCGAAGGAGCGCCGCGAGGACTCCGTCGAGGCGGGCAAGGAGGCCCTCACCCGGGCGATGCGCAAGGCGGGGCTGCCGCTGCAGCGCCTGATGGGTGGCGAGGCGCTGAGCACGCTCGCCAAGGACCTCCGTTACGCCGACGTCACCGCTCTCTACGCGGCGTTGGGGGAGAACCAGCTGTCGGCGGCCTCCGTCGTCGAGAAGCTGATGATCGCCCTGGGCGGCACCGAGGGCGCGGTCGAGGACATCGCCGAGACCGCGATCCCGACCCGGCGCACCGCCACCCGCCGCGCGGCCAGCGGCGATCCCGGCGTGCAGGTCCGGGGCACGTCCGACGTCTGGGCCAAGCTCGCGAAGTGCTGCACGCCGGTTCCTGGTGACGAGATCCTCGGGTTCGTCACCCGTGGTGGCGGCGTCAGCGTGCACCGCACCGACTGCACCAACGCCGGCGACCTGCAGAGCAAGCCCGAGCGGCTGGTCGAGGTCGATTGGACCAGCCAGCCCGGCGCGGTGTTCCTGGTGGCCATCCAGGTCGAGGCGCTCGACCGCCACCGGCTGCTCTCCGACGTCACGAAGGCACTGGCCGACGAGCGGGTGAACATCCTGTCGGCGTCGGTGCAGACCAGCCGCGACCGGGTGGCCGTCAGCCGGTTCACCTTCGAGCTCGCCGACCCCGCTCACCTCGGAGCCGTGCTCCAGACGGTGCGCAACGTCGACGGCGTCTTCGACGTCGAGCGGGTCACCGCTTAGGAAATCCGCCGTTGATCATCGGCAAGTGGCTGGCCCTTGCGGCGTGTCGGCCAGCCATTCGCCGATGATCAGCTGACGACGGAGATCGAGCTGATCTTCACCGGCACCTTCGGGGCGCCCCCGCCGGGGCTCGGCTCGAACGAGCCGTTGTTGCCGACCTTCGCGATCTTGTCGAGGACGGCGAGACCGGCGGCATCCACGGTGCCGACGGCGGTGTAGTCCGGGGAGAGCTGGGTGTCGGTGAAGCAGAGGAAGAACTGGCTGCCCGTGGACCCCGGCTGGCCGCTGTTGGCCATCGCGATCGTGCCGCGCGGGTACTTCGTCGCCGGGGTGACCTCTTCGGCGTACTTGTAGGTCGGGCCGCCCGAGCCGGTTCCGGTCGGGTCGCCGCACTGCAGGACGCCGAAGGTCTTCTGGTTGACCTCGCGGTGACAGACGCTGTTGTCGAAGAACTTCTTCGACGCCAGGTACGCGAAACTCCCCGCTGCGCACGGGGCCTTGGCCCGGTCGAGGGTGAGAGTCAGGTCGCCCTGGTTCGTGCTCATCCTCAGCGTGCCGGTGCCCTTGGCGGGCGTGGACTTCGGGTTCGGTGGCGTGCCGACGTCCTTGAGTGCCTTGTTGCCGGACGTGTCGGGCACGTAGGAGCAGGAGACCGTGCCGTCCGCGTTGGTCACCGGGGCGGCCGCAGCACTGGCGCTGCTGCCGGCACTGCTCGTCGTGGGGTCCGCGGCGGCCGAGGTGTCCTTGCCGGAGAAGGCACCGGTGATCAACAGCGCGGCGCCGATCACGACGACGGCAGCGAGCGCGGTGACCAGGATGCCCATGTTGCGACGGCGCTTGCGGACCAGCTCGGCGCGGCGCTCCAGTTGACGCTGCAGGTGGCGCTGAGCGGCCTGACGGCGCTGTTTGCTCGTGGACACGGTGAGAACTCCTCGGACGGCCGGCTGCTCGGCGGGGCGGTGCCGGACTGATCCGGAACGGTCGCTCTCCGCTGTCTCGAGAACCGAGTGTAGGTGGCTCGCCTGAGCGTCCCCTGGGACTGAGGAACGTCGGGATGTCCCCGCGTAACCTGCACAGGTGCTCATCCGCTCGTTTCCTGCCGGCGCCTTCGGCACGAACTGCTACGCCGTCGCCCCAGGCCCACGGCAGGAATGCGTCGTCGTCGATCCCGGCATGGACGCCGTCGAGCCGCTGGCGCGGATGCTGGCCGAGGACGGTCTCAAGCCGGTCGCCGTCGTGCTCACACACGGCCACCTCGACCACACCTTCTCGGTGCTGCCGGTCTGCGACGGCTACGACATCCCCGCCTACCTGCACCCGGCCGACAACGGCATGCTGGCCGACCCCGCCCGGTGGCACGGGCCGCAGCTCGCACCGCTGATCACCGGCCTGCAGCTGCCTGACCCCTCCGACGTCCTGCCGCTGGACGACGGTGCGGTGCTGTCGCTCGCGGGCGTCCAGCTCACCGTGCGGCACGCGCCCGGGCACACCCAGGGGTCGGTCATGTTCTCCGTCGACCTCGGGGACGCGCCCGGCCTGCTCGCCGGCGACGTGCTGTTCGCCGGCTCGGTCGGCCGGGTGGATCTGCCCGGCGGCTCGTGGGAGGCGATGCTGACCTCGCTGCGCACGGTCGTCCTGCCCTTGGACGACGAGACGGTCGTGCTGCCCGGGCACGGTCCCGCCACGACGATCGGGCGGGAGCGGGCGACCAACCCCTACCTGGCCGAGGCGGCTGCCGGCAGCGGCCCGGCGCCGACGGGGCGCGGGCTGTGAGCGACCTTCGTGCTCCGAAGGGGACCTTCGACGTCCTGCCGCCGGACTCCGAGCGATTCCTCGCCGTCCGCGACACCCTCACCACGCCGCTGCGGCGGGCCGGCTACGGCTACGTCGAGACGCCGATCTTCGAGGACACCGCCGTCTTCTCCCGCGGGGTGGGGGAGTCCACCGATGTCGTCACGAAGGAGATGTACACCTTCGAGGACCGCGGGGGCCGCTCGCTGACCCTGCGCCCGGAGCTCACCGCCGGGCTCATGCGTGCCTTCATCGAGCACCGGCTGCACGACGGTGCCCTCCCGGTGAAGCTCTGGACAGTGGGCTCGGCTTTCCGGTACGAGCGCCCGCAGGCAGGCCGCTACCGGCACTTCACCCAGGTCGACATGGAGGCCCTCGGCGTCGACGACCCGGCGCTGGACGCCGAGGTGGTGGCGCTGGGCGTGCAGGGCTTCCGCGATCTCGGGCTCACCGACTTCGAGCTGCTGCTGACCTCGCTCGGCGACGACACCTGCCGGCCGCAGTACCGCGAGCTGCTCGTGCAGTACCTCGAGAAGCTGGACCTGGACGAGGACACCCGGCGCCGCGCGGAGATCAACCCGCTGCGGGTTCTGGACGACAAGCGGCCGGAGGTGCAGGCGCAGCTCGGGGACGCGCCGCTGATGGTCGACCACCTCTCCGACTCGACGAAGGCGCACTACGACGCCGTCCGCCAGCACCTCACCGACCTGGGCGTGACCTGGACGGAGGCGCCGAAGCTGGTCCGTGGGCTGGACTACTACACGAAGACGACGTTCGAGTTCGTGCACAACGGCCTCGGTGCCCAGTCGGCGATCGGTGGCGGCGGCCGCTACGACGGGCTGTCGGCCGCACTCGGTGGTCCGGATGTCTCGGGCATCGGTTACGCCGTCGGCGTCGACCGCACGCTGCTGGCCGTGCAGGCCGAGGGGCTCGACGTCGTCGCGTCCTCGGGCGTGCAGGCGTTCGTCGTCCCCCTGGGGTCCGAGGCCAAGCGGCTGGCGGTGCGCCTGGTCGGCCGGCTGCGGGAGGCAGGGGTCTCCGCCGACACCGTCTACGGCGACCGCGGGCTGAAGGGCGCGATGAAGGCGGCCGACCGGTCGGGCGCCTCGCACGTCGTCGTCATCGGCGACCGCGACCTGGCCGCGGGCGTCGGTCAGCTCAAGGACATGCGCACCGGGGAGCAGCACGCGGTGCCGGTGGGGGAGCTGTTCGAGACGGTGCGTGCGGGTGTGGACGTGAGCCGAACTGAGGGCAGGCAATGAGTTCCATGGAACAGCGGCCGCTGGGGCGGACCGGGGCAGACGTCAGCGTGATCGGGCTGGGCACGTGGCAGCTGGGCGCCGACTGGGGCGACGTGGACGACGAGGCGGCGGCCGAGATCCTCGACGCCGCGCTCGACGCCGGTGTGACTCTGCTGGACACCGCGGACGTCTACGGTGACGGCCGCTCGGAGGTCCGCATCCGGAAGGCGCTGGCCCCGCGGTCCGAGCGCCCGTTCGTGGCGACCAAGGCCGGCCGCCGTGCCGACCCGTTCGAGGCGGCCCAGTACACGCCGGAGAACCTGCGGGCGTGGATCGACCGCTCTCGACGCAACCTCGGTGTCGACACCCTCGACCTCGTGCAGCTGCACTGCCCGCCGCCGGCGGTCTACTCCGACCAGCGCGTCTACGACAGCCTCGACCAGCTCGTCCAGGAGCAGGCGATCGCCGCCTACGGCGTGTCGGTGGAGACCGTCGCCGAGGGCCTGACGGCGTTGCAGCACCCGGGCGTGCAGTCGATCCAGGTCATCCTCAATGTCTTCCGGCGCAAGCCGCTGGAAGAGCTGCTGCCGGCGGCCGCGCGCGCGGGCGTCGGCATCCTCGCCCGGGTGCCGTTGGCCAGCGGTCTGCTGACCGGGCGCTTCACGGAGTCGACGTCCTTCGCGCCCGACGACCACCGGAACTTCAACCGGCACGGCGAGGCGTTCGACGTCGGCGAGACCTTCGCCGGGGTGCCGTACGAGGTCGGCGTCGTCGCTGCGCGCGAGTTCGTCGACATCGCCGGCGGTGCCGTCCCGAGCGCCTTCGCGCTGCGCTGGGTCATCGACCAGCCCGGTGTCACGTCCGTCATCCCGGGAGCGAGCACCGTCGGACAGGTGCGCGGCAACGTCGCCGCGGCCGATCTGCCGCCGCTCACCGGCTCTCAGCTCTCCGATCTCGAGCGGCTCTACGACGAGCGCATCCGCGCGCACGTCCACGACCGCTGGTAACTCTCGCTGCGCCTGTCGCCCACCACCCACCCGAAGGATCTCCACTGTGCTTCGCACCCACGACGCCGGCACGCTGCGCGCGACCGACGCCGGAACCACTGTCACTCTCGCCGGCTGGGTGGCCCGCCGCCGCGACCACGGTGGGGTCGTCTTCCTCGACCTGCGCGACGCCTCGGGGTACGTGCAGGTCGTCGTCCGCGAGGAGGAGGCGCACGCGCTCCGCAACGAGTACTGCGTGCTCGTGACCGGTGATGTCCGGCGGCGTCCCGAGGGCAACGAGAACCCGGAGCTGCCGACGGGCGAGATCGAGATCGCGACCACCGACCTTCGGGTGCTCTCGGCCTCGGCGCCGCTGCCGTTCCCGATCGAGACCGACCAGGCGGCCAGTGACGACGTCCGTTACAAGTACCGCTATCTCGACCTGCGCCGCCAGGGGCCGGCGCGGGCGATGCGGCTGCGGTCGGAGGTCAACCGGATCGCCCGCGGCGTCATGGCCGGGCACGGCTTCGTCGAGGTGGAGACGCCCGACCTGACCCGCTCGACGCCCGAGGGTGCACGCGACTTCGTCGTCCCGGTCCGGCTGCAGCCGGGCAAGTGGTACGCGCTGCCCCAGTCGCCGCAGCTGTTCAAGCAGCTGCTGATGATCGGCGGGCTGGAGCGGTACTACCAGATCGCCCGCTGCTTCCGGGACGAGGACTTCCGCGCCGACCGGCAGCCGGAGTTCACCCAGCTGGACTTCGAGATGAGCTTCGTCGAGCGCGAGGATGTGCTCGCCATCGCCGAGGACGTCGTCCGGGCGCTGTGGCGGGAGCTGGCCTCCTACGAGGTGCCGGAGATCCCGCGGATGACCTACCGCGAGGCGATGGACCGCTTCGGGTCGGACAAGCCCGACCTGCGCTTCGGTCTCGAGCTGACCGAGCTGACCGACTACTTCACGGACACCCCGTTCCGGGTGTTCCAGGCGCCGTACGTCGGTGCGGTGGTCATGCCGGGCGGTGGGTCTCAGCCGCGCCGGGCCTTCGACGCGTGGCAGGACTGGGCCAGGTCGCGGGGCGCCAAGGGGCTGGCCTACGTGACGGTCGGCGAGGACGGCGAGCTCGGCGGACCCGTCGCGAAGAACATCTCCGAGTCCGAGCGGGGCGGGTTGGTGTCGGCAGTGGGCGCGAAGCCCGGCGACGCCGTGTTCTTCGCCGCGGGCCAGCGCCGGGCGTCCCAGGAGCTGCTCGGCGCCGCGCGCAACGAGATCGCCCGGCGCCTGGAGCTGATCGAGCCGGGATCCTGGTCGTTCCTCTTCGTCGTCGACTTCCCGATGTTCGAGCAGACCGAGAGCGGTGACTGGACGTTCATGCACCACCCGTTCACCTCGCCCACGCCCGAGTGGCGCGAGCGGTTCGCGGAGGACAAGGGCGCGGCGCTCTCCGACGCCTACGACCTGGTGATCAACGGCAACGAGGTCATGAGCGGCTCGGTGCGTATCCACGACGCCGGCCTGCAGGAGCGGGTCTTCGAGACGCTGGGCATGTCGCGGGAGGAAGCCCGGGAGCGGTTCGGGTTCTTCCTCGAGGCGTTCGCCTACGGCCCGCCGCCGCACGCGGGTGCCGCGCTGGGGTGGGACCGGCTGACGGCACTGCTCACCGGTGTCGAGTCGATCCGGGAGGTCATCGCGTTCCCGAAGACAGGCGCCGGCTACGACCCGCTGACCGGCGCGCCCACGCCGATCACCGAGGCGCAGCGCAAGGAAGCCGGCATCGATGCGAAGCCGGAGGAACCGGCGCTGCCCGGCGAGCCGGGCGCGCCGGGGCCGTCGTCCTCGACCTGATCGCTGCTTTTTGAGTTGATCATCGGCGAATGGCTGCCCCCGACGGCGTGTCGAGCAGCCATACGCCGATGATCAACTGCGCCCAGGTGTCCGGCCTCGGCTGAGGAGTGCCCGCCGGGTGCGGTCGACGACCAGGGTCGGGCCTCCGACGTGGCGGGCCGCGAAGCGAAGCACCAGCCACCCGTCCGCCGCCATCAGCGAGTAGCGGTCGACGTCCCGG
>JAODNN010000002.1 GCA_025465355.1 Blastococcus sp. | reverse complement strand
GCCACCGGCGACATCCACGAGGACATCCCGCAGGCGCAGGCCGCCGCCCGGGCCGGCGCGGACGTCATCGCCGTCATCCGCTCGACCGGCCAGTCACTGCTCGACTACGTGCCCGAGGGCGCCACCCGCACCGGGTACGCCGGCACCTACGCCACGCAGGAGAACTTCCGGCTCATGCGGGCGGCGCTGGACGACGTCAGCGTCGAACTGGGCCGCTACGTCCGGCTGACCAACTACGCGTCGGGCCTCTGCATGCCGGAGATCGCCGTCCTGGCCGGGCTCGAGCGGCTGGACATGATGCTCAACGACGCGATGTACGGGATCCTCTTCCGCGACATCAACCCGAAGCGCACCTTCGTCGACCAGCGGTTCAGCCGGATGGTGCACGCCCGCGCCGGCATCATTATCAACACCGGCGAGGACAACTACCTCACCACCGCCGACGCCGTCGACGAGGCGCACACCGTCACGGTCAGCCAGCTGCTCAACGAGACGCTGGCGAAGGAAGCCGGCCTGGAGGACTGGCAGCTCGGTCTCGGGCACGCCTTCGAGATCAACCCCGATCTCGAGGAGTCGTTCCGGCTGGAGCTGGCGCACGCCCTGCTGGCCCGGGAGCTGTTCCCCGACGCTCCGCTCAAGTGGATGCCGCCGACCAAGCACATGACCGGCGACGTGTTCCGCGGCTACCTGCTCGACGGATTCTTCAATCTCGCCGGGGCGCTCACCGGCCAGGGCATCCTGCTGGTCGGGATGATGACCGAGGCCGTCGTCACCCCCTGGTTGTCCGACCGCGACCTGGCGCTGCGCAACGTCCGGTACGTGCTCGACGCCGCAGGTGGGCTGGCGGAGGACTTCGCCCCGCCGAAGGGTGGCTTCATCGACCGCCGGGCCGACACCGTGCTCCGCGAGGCCGTCGAGCTGCTCGGCCGGATCGCCGACCACCCGGAGGGCCTCATCCAGGCGATCGCCGACGGCACCTTCGGCATCACCAAGCGGCCACCGGACGGCGGCAAGGGGCTCGACGGCGTCGTCCCGCTGGCCTCCGACGCGTACAACCCGGCTCTGGAGCTGCTGGAGGGCCAGCTGGAGGGCAGGGAGGTGGCACATGCCTGATGGATCGATCATCCGGCCCTACGGCGATACGACGGGGGACGGAATGGTGCAGACGTCGTTCACCCTGCCCGTGCCCCCGGGCCCGAGGGCCGAGGGTGCCGCGCTGCAACTGGCGCTGAAAATGGGCATCGAGCCGGCGATGGTGGTGCACAGCCATGCCATCGGCACCGGCTTCACCTTCTTCGTGGTCTACGGCAGCGTCCGCCACCTCGTCGACCTCGATGCCGTCCAGGTCGAGGAGCGCGCCTACCCGTTGTTGGCCTCCGGGGAGATCAACGCGGCGATCAAGGAACGGCTGCGCCGCAGGCTCATCGTCCTCGGCGCCTGCATCGGCACCGACGCCCACACCGTCGGTATCGATGCGATTCTCAACGTCAAGGGTTTCGCGGGGGAGAAGGGCCTGGAATACCTGCGCGAGATGGCCGTGACCAACCTCGGCGCCCAGGTGACCGTGCCCGAGCTCGTGGCGCGCGCCCGTGCCGAGCGGGCCGACGCCGTCCTCGTCTCGCAGGTGGTCACCCAGAAGGACGCGCACCTGCGCAACACCCGCGAGCTGGCCGCCGCCTTCCGCGAGGCGATGGGGGAGTCGCGGCCTCTTCTGGTGGTCGGCGGCCCGCGGTTCGACCCCGCGATGGCCGCCGAGCTCGGGGTGGACAAGGTCTTCGGCCGGGGAACGACGCCCGGCGAGGTCGCCAGCTATCTCGTGCACGCCCTGATCCCCGAGGAGACCGCCGCATGACCGAGACGCCCCACCCCCGCCTGGGCCTGACCGTCACGCACCGCCGCTACGTGCCCTACGCGCACGCGCACTACGGCGGTTCCCTCGTCGACGGCGCCTACACGCTGGGACTGTTCGGCGACGTCGCCACCGAGGTCGCCATCATCATGGACGGCGACGAGGGGCTGCTGGCGGGCTACTCCGACGTCCGCTTCCTCGGGCCGGTGCGCGCCGGGGACGTGCTCGAGGCAACCGCCGAGGTCGTGCGGATCGGACGCCGAAGCCGCGAGCTGCGGTGCTCCGCGCGGGTGGTGGCCCGCGCCGAGCCCGAGCGGGGCGAGTCAGCCTCCCGCGTCCTCGAGCCCCCGGTGACGGTGGTCGAGGCGACAGCGACCCTCGTGGTTCCGGCGGCCGAGATCGCAGAGTAACGATCCGGTCACAGTCCGGCTCGTGATCCTCCGGAGTCCCGGACCTGGCCCGCCCGGTTCTTACAGTCGCTGCAGTTCCATCCGGGAGCACCGCGACGTGTTCCCCCGGATCGAGTCGCGCGGGCCCTCCGGTCGGCACGGCAGCCGGCGCCGGCAGGCGTGGCTGGCGTGCGCTGCCGGGCCGAGAGGGACCGATGGCTTCCCGGGGGCGCCGACGGGAACCCGGCAGAGCCCGCCCGGATCCGCACCATCAGACAACGGTCGGCCGATCGCCCCCAGCGACCTGCCGTCCGGCCCGAAGGTGCGGAGGTCGCGCGGTGTGTCCGCCGGCGCCGACACGGAGGGGACGTCGGCGGCCGCCCGGTGGCTCGCCGGAGATCGACCGGCCGCTCATCCGGGTCGGCATGGGATGCTGGGTCAGGACCGCGGCACTGGCGCGGCGGTCCCGACCCCGTCCTGCGACAAGCAGCGGCCCGGCGTCCCGGGACGTGTTCCGGGAGGCAGCGCGTGCCGGCACCATCAGGCGGCCGGACGGCCGGTGCGACCGGCACGCTGTCGCCGGCGACCGGGCGGAACGACGCGACGCCACCGTCCCACCGGCGCCGGCCACGACGGTGGCCCTGGCGCACCGTGCTCGCCACCGTCGGTGGCCTGACCCTGGTACTCGCCTTCCCCGGTTACGACCTGCCCGCTCTCGCGCCGCTCGGGCCCGCCGCACTCGTACTGGCGGTCCGGGGGCAGCGGTTCCGTGCCGGCCTCTGGCTGGGGCTGGCCTTCGGCCTCGCCTTCTTCGTGCCGCTGCTCTCCTGGACCGGCATCTACGTGGGGCCGCTGCCCTGGCTGGCGCTCGCCTGCTGGGAGGCCCTGCATCTCGCGCTGCTCGGCGGTGCGACCGCGGTCGTCTCCCGGTTGCGGTTCTGGCCACTGTGGGCGGCGGCGCTCTGGGTCGCCGACGAGGCGCTGCGTGGCCGCTTCGTGCTCGGCGGCTTCCCCTGGGGACGCCTCGGCTTCAGCCAGACCCACGGCCCGCTGCTGTCCTTCGCGGCCTACGGCGGGGTACCGCTGGTCAGCTTCGCGGTCGCCCTGGCGGGCACGCTGTTCGCGGCCGCGGCGTTGGCGTTGCACCGGGCGTTGCACCGGGCGGAGCGCGGCGCGTCGGGCAGTGTGGCGGCGGGGGAGCGGGGAGCGGCTCTGTGGGCGGCGGTCGTCGCGATCGGCGCCGTCCTGACCGTGCCGCTGGTCGGCGGCCTGGCGTGGCTGCCGTTGGCCGGGCCGTCGCTCACCGCCGGCGGACGGACGGTCACCGTCGCCGTCGTCCAGGGCAACGTGCCCCGGGCAGGGCTGGAGTTCAACGCCCAGCGCCGGGCCGTCCTCGACAACCACGTGCAGCAGACCCTCGCGCTGGCGGCGGACGTGGCCGCCGGGCGACGACCCCAGCCGGACCTCGTGCTCTGGCCGGAGAACAGCTCCGACATCGACCCCTACCGCAACCCGGACGCCGCCCAGCAGATCGACCGCGCTGCCACCGTGGTCCGGGCTCCGATCCTGGTCGGCGCGGTGGTGGACGGTGCCGGCCGGACCTTGCGGAACACCGCGATCGTCTGGGACCCGGCCACCGGCCCCGGGGACACCTACGTCAAGCGGCACCCGGTTCCGCTCGCCGAGTACGTCCCGGCGCGCAGTTTCTTCCGGTTCTTCAGTTCCAAGGTGGACCTGGTGAGAAGTGACTTCGTCGCGGGTACCAGGCCGGGCGACCTCGACATCGACGGTGCCCGCATCGGCGACCTGATCTGCTTCGAGGTCGTCTACGACAGCCTGGTGGGGGACGTCGTCGACCGAGGCGCAGGCATGCTCGTCGTCCAGACCAACAACGCCACTTTCGGCTACACCGACGAGAGCGAGCAGCAACTGGCCATGAGCAGGCTGCGGGCCGTGGAGTTCGGGCGCACCGTCGCCGTCGCGGCCACCAGTGGCATCTCCGCGATCGTCGCCCCGGACGGTTCGGTGGCCCGCCAGTCGCAGCTGTTCACGCCCGCGGTGTTCGTCGAGCCGATCGCCCAGCGGCGGACCACCACGGTCGCGGCACGGGTCGGCGCCGTCCCCGAGTGGGCGCTGACCGCCCTGGGTACGGCGGCCGTCCTCCTCGCCGTCCTTCCGGGTGCGGCGCGAAGACTGAGCAGGCGTCAAGGATGAACAGGAGAGGATCGGCCGGTGAGTGACCGCGTTCTGGTGATCATCCCGACCTACAACGAGGCGGAGAACCTCGGGCGGATCCTCGATCGGCTCCATGCCAGCGTGCCCACCGCGCATGCCCTGGTGGTGGACGACGGGTCGCCGGACGGCACGGGGCACCTGGCCGAGGAGCTCGCCGCGGGTGACCCGCGGCTGCACGTACTGCACCGGGCCACCAAGTCCGGCCTCGGCCCGGCGTATGTCGCGGGTTTCCGCTGGGCCCGCGACCACGACTACGGCGTGGTCGTCGAGATGGACGCCGACGGGTCGCACGCTCCCGAGCAGCTCCCCGATCTGCTGGCCGCGCTGGCCGACGCCGACCTCGTGCTGGGCTCGCGCTATGTGGAAGGTGGGGAGGTCGCCGACTGGCCGGTGCACCGGCTGCTGCTCTCGCGGGCCGGGAACCGCTACACCCGCTGGGCGCTGCGCCTGCCGCTCACCGACGCGACCGGCGGTTACCGGGCGGCGCGCGCCGAGTTGATCGACCGCCTGCCCTTCGACAACATCGCCAGCGAGGGCTACTGCTTCCAGGTGGACTGGGCCTGGCGCGCGTTCCGCGCGGGCGCCCGCGTGACCGAGGTGCCGATCACTTTCACCGAACGCGCCTTCGGCAGGAGCAAGATGAGCGGCTCGATCGTTGGTGAA
Organism: Blastococcus sp.; assembly: GCA_025465355.1. GTDB lineage: Bacteria > Actinomycetota > Actinomycetes > Mycobacteriales > Geodermatophilaceae > Blastococcus_B. The sequence goes on along the minus strand of JAODNN010000002.1, from coordinate 11,492 downwards.
GCATTGGTACGGGTCACCGCGTGGGGCCTGCGGGACCGGCTGGCCGATTGGCTGCCGGGCCGGGTCCGCCGTCCCGTGCCGGAACGACCCCGCGACGGCGGGCGGTCCAGCGCGGCCCGGTAGGCGGGCCGCCGCCGCCCGTGCCGAACGGGCGACGGAGAGGCGGAGGCGTCGTGGGACGTCGATTGCGCGTGATCGCCGGGCTACTGGCGCTGGCCGAGATCGTGGTGTTCGTCCTCGTGGCCCAGTGGATCGGGCTGGGTGCGACCATCCTGGCCACTCTGGCCACGAGCGCGCTCGGATGGATGCTGCTCGCGCGGCAGGGCATGCGGGCACTGGAGGAACTGCGGCAGCGGGCCCGGACTCGCCAGCCCGCCGGCCGGGAGCTCGGGGACGCCGGCCTGGTGGCCCTCGGCGGCCTGCTGATGGTGCTGCCGGGATTCCTGGGCGACCTTCTGGGCCTGCTGTGCCTGCTGCCGGGTACCCGCCGGCCGATCCGGGCCCTGCTGGGCCGGGCCGTCCTGTCGCGGCTGCCCGATCGCGTGCGGGGCCCGGTGCACGTCCGCAGTTCGCGGAGCGGCCCGGTCGGCAGCCCGGCGAGTGCGCCGATCGTCATAGAGGGCGAGGTCGTCGAGGGCGGGGGCATAGACGGGGTGGCGCTCCGGACCACCCCGGACGCCCGCCCCAGCTGAACCGGCCCCGAACGGCGAACGGCCCCGGTGGTCATCCCACCAGGGCCGTTCGGTCGTGCGGAAGAGCCGGATCAGCTGGCGCGGGTACGCCGTCCACGCAGCACCTCGAGGCGCTCGGCGAGCACCTCTTCGAGGTCGTCCACCGAACGACGCTCCAGGAGCATGTCCCAGTGGGTGCGCGGGGGCTTGACCTTCTTGGGGGCGGGCTCGGCGCCACCCACCAGCTTCGCGGCCGAACCGTCGAACTTGCACTCCCAGGTGTCGGGAAGCTCGGCGTCGTCGGCGAAGGGCACCGTGAACAGGTGACCCGACGCGCACCGGTACTCGGCGTACTGCCGGTCGATCGGCGCGGTGTTCCGCTCGGTCTCGTAGCTGACGCTGCCCAGTCGGCTACCGCGCAGGGATCGCTCACCCATGGCACACCGTCCTCTCGTACTTGATGTCGGTCAGGGACTCGACGTCCGGCATGCAAAGCCATACCCACGGACTGAAGAGTCAGAAAGACTAACGACAGAATTAGGGAAGAGATTCCGTGGATTCGGTTCCCCATCATCGCATGGAGGGGGATCGTGACCGTCGGCGCCCCCCGGAGGGGTGACGTCGCAGGTCAGGGGAGGGTGAGCTGACCCGGCCCGGCAGCCGTGGGACCCAGGTCACCGCGGACGTAGTGCCGACGACACAGCACCTGGTACCGGACGGCGGGGGAGTGGCCGGTCCCCGCTCCGGCGGACTGGCCGGGTAGCCCTGGCGGACCGGTGTCGGCGACGACGACCGTCTCACCCGAGCGGACCATCACCCCGTCCACCACACGCGCGTTGAGCCCCGCCGGTAACCCGCACCAGCAGAGCACCTCGACCTGGATGCGCTGGACGTCGTCGGCGATCTCGAGCAGTCGCTGGGTACCGGGGAACAGCCGGGCACGGAAATCGGTGGTCAGCCCGAATGCGTAGACGTCGACGTGGGACTCGTCGACCAACTCCGCGAGCTGGTCGACCTGCTCCTGGCTGAGGAACTGGGCCTCGTCGACGATCACGTAATCCACCCGGTGCCCCTCGGCCCAGTGCCCCCGTACCAGTAGCCGCAGGTCCGTGTCGGGCTGGATCTCGATCGCCGGCCGTCGGAGCCCGACCCGGGAGCTGATCTGAGGCGCCGCCGATCGGTCGCCCTGGGTGACCAGCAGCCCGTGCCGGTCCTGGCGGCTCTGGTTGTGGTCCACCTGCAGGGCCAGCGTGGACTTCCCGCAGTCCATCGGGCCGTGGAAGAACCGCAGGTGTGCCGGTGCGGGGTAGCGGCGCCGGTCACCGGACGCCGGGACGGCCGACGGCGCCCCCGCCGGCCCCTGCGCCGGCTGGTGCTCGTCGGGGCCGGCGCTCACAGCCGCTCCGGCGGGACGTTGCCGGCCTCGACGATGGCCCGGCGCATGTCGAGCCGCGACAGGAGGAGGCCACCGGCGAGGAAGAACACGATGAGACTGAAGATCGCATACCGGTAGGAGCCGGTCAGCTGGAAGGTCAGCGCGAACAGGAACGGCCCCAGCCAGCTGGTGCCGCGGTCGCTGATCTCGTAGAAGCCGAAGTACTCGGCTTCCTTGCCGGGCGGGATCAACTGGCTGAACAGCGACCGCGACAGTGCCTGGGTCCCGCCCAGGACGATCGCGATGACCGCGGCCAGCAGGTAGAACTGCAGGGCGGCACCCGCCGCCACGAAGTAGGCCGCGACGAGCGTTCCCGTCCAGGCGACGAGAGCGCCCAGGACGGTCCGCTTCGCGCCGACCCGCTGCGCGATGCGGCCGAGCGCGACGGCGCCGACGAAGGCCACGAACTGCACGAGCAGGATCGCCGACACCAGCGTCGTCTGGGGAAGCCCCAGCGCCTCCTTGCCGTACTGCGCCGAGACACCGATGACCGTCTGCACGCCGTCGTTGAACAGCAGGTAGGCCGCCAGGAACACCAGCGTGAGCGGGTAGTTACGGAGATCCCGCAGGGTCGCCCCGAGCTGCCGGAAGGTGCCTGCGGCACCGGCCCTCGCCCGGCGCTCGTCGTCGACCGCCACACGCGGACGGCGGTTGCGCAGCAGGGCGATGCTGACGACGGTGAACCCCGCCCACCAGACCCCTGCCGAGGCCAGGCAGATCCGGACCGCCTCGCCCTCGGTCAGCCCGAAACTCTTGTACCGGGTGAACAGCGCCAGGTTGGCGGCCAGCAGGGCCGCCCCGCCGAGGTAGCCATACGCCCACCCGCGGCTGGAGATCTTGTCGCGCTCGTCGGGGGACGCCAGGTCGGGTAGCCAGGAGTAGTAGACGACGATCGAGGCCCCGAACGAGAGGTTGGCCGCGACGAACAACCCTGCGCCCAGCATGTAGTGCCCGCCGACGACGAAGAACATCGCCATCGTGCAGGCCGCACCGAGGAACGCCAGGGCAGCGAGCAGCTGCCGTTTGTGCCCGCTGCGATCGGCGAACGCTCCGGTCAGCGGCAACACGAGCACCTGGAGCACGACCGACACCGACAGGACGTATCCGAAGAAGCTGCCCGGCGGCACGCTGATGCCCAGCGGGTGGATCCGGCCCTCGGTGTCCGCCCCCGCTTCGGCGATCGACGAGAGGTACGGGGCGAGGAAGACCGTCACCACCGTGCTGCTGAAGACGGAGTTCGCCCAGTCGTAGGAGTACCAGCCGATGCGCTCGCGGCGCAGTGCCCGGTCGGCAGGGGGAACGGCGCGCCCGGCCTCGGCGGTGGGCGGTGCAGTGCTCACGGGCGCAGGGTTCCAGTGACTGCACCGCTGGTCCAGCACCGCCGTGTGCCGCCCGGCCGCGTTCGGCCTCCCGGTGTCCGGGTCAGGGCAGGTTCTCGGGGATGACGCCGCCGGGGTACGCCGCCACGGCGGTGGTGGGCCGGGTGGGGTCGACGAAGTGCGGCCGCTCCTCCTCGCCGGCACGGAGCGGGACGAGGCCGCGGGTGATCGCCGCCGCGATCCGGTACCGGGCGCGGTTGGCGTCGCCGACCCGGCCCAGCCGGAGGTCGTCGAGAGGCACCGGTGGCCCGACGTGCACCTGGAGCCTGGGACGCCGCACGGTCGCTCGCAGCGCGGTCCGCAGCTTTCCCCAGTCGTTGCCGTACTGCAGCACCTCGTGGGCGCCCCACTGACTGACCGGGATGACCGGGACACCCAGGCTGAGAGCCAGCCGCGCCATGCCGGTGCGACCGCGTTCCGGCCAGCCGTCCGCCGCCAATCCCACCCTGCCCTCCGGATAGGCGACGACGTGGCCGCCGTGGGCAAGGGCCACCTCGGTGACCCGGATGGCATGCGGGGCCAGCCCGGTCCCGCGCTCCACGCGGATCCCCCCGGTCCGCTCCAGCAGAGGACCGGCGACCGGCGCGGCCATGATGCCGCCGGTGGCCATGATCCGCGGCGGCACGCCGAACCGCGCCAGGGCGACGGCGATCACGAACGGGTCGAAGTCGCCGATGTGGTTGGCGGCGAACAGCAGCGGGCCGCGGCGCAGCTCCTCGGGGATGTCACCGGTGACCTGGACCCGGCCGAAGATGCTCACCAGCCACGAGAAGTTGCGCAGCATGAACCGCCAGAACCACCACGGCGGAGCCGCCGCGATGGCCAGTTCGCGGGCGAACCAGTCCGGGTCGTCGGCCTTGACCAGCCGGGCGAGGTCCTCCGGAAGAGGAGGAGTCCGGGGGCGCCACCCGGAGCGCCCGCCACTCGACTCCGGAGCGGCGACCGGTGCACCGTCGGCCCCGGCCTGCATGGTCGTCTCACGTGTCGACGAGCGTGTCACCGCGGCACCCACTGGCCGCGCTTCTCGAGCAGTTCGCGGAGCATGGCCGGCCGGTCGGTCATGACTCCGTCCACGCCCAGATCGAGCATCGTGGTGCACTCCTGTGGGGTGTCGACGGTCCAGACGTGGACCTGGAGGTCCCGGGCATGCGCCGCGGCGAGGAAGCGTTCGTCGACCAGCGCGCGTCCGCCGAGCTGCAAGGGAACCTGCGCGCAGCCCGCCTGGATCCGCACCAGCCCGGCAGCCCGGGGGGAGTAGGAGGACAACCGCAGCGCGGCCACGCCTCGGGGGCCCAACGAGGTGCAGACCGCGGGGCCGAACAGCCTGCGGGCCGCCGCGATCCGGGCGTCCGAGAACGAACCCAGACAGATCCGGTCGGCCACCTTCAGCCGCCGGACCGTGCGGACCAGGGGCGCCAGCACTCCCGCGGCCTTGATGTCGAGGTTGAACCGGACGTCGGGCCATGCGCCGAGCAGGTCCTCGAGGCGCAGGATCGGCTCACGTCCGCCGATGCGGGCCTTGGCGACCTCGGACCACGGCAGGTGCTCGATCCGGCCGGAGCGGTCGGTCACGCGCTCCAGGGTCGGGTCGTGGAAGACGACGAGAACGCCGTCGACGGTCACCCGCACGTCGGTCTCGAGATAGCGGTAGCCCTGGTCCACACAGGCCTGGAATGCCGGCATGGTGTTCTCGAGGTGCTCGATCGCTCCGCCGCGGTGGGCCATCGCGAGGGGGGTGGGCCCGTCGAGGAAGGCGTAACGCACCGCGGGCACGCTGCCACGCTAGTAGGGACACCAGTAGGGACCCGCGGCAGGACCGGAATCGCCCGCGCGCCGCATGACCGCAGCTCAGCCCGCCCGTACCGCCTCGGCCATCCGGGCCACGATCGCGGTCAGGACGGGTCGCGGGGTGGCCAGGTTGAGGCGGACATGGCCGGTTCCCGGCGCCCCGCATTCCGGGCCGTCCACGAGCGCGACGCCCGCCCGCTCCAGGAAGAAGTCGCCCACCGGCTCCTCGAGGCCCAGCGCCCGGCAGTCCAGCCAGGCCAGGTAGGTGCCTTCCGGCGGCGTGTAGCCGACGTCGGGCAGTTGGTCGGCCAGCAGTTCGGCCAGGAGCCGGCGATTGCCGTCCAGGTACGCAAGGACGTCGTCGAGCCAGCCCTCCCCGCGGTCGTAGGCAGCGACCGCGGCCCGCACGCCGGGCGTCGAGGCGCCGTGACCGGCGAGGAAGCCGACCTCGGCCCAGTGCGCAGCGTCGGCCGGGTCGGAGAGAATCAGCTGCGCCGCCTTCAGTCCCGGCAGGTTCCATGCCTTGGACGCTGACGTGGCCGTGACCGCGTGCCGGGCGGTGATCGGCGACAGCGAGGCGTAGGGCCGGTGCACGAAGCCGGGGTAGGTCAGGGGGGCGTGGATCTCATCGGAGAAGACCCGCGCGCCGGCGTCCTCCACGACGTCGGCGAGGGCCAACTGCTCGGCGCTGGTGAAGACGCGTCCGAGCGGGTTGTGCGGGTTGCAATGCACGAGCAACCGGCCGCCGGCGGCGAACGCCGCGGCGATGCCGTCCAGGTCGTAGGTCATCCGGCCGTCGCGCTCCACCATCGGTACCTCCAGCAGCTCGCGACCGAGGGCGCCGGGAACCTTGAGGAACGGCATGTACGCCGGGGTGGGCAGGACGACGGGGCTGCCCGCGGGGGAGAAGTGCTCGATCGCGGCCTGCAGCCCGGACAGGACGTCGGCCAGCGGAGTGATCCATGCTGCGGGTACCTCCCAGCCGTACCGCCGGGCCTGCCAGTCGGCACAGGCGCGCGCCATCTCGGCGACCGCCTCACCGGTCAGGTATCCGAGGTGCCCGGCATCGACGGCCGCGTGCAGGGCGCGAGTGACCGCCGGGGCGGTACCGAAGTCCATCTCGGCGACGAACGCACCGATCGCCGGGCCGTACCGGGTCCATTTGAGGCTGCCGCCGGCACGCAGCGAGTCCTCGCTGAGGGAGTCGAAGGCCGGCGGCTCGTCGGCGGCCTCGGGAACGGTCATGTGCTGCCCTCCTGATGTGTTCCTCGCAGCCTTGCAGCTCGTTCGGGCGTGTCCCCCGAAGCTGTCGGCGGTGACGTCTACCGTCCCCAGGCGTGGGATACCAGCACGCGTCGGCTACAGCCACCGAGGAACTCATCGCGCCGGTCCCGGGCCGAGACAGCAACGATCCTCGGCGGTGCGGCTGGTGCCGCCGCGTCCTGCCCGAGCAGGGCTCCGTGGGCCGGCCGCGGCTGTACTGCGGTCAGGCCTGCCGTCAGCGCGCCTACGAACAACGCTCCGCCACGGCGAAGGCCGGGCTGCCGGGTGACGTGGTGCTCGTGACCCGTGCCGAGCTCGACGGTCTTCAGGACCGCCTGTACCAGCTGCGCTGCGCCCTCGAAGACGTGCAGACGTTGTTGACCGAGCGGCCGACCAAGGCGGAGCTGGAACGCTCGCTGGCCGATCTGCTGCTCTCCACCGGACGGCTCGACCGGCTCTGGGTCAACGAGCGCGCCGGCTGAGCTCCGACGCTCTCCGTGCCGGTACCCGAACGCTCCTGGTTCTCGTTGCCGGACCCATGGGGACACCCGGTGCTTGCATCACAGTGACGTAATACGGGGGTTCTGGGTGGGGATGGGGGAGTACTGGTGGATGACGTGGTGAATGACGGGGACCTCCGGCGCGACGTGGCACGATCTCGCACGTGACCAGCAGAACCACCACCGCGCAGTACCTGCGCGACCTCGCGCGGCTGCGCCGTGTCCGCGACCGGATCGACCGGGAGTACGCGCAGCCACTGGACGTCGAGTCGCTGGCCCGCGGCGTGCACATGTCGGCCGGCCACCTCAGCCGCGAGTTCCGGCTGGCCTACGGCGAGCCGCCGTACGGCTATCTGATGACGCGGCGCATCGAGCGCGCGATGGCACTGCTGCGTCGCGGCGACCTCAGCGTCACCGACGTCTGTTTCGCGGTCGGCTGCTCGTCGCTGGGCACATTCAGCACCCGCTTCACCGAGTTGGTCGGCGTGCCGCCCAGCGTCTACCGGAGGGAAGCGGCCGGCGCGACGACGGGGATGCCCTCGTGCGTGGCCAAGCAGGTCACCAGACCGATCAGGAATCGAGAAGCGCGCGTCCCTGCGCCGTCCCTAGCGTGACCCCCATGGATCTCACCATTCACACCACCGTCCTCCCGCACGCCGACCCGGACGCCTCCCTGGCCTTCTACCGCGACACCCTCGGCTTCGAGGTCCGCAGTGACGTCGGAGGCGGCACGATGCGCTGGATCGCCGTCGGGCCCGCCGACCAGCCCGGCACGTCCATCCTCCTGGCCCCGCCCGGTGTCGACCCCGGTATCACCGACGACGAGCGCGGCACCATCGCGGAGATGATGGCCAAGGGCACCTACGGCTGGATCCTCCTGGCCACCAAGGACCTCGACGGCATCTTCGAGCAGGTGCAGGCCCGCAACGCCGAGGTCGTGCAGGAGCCGACCGAGCAGCCCTACGGCGTGCGCGACTGCGCCTTCCGCGACCCCGCGGGCAACATGGTCCGCATCCAGGAGCTGCGCTGAGCCGTCCCGCGACCGAAGGGCTGGAGACACGAGTGAGCACGTCCACGAGGACGGACGCGCAGGCGCCCGCCCCCCACGTCGCCGACAGTCACGACCTGATCCACGTGCACGGCGCGCGCGAGAACAACCTCAAGGACATCAGCCTGACGATCCCGAAGCGCCGGCTGACGGTGTTCACCGGCGTCTCCGGGTCAGGCAAGAGCTCGCTGGTCTTCGACACGATCGCCGCAGAGTCGCAGCGGATGATCAACGAGACCTACAGCGCGTTCGTGCAGGGCTTCATGCCGACCCTGTCGCGGCCCGACGTCGACCTCCTCGAGGGCCTGACGACGTCGATCCTGGTCGACCAGGAGCGGATGGGCGCCAACCCCCGCTCCACCGTCGGCACAGCCACCGACGCGAACGCCATGTTGCGCATCCTCTTCAGCCGGCTGGGGACGCCGCACGTCGGTCCCCCCACCGCGTTCTCCTTCAACATCCCGACGCGCAAGGCGAGTGGGGTGATGAGCACGGAGAAGGCCGGCGGCCGGGTCGAGAAGAACGTGGTCCGTGACGTGGTCTACATGGGCGGCATGTGTCCGCGCTGCGAGGGCATGGGCTCGGTCTCGGACTTCGATCTCACGGCGTTGTACGACGAGAGCAAGTCGCTCCGGGAGGGGGCACTCACGATCCCCGGCTACAGCATGGACGGCTGGTACGGCCGGATCTTCAGCGGCGCCGGCTTCGACATGGACAAGCCGATCGCGAAGTTCACCAAGAAGGAGATGCACGACCTTCTCTACAAGGAGCCGACCAAGATCAAGGTCGAGGGCATCAACCTCACCTTCGAGGGCGTCATCCCCAAGATCCAGAAGTCGATGCTCTCCAAGGACGTCGACGCGATGCAGCCCCACATCCGCGCCTTCGTGGAGCGCGCGATCACGTTCCAGCGATGCCCCGAGTGCGACGGCACGCGGCTCACCCCGGCGGCGAGGTCGTCGAAGATCGACGGCAAGAACATCGCCGACCTCTGCGAGATGCAGATCAGCGACCTCGCCGACTGGATCCGGGAGCTCGGTGAGCCTGGGGGTACCGCCCGCGGGGATCATGGCGGTAGCCCCCCGCGGGGGACAGTCGCCCCGTTGCTCGCCGGACTGCAGCACCTCCTCGACTCGTTCAAGGAGATCGGCCTGGGCTACCTCTCGCTCGACCGGCCGGCGGGGACGCTGTCCGGGGGAGAGGCCCAGCGCACCAAGATGATCCGCCACCTGGGGTCGTCGCTCACCGACGTCACCTACGTCTTCGACGAGCCCACGATCGGCCTGCACCCGCACGACATCCAGCGAATGAACGCCCTGCTGCTGCAACTGCGGGACAAGGGCAACACGGTGCTCGTCGTCGAGCACAAGCCCGAGACCATCGCCATCGCCGACCACGTCGTCGACCTCGGCCCCGGCGCTGGTGCCGACGGCGGCACCGTCTGCTTCGAGGGCACCGTGGACGGACTGCGGACCAGCGGCACCATCACCGGGCGGCACCTGGATGACCGTGCTGCGCTGAAGCCCTCGGTGCGGACGCCGTCGGGGGCCATGGAGGTTCGCGGCGCCGGTACGCACAACCTGAAGAACGTCGACGTCGACATCCCGCTCGGTGTGCTGACGGTGATCACCGGCGTCGCCGGTTCCGGGAAGAGCTCGCTGATCCACGGCTCGGTGGCGCCCCGCGATGGCGTGGTCGTGGTCGACCAGGGTGCGATCCGCGGCTCGCGGCGGAGCAACCCCGCGACGTACACCGGCCTGCTCGACCCCATCCGCAAGGCGTTCGCCAAGGCCAACGGCGTGAAGCCGGCGCTCTTCAGCTCCAACTCCGAGGGCGCCTGCCCCACCTGCAACGGTGCCGGCGTCATCTACACCGACCTGGGCGTCATGGCCACCGTCGAGTCCACCTGCGAGGACTGCGAGGGGAGGGGCTTCCAGGCCTCGGTACTGGAGTACACACTGGGCGGCCGCAACATCGCCGAGGCCCTCGCGATGTCGGTGACCGAGGCCGAGGAGTTCTTCGGCGACGGCGAGGCGCGCACACCGGCCGCGCACACGATCCTCGGCCGGCTCGCCGACGTCGGGCTCGGCTACCTCACCATCGGCCAGCCGCTGACCACGCTGTCCGGCGGCGAGCGGCAGCGGCTCAAGCTCGCCACCCGCATGGCGGAGAAGGCCCCCGGAGGATCGACGTCCGTCTACGTCCTCGACGAGCCGACCACCGGCCTCCACCTCGCCGATGTCGAGCAGCTTCTCGGCGTGCTCGACCGGCTCGTCGACTCCGGCAAGTCGGTCATCGTCATCGAGCACCACCAGGCGGTCATGGCGCATGCCGACTGGATCATCGACCTCGGCCCCGGCGCCGGCCACGACGGCGGCCGGATCGTCTTCGAGGGCACACCTGCCGACCTCGTCGCCGCACGCTCCACCCTCACGGGCGAGCACCTCGCGGCCTACGTCGGCGCCGGTCGAACCGCCCAGACCACCTGACTAACGTCACAGTGACGTTAGTCAGGTGGTCTGGGCGGGTGGGGGGAGTCGCGCTCTCGACCCGGTCGATGGCTCCTGAGACCGTTCGGCCGGGCCGGTCGCGGATTATTGATCTTGATCCGTCCGTCCAAGATCAACAGATGGGGGAGTTGATCTTGTAATGGTTGTCGACCCGAGAGGCGTGCGCGCCGACACCACGCACGCGGCGTCTCGACAGCGACCAGGTGTGCGGCGCGGGCCGGCGAGGACGACCGCCCGAGTGTGCTGACCGGGCACGCCGGTGAACGCGCGCCGAACGCCGCAGCAGACAGGAGATGGATTGGAAGTTGATCATGGAGGTCGCCCACCCCTTCTCGGCACCATCCGGCAGCGCCGATAATGCACATTATGTCAACTCGACTGGGAGGCTGTGCCCTGGTGGGGCTGATCACCTAGTTTCAGAGTGATGTCCCCGATACCGAGCGCCACCACCGACCGGTCCGGGTGGCTGCGCCGGCTGGCCGGCTACGCCGGGGCGCACCGCGGGCTGGTGGTCGCGGCGAGCCTGGCTGCGACGGCGACGGCCCTCATCAGCGTCGGCGTGCCGTTGGTGCTCCGCCATGTCGTCGACCTGTTGCTGGCATCCCCCGACCGCAGCATCTGGCGGTGGGCGGGCGTGCTGGTGCTCGTCGCCCTGCTGCAGTACGCGATCTCCTACGCCAGGCGGATCTCGTCGGCCCGCCTCGCCTTCTCTCTCCAGCACGACATGCGCCGCGACGTCTTCCGGGCGCTGACCGGTCTCGGCGGGTCGAGTCAGGACGCACTGGACACCGGCCAGACGGTCAGCCGGTCGATCACCGATCTGGCGGTCATCGGCGGCGTCCTCGTCATGGTCCCCTCGGTGCTGAGTGCCGTGCTGCTGGTCGCCTTCGCCGTCGTG
>JAODNN010000154.1 GCA_025465355.1 Blastococcus sp. | reverse complement strand
ACCACGACGGTGATCGCGTCGCCGATCCTCGCGGGCACGGTGTCGGTGAACCACTGGGTGACGGGCATGGCCGTCGGATCGTCGGTGCCGTGCTCCAACGAGCCGGTGCCTCTGCGCTCGGCGCCCGGGGCACCGGCGAGGCGCAGAGCGCCCTCGCTTGCGGCCCACAGCGCGGCGGCACCGGCCACCAGGGCGCCGGTCTTGAGCAGGGTACGGCGGGAGAGGTCGGTGCGGCGGGGGCGCTGGCGGCGTCCCCAGGCGTGGACGAGGAGGAGCGGGGCCACGCAGACGGCGACGCCGACGTGGATCAGGAGCATGGAGAGCGGCGCGACGTCGATGGCGTGCAGGGCTCCGCTCAGGACGGTGATCGCGACGAGGACGCCGAGCCCGGTCGCCGACGCGCGGGTGCTCGGGGCGCGGGGCCACGAACGGCGGACGATCACTGCCTTCCACGGGACGAGGAGCAGCAGCCCGAGGCCCGCCGCGCCGTGGATCGCGACGACGACGGTCGTCGCAGGCGGCGTCCCGACGCCGTAGGCGAGAACACCCGTGACGAAGGCGAGAAGCAGGAGGACGAGGAGGGCGAGGTTGGTGTGCCTGCCGGCGCGGCGGGGCAGCGCCGGCCTCACCGCCACGGCGCACTCATCACCAGCGCCGGCTCCACCGCCTGTGCCGGAGGAACAGGAACAGGAGGAAAAGGGCGAACAACGGCGGGGCGCCGTAGACCACGGCCGCCACCAACGACCACGCGAGCAGCATCGCGATGAGTAGTAGGAACACGGCGGAGGGCAACCGCATCGGCGACCTCGTCGGACGGCGCTGCGGCTCCGGATCGCGGGGCAGGTCGGCAGTCAGTGCAGGGAGCTCGTCGAGGTAGACGGACGCGTGCGCTCGGACGACCCGCTCGTCGAACTCCTCGACGGTCAGCCGACCCTCGCCGAAGTGCTTGCCGAGCTGCTCGACGACCCGTTGACGGTCTTTGTCGCCCGCTCGCATCCGGGGCTGGAGTTCCCCCATCGCCTGTTCCTCCCTCGAGGTCCGTCACCCCATGGTGCGCCGAACGTGTCGGTTTGGGAGCGCAGGGCTGTGCGGACCGACGTTCTCTCCAACGTCGGCACCGCGACGATTGGTGCCCGAGTTCGCAGGGCGGGCGGAGGCCGTCGGCGACGCCGCTGCCCTTGTTGCTGCGGGGCCACATGTACTCCGCGGCGCCGACCGCTGGTCCGGCTGAGGAGGTAGCCGACGGCGGCGCCGAGGTGGTCGTCACGCTGGGCGTGTTGCCGCCGGCGGGGGAGGCGAGTCACGGCACGGTGCAAACGACGTTCCTGCTGGAGCCGCGGCGCGGGCGGGTGATGGCCGCGAAAGCCGCAGCGGTCGCGCTGATGCGCGCGGTGGTCGCCGCGGTTGCGGCCGGTCTCTCCTCGCTGCTGCTGGTCGCGATGGAGCCGTCGGTGTGGTGGGACGGCGGTGGCCGGGCGATCCTGACGTCGCGGTCTCCGGTGCGGCTCTCTCGCTGATCGCTGCCGGCGTTCAAGGAGAACTACCTCATGAATGCGCGCCGGCCCAGCACAATCCCACGGGCCGACGTGCCCGCCCATACGAAGACGCTCCCGACTGGCCCGCAGCGCGACGGCTGCGCTTCCCACTGTGCGCGACTGGCAGACGAGCATCTCGGCGCCTGGGAGCTGCTTGGCCTTCCGGCACGGGCTTGTGGAGCACGTCCGGCTGCGACATGCTCGTACTATGCAGTCCATACAGCGACGGCCTCTATGAGTCAGAGTACGATCTAGAATCGAAATCTGGAGATCGCCTTCGATGCCTGAAAACAAGGAACAGCCCCAACCGCCGAAGAGGGATGGGCAAGGCGACGGTAACTTCAACAAGCGCGGCGGACAGATTGAGCCCCAGGTTTCATTTCCCCCGCCTGTTCGGCCCCATCCGCAGCCGGAACCCCCCGCTGGCGAGGATAAGAAGTAGCCAGACTTGCCCAATACCTTCGTCGGCCTCCTTGTTTTCGTGCTCCTGCTGGCCCCAGGGTTCGCCTATCTGCTCGTAGCCGAGCGCGGCCCGGTCCCTGTTCGTGAAGTCACCGTGCTCCGGGAAACGGCGACGGTTGCGCTTGGAAGCATGATCGCAAACTGCTTGGTATTGGCAGCATTCGGAGTAGTGCGAGCCTTCGCACCAAGCTTTACACCGGATGTGGGCGCGCTTGTCCGGAACCCAGAGCGGTACGCTCGCTACCACTACTTGTCCCTTGCCTGGTGGTTCGTGGCGTTGTTGGCCATCGCTTGCCTGGCGGCCAGCGCCTGGGCGGGTGTGCTTAATTCCGCGGATCGCAGAGCTCGCCTTCGCGAAGTCAAGCCATTCAGGTGGCTACACCCGGCTGGGGGTGTGCATTTCAACTCCGCCTGGTGGAAGGCCTTTCGCGAGGAGCAGCCTGGCTGTGCGAGGCGCGTTACTTGCCACCTCGAGGACGGTTCCAGCGTGGAAGGCTGGTTGCGATCCTTTAATGTCGACGTGGAAGAGACGGCCGACCGGGGCTTGGTATTAACGGCACCTCTAGCAATCGTGTCTGCCGATGGTAAGGCCCGGACGGAACCTTATGGAGCCGTTTTGGTAAGCGAACGACGGATTATAGACATCTACGTTGACTACCAGGAATCCGCGGATGGAAAGATGCCGGATCTCGCGACATAGGACACATCGCGAGGATTTCTGGCCCTGTGTGGGCGCTGGCCCCGTCTGGCTGCGATTGGTCGGCAGGCAGTAGCGGCCCGCAGCCGCGCAGGCTACGACCGGACTATCTGCGCCATTCCTCCCCGAAGGCTGCGAGTGCTCCGCTCAGCGTTAGCCGCGCTGAACGGGCACAGCAACGCCCGCGGGGTGCTCGACGTGATGCGGGTGCTGTCGCTGGGCGGTGAGGCCGGCGGAGTGCGGCTGCTCTCCCCGAAGACCATCGACCTCGTGTTCGAGCAGCAGGCCGAGGGGGTCGATCTGGTGCTGGGTGAGCCGTTCCGCTGGGGGATGGGCTACTGCCTGGGCTCGCCGGTCATCCCCTACGTGCCGTCGGGGCGTACGTTCTTCTGGGGTGGCTGGGGTGGCTCGATGATCATCATGGACCTCGACCGGCGGCTGACGATCAGCTAAATGATGAACCGGATGGCCCCGGGGATCCTGGGCTCCGATCGCAGCGCGGCCTACGTGCAGGCCGTGTACGCGGCCCTCGGCTGACGCGGGCAGTCCGCCGGACCGGCACTGTTCACAGTCTGCTCACAAGGAGCGCCTAGGGCCGGCTCATGCCGGGCCGCGAAGGTCGGCGCATGACAGCGGCCACCCTCTCCGCGGAGCGGGTCGTGCGCGCTCACGGCTCCCGCCGCCGGCTCCTCGCCGCCGCGGCTGTGGCGCTCCTCGCCGTCGAGGCGATCCTGGTCGGCCCCACCCTGACCGGTGCCGTGACCTCGCTGTTCGCCGCGCGGCCCGGCTGGGTCGTGGTTGCGGCGCTGGCCGCGGCGGGCTCCATGAGCATGTTCTCGCGCAGCCGGAGGCGGCTCCTGCGGGCAGCAGGGGTGCACGTGCCGGCCCGG
>JAODNN010000133.1 GCA_025465355.1 Blastococcus sp. | reverse complement strand
TCAGCGCCAGCCGCGCTCGTCCACTCCCCCGGGCACCGGCGCCTCGGGGTCGTACGGGGCGCGGGTGAAGATGAAGGTGTCCAGGTCGAGGTGGTCGTCGGCGATCCGGAGCGTCTCGCCGGCGTAGTAGCCGTCCAGCCCCACCCACGTGCCGTCGTCCCGCTGCCGGAAGCGGCTGGCCCGCCCCCCGCGGCCGGGCAACGGGCCCAGGTGCAGCAGGCCCCCGCTGATGGACCGGAGCACGTACGGCGACGGGCCCCAGTACCAGATCCCGAGCCGGTCCAGCGGGACCGGCGACGGCGACGGCGTCCATGGCTCGACCACGCGGGGCTCGGCCGCCCGCAGGTCGGCCAGCAGGCCGAACACGAGCGGATCCACGCCGGCGGTGCTGTTGGCCAGGTCGACGGCACCGGTTCGCTCCTCCCGGTCGACGAAGACGCCGGCCAGGAAGCCGGGCATCGAGCCGCCGTGACCGATGAACGTGCGGCCTTCCATCCGCAGCACCTGGACGCCGAGCCCGTAGGCCGACCAGCCGGGCGCGCTGGAGTCCACCCCGGCCGGCACGATCATCTCCTCCAACGTGGCCGGGGCCAGCACGTCGCCGGTGTCACCGAGCAGGAAGGCCGCGAAGCGGGCCAGATCAGCGAGCGTCGCCCACAGCTGCCCGGCGGCGGCCATCACTCCGGCGTGATGCTCCGGCTCAGGCAGGACGACGTCGGCCCACGGGTGCACGGCGAATCCCGATGCCGCGGGCGGCACGGGGCGGGACGTCGTCCGGTTCATCCCGAGCGGAGCGAGCACCTCGGCCGTGACGGCCTCCTCCCACGACGTCCCACGCGCCCGCGCCACCAGCTCACCGAGCAGGCCGAAGCCCAGGTTGGAGTAGTGGAACCGCCGGGCGGCACCGAGCACGACGTCGTCCTGGGTCACCGCCAGCTCCTCCAGCGAGCCACCCGGTGTGCGCTCCCACCAGCCGCCCGGGCTCTCGGCCGAGGCGCCGCCGAGGTGGGACAACAGCTGGCCGATCGTCCGATCGCCGAACGGCGTACCGGGAAGGTGCCGGTCGAGCGGGTCGTCGAGGTGCAGCCGGCCCTCGTTCCGCAGCCGCATCACCGCCACCGCGGTGACCGTCTTGCTGATCGAGCCCAGCCGGTACTGCACGTCGGTGTGCGGCTCGGGAACCTCGCCCCGGCCGGCCGACCACGCCAGCCCGCCGTCGCGGACCACGCCGGCGACCAGGCTGGGCGCACGGCCCTCCTGCTGGACGCGGGCGGTTCGGGCCAGGAGGACGCGAGCGGTGGTCGGCAGGACGGATTCCGGCATGACCAGGGACGGTAGCGAGCCGGCGACCGCCGGCGCAGGTCAGGCCGCCACGACGACGGCGGCCGCGGGGGTGGCGCGGTCGAGCAGCGGGAACGCATCGTGGCAGGGTCGCTGACGTGCGGGGACTGGCGCGGCGCGAGTTCTGCCTCGTGCTGCTGCGCAGGATGGCCGACGTCCGGCCCGACCTGGTGGCCGAGGCGCTCCCCCGACTGGGCGCCTCGCCGGCCGAGGCACACGCCGCGCACACCCGATGGCAGGCGCTGCAGCACTCCCGCCGGGGGCCGCGCGGGCTGGCGCTGCGGACGGCGGTACTCGGGCCGCCCGAGGAGCTGGAGGACCGCCGGTTCGGGGATCTGGACGTGCAGGTCCGCCGCTGGCCGATGCCGCTCTGGCCACACCTGATGTGGGAGGTGCTCAGCGGCCCGGGCGGCTCGGTGCTGCACGAGCACCTGTCCCGGGCCCCGGGTTCCCCGGTTCCGCCGGCGGCCGCCGGGGCGCTGCTCGTGTGGGAGCACGTGCTCGACGACGTCGTCGGCCTGCGGGGGGCGCAGAGCGTGGATCCCGGTGTCGTGACCCGCTGGGAGGTCCACCTGCCCACAGGGGAGCGGGCCGCCTTCGTGTGGGGACTCCTCCAGCAGGTCAGCCCGCTCCAGGACCCGTGACGGAGCCGGCCACGGGCGGGGGCAGGAGCGTGCTCAGCCGATCCGCCGGGCCCCGCTGTAGCTGCCCATCGTGTCGATGTCGGCGACCTTCACCACGTCTCCGCTGGTAGGGGCGTGCACCATCAGGCCGTTGCCGATGTAGATCCCGACGTGGCTCACCGGGCTGTAGAAGAAGACCAGGTCACCGGGCTGCAGCTGGTCCCGGGAGACCGCCTGGCCCATCTGGGACTGCATGAGGCTCGAGTGCGGCAGGCCGATGCCGGCGGCGCTGAAGGCGTACGTCACCAGGCCTGAGCAGTCGAACGACCCGGGACCGGATGCGGCCCACACGTAGGGCTTCCCGCGCTGGGCCATGGCCGTGTCGACGACGGCCTGCGCGACCTGGCTGCTGGCCACGATCGGCCCGGAGGCGGCCACGGTCGCCACCGGCGCCCGGTCGGCGCGGCTGGCGCGACCCGGACCGTTGACCGCCGCGAGCTTCTCCTGAGCGCTGAGCCGGTCGAACTCGGCCTGGAACTTGGCCACGTCGGCCTTGAGCGTGGCCTGCTGGGCGGCGACGGCGTCGTACTGGGCCTTGGCCGCGGCGGCCGCCTTCTGGGCGGTGGCCTGAGCCTGGGCAGCCGCGATGTTGGCGACGGCGGCCGTGTGCAGAATCCCGTTCTGGTGGCCGGCGATGGTCTCCAGGGTCGCCACGCGGTCGATGAACTCGTTGGCATTCCGGCTGGTCATGAGGGCTCGGAAGGGGCTGACGCCGTCACCGGTGAAGGCGCTCCGGGCGATGCCGCGCACCTGGTGCTGCGCGACGCCCAGCGTGGCCGTCGCCTTGTCCGTGGCGGCCGTCGCGGCCTTGACCGCGGCCTCCTGACGGGCCAGCGTCTCGCGGGCGGTGTTGAACTTCTCCGACAGCACCTCGAGGTCGTGCGCCTTGGCGGCCACGAGGCGCGCGGCCTCGGCCGAGTTGGCGGGTGCGGCCTGAGCGGGCAGCGAGGCGAGGAGGATTCCGAGCACGCCGGCCAGGACCACGGCGGCCCGCCGTCCGGCGACCACGGAGCTGCGGGCTGCGGTACGAGGAGCACCGACGGAGGGGGTCGCCATGACGCGGCGGCTCTCTTTCTCATCCACGAGCCGCCTACCGGGTTAGCTGACGGGTTCGGGCGGGAGTTCGCCCGGCGCTACGGCACAGGCCGTACGCGCTTCACCCCAGTGCTGCGGTGGGTCCCCGGCCCGGCCTCCGCACGAATGCGGGGCCGGCTCGACGGCGCCCGGCGGGGGCCACCCTGACAGTGACTGAACGCCCCGACGAACACACAGACCGTAAGGGGCGTTACCGGGGCGTGACAATCACAAAGATGTCATTTGTTGAATTTTTCGCATCTTTCTATGAGGTCTTGCGGCACGCCCGTCGTCACGACCGTGTGATCATCGCGCTCACCCTCCGACAGGTCGCCTGGTCACCGCCGCGCCCGGCGGTTACCGTCCGCCGGTGACACGGAACAGGTACGACGTCGTCGTCGTCGGGGGCGGGCACAACGGTCTGGTCGCTTCGGCTTACCTGGCGGGCGCCGGCCGCACGGTCCTCGTCCTGGAGCGACTGGCGCAGGTCGGCGGGGCTGCGATCAGCCGGCAGGTCTTCGAGGGCGTCGACGTCCGGCTGTCGGCGTACTCGTACCTGGTCAGCCTCCTGCCGGACCGGATCGTCGACGACCTCGGCCTGGCGGTGCGGCTGGCCGATCGTGCGGTCGCCTCGTACACGCCCACCACGCGGGACGGCTCGTCGACCGGGCTGCTGGTCGAGCGCGACGAGGGGCCGGCCACCGCCACCTCCTTCCGGCAGCTCACCGGCTCCGACGCCGAGTTCGCCGGCTGGCAGCGCTTCTACGGCCGGCTCGCCACCCTGGCCGAGGACCTCGCCCCCACGCTCACCGAGCCCCTCCTGTCCCCCACCGAGCTGGCCGGCCGGCTGCGCGACCCCCAGCTGTGGCATGACGTGCGCGAGCGCCCCCTGGCCGACGTCGTCTCCGACCACCTCGCCGACGACGTCGTCCGTGGGGTGGCCCTCACCGACGGACTGATCGGCACGTTCGCCGACGTGCATGCGGACGACGGCTTGGCCGGCCGCTGCTTCCTGTACCACCTCGTCGGCAACGGCACCGGCCGCTGGCGGGTGCCGGTCGGCGGGATGGGCGCGGTCAGCGGAGCCATGGCGACCGCCGGCCGCCGGGCCGGCGCCGAGTTGCTCACCCGGGCCACGGTCACCGCCCTGGACCCGCGGGCGAACGGGGTCACCGTCTCCTGGACCGACGACGACGGCCGGACGGCGGCGGTCGAGGCCGGCACCGTGGTCTTCGGCGCCGCGCCCACCGTGCTCGCCGAGCTGACCGGCGCCGATCCGCGCCCTCACCCGTCCGGATCGCAGCTGAAGATCAACATGGTGCTGGCCCGGCTCCCCCGGCTCCGCTCGGGAGCCGACCCGGCGCTCGCGTTCGCCGGCACGTTCCACGTCGACGAGGCCGCCGGGCAGCTCGATGCCGCCTACGCGCAGGCCGCCGCCGGCCGGCTGCCGGACGTGATCCCGTTCGAGGTCTACTGCCACTCCCTGACCGACCCGTCGGTGCTGGGTCCGGTCGAGCAGGCGACCGGGCGGCACACGCTCACCCTGTTCGGCCTGCACACGCCGGCCGAGCTCTTCCGTGCTGATCCGGTGGGCACCCGGCGGGAGGCGGTCCGTCGGGTGGTCGCCCAGCTCGACGCGCACCTCGAGGAGCCGCTGCTGGACTGCCTGGCCCGCGACGCCTCGGGCGAGCCATGCCTGGACGCGTCGTCACCGCTGGACGTGGAGGCGGCGCTGGCCATGCCTGGCGGGCACATCTTCCACGGCGATCTGACCTGGCCGGTGGCCGCGACCGACGAGCAGGTCGGCACCTGGGGCGTCGCCACCGAGCATCCCCGGATCGTGTCGGCGTCCTCGGGCGGGACCGTGCGCGGCGGCGCCGTCAGCGGGCTCGGCGGCTACGCCGCCGCCCGCCACCTCCTCGACCAGCGCTGACCGCTCCTGCCGGTCACGCGCTCGCGCGCGGCTCGTCGGCCAGCGGTCCCGGAAGGTCACCGCGGTGCAGGACGACGAGCGTGCTCACGGCACGGGTGAGGACGACGTAGAGCCGGTGCAGCCCGCGCGTCTCGGCGGCGACGATCGCGGCCGGGTCGACGACGACGACCGCGTCGAACTCCAGCCCCTTCGCCAGGCTCGCCGGGACGACGGCCAGCATGGGCGCCTCCGCCTCGTCGGACAGTGCCACCGCGTCGAGTCCCGCCCGGGTCAGCACCTCCACGACGTCGGGGACCGAGGCGTCGGCACAGACCACAGCGGTCGAACCCGGCACGGCGGCCAGCTCGGCGACCACCTCGACCAGCGGCGCGGCCAGGCTGGCGGCTGAACGGACTCGCAGCGAGCCGGGCTCCGACCGGACCGCGGTGGCGGCGGGCAGCTCGGGCGCGATCAGCGGCAGCAGCCGGTTGGCGTAGTCGAGCACCTCCCCCGGCACCCGGTAGCCGCGGGTCAGCGGGCGGACCACGGTGCCCGGGCGGCCCAGCCCGGTGAGCGTCTGCCGCCAGTCCGAGGACGCCCACGGGCTGGTGGCCTGAGCGAGATCGCCGAGCACGGTCAGCGACCCGGCCCCCAGCCGGCGGGCGACCGCGCGGCACTCCATCGGCGAGAGGTCCTGGGCCTCGTCGAGCACCACGTGGCCGTAACCCGCGGTGCGCTCGAGCAGGCCGGCCGCCTCGTCGACCAGCACGGCATCCGCCGACGTCCACGGGGCGGTGCGCATCGATCGCGGCGCGTGCGACCAGGACAGCAGTGCCTGCTCGGTGTCGTCCAGGAGCCCGCGGGCCGAACGGGCCAGCAGGCCCGCGTCGGTCCAGAGGGCGAAGACCAGGCCGGCGGCGTCCCGGGCGGGCCACACCGCCTCGCAGAACGCGGCGACCTCCGCGCTGCGGGCCGCCCGCCGGGTCTCGCCATCGGTCGGCGCGCCGCCGTTCTCCTCCTTCTGCCGGCGGGCGTCCTCGGCGAGCAGCATCGCCAGCCGCTCCCGGGCGGCCGCGTAGTGCAGCAGCTGCTGGTCGTCGTCGGCACGGGCCCGGCGGCGCAGGTCGTCGACGTAGCGCTTGAGCCGCTCGACCGGCACGCGGTACAGGCGACCCGCCAGGGGCACCTGCACGGAGTCGACCGGCTTGACGATCTCCCCCCAGAGCGCCCGGCGGAGCACCTCGGCCATCCGCGCATCGCCCTTGAGGACGGCGACGTGGGCCGGGTCGACGGCACGGACCGGGACCCGCGCGGTCAGGTCGGCCACCGTGGTCTGCTCGACGTCCACCTCGCCGAGGGTGGGCAGCACCTGCTCGATGTAGCGGAGGAACGCCCGGTTCGGGCCCACGACGAGAACGCCGGTGCGGGCCAGCTGGCCGGGATGCGTGTAGAGCAAGTAGGCGGCGCGGTGCAGCCCGACCGCGGTCTTCCCGGTCCCTGGGGCGCCCTGCACGCAGATCGACTCGGCCAGCGGGGCGCGGACGATGTCGTCCTGGTCGGGCTGGATGGTGGCGACGATGTCGCGCATGGGTCCGCTGCGCGGGCGCTCGATCTCGGCCCGGAGCAGCGCGCCCGCGCCGTCACCGATGTCGCCGTCCGCAAGGAACTCGTCCTCGTAGCTGGTGAGCTCGCCCCCGGCGAAGCCGAACCGGCGCCGGCGGACCAGGCCCTGGGGTTCGGCCGCGCTGGCCTGGTAGAACGGCCGGCTCATCGGCGCCCGCCAGTCGATGACGACGGGGTCACCCGCGGCGTCGCGGACATGCCGGCGGCCGATGTGGAAGGTCTCGCCTCCGTCGGTGTGCCGGGCATCGGTGCGGCCGAAGAAGGCGGGCACCTGCGGATCGGCGGCCAGGGCGCGCAACCGCTCCGCCCGGGCGGCACCGAGGCGCTCGGAGGCCCAGGCGTCGACGCCGGCGTCGACGACGGACTGGGCCGCGACGCGCATCTCGGTGAGACAGTCGGCCGCGTGCGCCAGGTGGGCACGCTCGGCGGTGAGAACGGGATCGGGGGCGGTGGTCGGCTCGCTCACGGTCGAGGGCACAGTCGGAGGAGGTTACCCCCGCCGGTTCAGGACGGCGGGAGGTCGGCGGGCTCGCGGATCAGGACGTCCACGGCGCGGAACTTCTTGGGCGTCTCGAGCAGCACCGCCTTCGTCGGGTCGCCCACCTCCAGCGCCGGCTCCCGCCGCAGTGCGGCCAGCGGACGCAGGCGGGGGTCGGCCAGGACGTCGTCCACGAGCCCGCGGTCCCCCCCGGTGAAGAGCGCGTCCACCGAGCCTGCGTGCGGGTGCAGCACCCGGACGGCGGTGTCGACGGCGTGCTCCACCACGGCGTCGGTCTGGTTGCCGCGCCGGCGGGCGAAGCGCTGCTGCGACCACCCGCCGGCGGCCGTCCGCCCCTGGACCAGCCGGGCGTCGACCTTGGAGACGACGAGGTCGGCACCGTCGAAGACCCCGACCGCCCAGCGGCCCCGCCGGACCAGCAGGACCGCGGCGCGGCGTGGCTCGCGGGCGGCGGCGGTGAAGCTGCTCAGCAGCGCAGGCCCCGGCGTCCAGGCGAAGGGCGCCCGCAGCGTGACCGTCGTCGTGTCGGCGCAGGTGATCCGCACGGCGTCCCCATCGGCATCGACCTCGCTGAAGACGCCGTGCCGCTCCGCGACGCCGTCCAGCCAGCGGCCGAGCCGTTCGGGCGCGATCCCCAGCCGGCGACCGCCTCCGGCGGCGGGGCGGGGGCGGCTCACCGGTCGAGGATGTCAGGCTCCCGGGTGGTGGGGAGGCCCGCGGCCGCCCAGGCCTGGAAGCCCCCGATGACATCGGCGCTGTGCACCAGACCCAGTTCCCGCAGCGCATCCGCCGCAAGGCTGGAGCTGTAGCCCTCGTTGCAAAGGACGATGACCTCGACGTCATGACCGGTGGCCTCCGGCAGGCGGGCGTCGCTCTGCGGGTCCAGCCGCCACTCGAGCACGTTGCGCTCGATCACCAGCGCGCCGGGAACCGAGCCGTGCTCGGCGCGCTGCGCCGCCGGCCGGGTGTCGACGAGGAGCGCGCCGGCGGCCACCCGGGCGGCCGCCTCCTCGGGGGAGTACCGGACGATCCGCCCCCGCGCCTCGGCGAGCACGTCGTCGATCGAGCGCAGCCGCTGCAGGCGGGCGGCCGCCGTCACCAGTCCACCCCGGCCTGCTCGGTGCCGATCCGCTCCAGGCGCGAGTTCTGGAGACGGTAGGTGTTCATCACCGACAGTCTCGGGGCGTACACGTGCACGCTGACCGCGGGGACGACGCCGTTGTTGCGCACCTGATGAACGTAATGCGGCCCGAACATGCGCACCCGTCCGGTCACGAGATCTGCGCTGAGCTCGCGCGCCCGCCGCCCTCGGCGGCCGGTGGTGACCACCCGTTCGGCGACCGCGCCCTGCGCCACCGCGAAGGCGCCGGACGACAGCCCGTGGTCGTGCAGGGCCGTGCCCTGGCCGGGCAGCCAGGACAGCAGCCAGATCTCCGCGCGGGCGAGTTCGGGGTGCAGGGACGGGTCGACGGCCGCCGCGACGCCCCGGGGGGAGAGCAGCCTGGTCCAGCGGGTGTCCTCGCGGTAGTCGACCAGGGGACCCCAGAAGTCGGCCTGGAGGGCGAGGGTGATGGCGAGACCGGCGCTGCCGGAGGCGGCGGTGTGCCGCCGGACGACGGCCGGCGTCGAGGTGGACAGGGGCGTAGGAAGGCGAGTCGGTGCGGACATGCGGGAGCAGGGTCCTTACGCGGGATGCGCGGCACGGCGCCGCGGCGGGATCAGGGGCAGCTGGTGGATCAGTGCCCCGGACACAGCGCGCTGGCGACCCGCAGGAGGTCGACCGCGGACCTGCGGACGAGTGGGATCGGACCGGGCATGGCGGGAACTCAACCAGCCGCAAGCAATCTCGTCAAATATGATCGCCTTAGTAGGCTTTGTTTCCCTGCTCCGTCAACGTGCGAACAGGGGCGGCGACGTGCTCGGCCGGGACGTGCAGCAACTTCTGGAACGACGCGACGACCACCGCCGCCACCGCCGCTGAGACGGTCGCGACCAGGAAAGCCCGGTTCGCCCCCGCCACGTCGACGACCTTGCCCGCCACGGACGCCCCGATGGCCACCCCGAGCCCGAGAGCGGTGCCGATCCAGGTGAACGCCTCGGTGACGGCCGACCGCGGCACCAGCTGCTCGGCAAGAGTGAAGGAGCTGATCAGGGACGGCGAGACGGCCACCCCCGCAAGGACGACGAACGGCACCAGGACCCAGATGTGGTGGATGAGCAGCAGCGGGACGCTCAGCACGGTGAGCAGCACCAGGACCGCGGCGAGCCGGCGGCGCAGTGGCAGCCGCCAGTGCACGGTGCCCCAGGTGATCCCGCTGACCATCGAGCCGAGCGCGAGCCCGGCGATGAGCACCCCCGACAGCGACCGGGCGCCCACCTCGTCGGCGAACGCGACCAGGGCGATCTCCAACGTGCCGAGGATCGCGCCGACGGCGGCGCCGACCACGAACAGCACCCGCAGGCCGGGGGTGCGGATCGCCGACGGGCCGTTGCGGCTCTCGTGCCCCCCGGGCGGCGGCTCGGTGCGGTGCTGGGCGGCGAACAGCAGGCTGCCGACCGTGGCGAGAGTGAAGGCCGTGACGACGCCGGAGGTGGCGTGGCCGGTCGTGGACAGGAAGGTCACCAGCACCGGGCCGACGATGAAGACGAACTCGTCGACCACCGACTCCATGGCCAGCGCTGTCGGCAGCCGGGGACTCCCGCGCAGCAGGTGGGTCCAGCGCACCCGGATCATCGACGAGACCGGAGGGATGCAGGCACCGCCCAGCCCCGCCGTGACGAAGACGATCCACAGCGGCCAGCGCTCCCGCACGGCGAACAGGAAGATCAGCCCGGAGGCCACGAAAACGGCCAGCACGGGCAGCAGCACGCGACGCTGGCCGTGGCTGTCGGCCCACCGGCCGATCACGGGCCCGGCGAGGGCGGTGGTCACGGCGCCGACGGCGGCGACCGCGCCGCCGAGGCCGTAGGAGCCGGTGGTCGACGCGATGAGCAGGACCGAGCCCAGCCCGACCATCGACAGCGGCAGCCTGCCGATGAACGCCGCCAGCACCATCGGCAGGGCGTGCGGGGTGCGCAGCACCTGCAGGTAGGGATTGGGCACAGGGGCAGAAGCCTTCATCGGGATGGGAGCGGCCGGCGGACACGGTCACGCTAACCGACCCTGCGCCGAGGGACCGCCTCAAACGCCACGGCCCCGGTCAGGCCCGCCGCCGACGGGCGAGGCCCGGAACCGTCAGCGGTTCCGGGCCTCGGTGGCCCCCCTGCAGGGTCCCGCCGCGAGCCTGCGAGTGGCGGGGGGCAGGGTGGCCCCGTCCCGGGTCCCACCCCGAGGTACGAGGGGTGGGGAGGACGGGGTCCTCTTTCAGGCGAGCCGGCTCTTGAGGATCTCCAGCTCGTCCCACATCGTGCTGGGGAGCTTGTCGCCGAACTTCTCGAACCACTCGGTGATCTGCGGGATCTCCTGGCGCCACTCGTCCTTGTCGACGGCGAGCGCCTGCTCGACCTGCTCGGCGGTCATGTCGAGGCCCGAGACGTCCAGGGCGTCCGTGGTCGGCACGTGGCCGACGGGCGTCTCGACGGCGGCCGCGGTGCCCTCGAGGCGCTCGATGACCCACTTGAGCACCCGGCTGTTCTCGCCGAAGCCCGGCCACAGGAAGCCGCCGTCCTCGTCGCGCCGGAACCAGTTCACGTAGAAGATCCGCGGCAGCTTGGTCGCGTCGTGCGCCTTACCGGTCTCGACCCAGTGGCCGAAGTAGTCGCCGGCGTTGTAGCCGATGAACGGCAGCATGGCGAACGGGTCGCGGCGCACGACGCCGACGGCGCCGGTCGCGGCGGCGGTGGTCTCCGAGGAGAGCGTCGCGCCCATGAAGACGCCGTGGTTCCAGTCCCGGGCCTCGGTGACCAGCGGGATCGTGGTCTTGCGGCGGCCGCCGAAGAGGATCGCCGAGATCGGCACACCCTTCGGGTCGTCGTACTCCGGGGCCAGGATCGGGCACTGGGTGATCGGCGTGCAGAAGCGGCTGTTCGGGTGGCTGGAGGGCTCGTCGCTGTCCGGCGTCCAGTCCCGGCCCTTCCAGTCGGTGAGGTGGGCCGGGGGCTCGTCGGTCATGCCCTCCCACCAGATGTCGCCGTCGTCGGTGAGGGCGACGTTGGTGAAGACCGAGTTGCCCTTGTCGATCGTGCGCATGGCGTTCGGGTTGGTGTCCCAGCCCGTGCCGGGGGCGACGCCGAACAGGCCGTACTCGGGGTTGAGGGCGTACAGCCGGCCGTCCTCACCGAACCGCATCCAGGCGATGTCGTCGCCCAGAGTCTCGACCTTCCAGCCCGGGATGGTCGGCTCGAGCATCGCCAGGTTGGTCTTGCCGCAGGCCGACGGGAAGGCGGCGGCGACGTAGTAGGTCTTCTGCTGGGGGCTGGTCAGCTTGAGGATCAGCATGTGCTCGGCGAGCCAGCCCTCGTCGCGGGCCATCACCGATGCGATCCGCAGCGAGTAGCACTTCTTGCCCAGCAGCGCGTTGCCGCCGTAGCCCGAGCCGTAGGACCAGATCGTCCGCTCCTCGGGGAACTGGACGATGTACTTGGTCGCGCTGCACGGCCACGGCACGTCGGCCTGGCCGGGCTCCAGCGGGGCGCCGACGGAGTGCATCGCCGGCACGAACGGCCGGTCGGTGCCCATGGCCTGGAGGATGTGGCTGCCGATGCGCGCCATGACCCGCATCGAGACGACGACGTACTCGGAGTCGGTGAGCTCGACGCCGAACATCGGGTTCTCGGCCTCGACCGGGCCCATGCAGAAGGGGATGACGTACATCGTCCGGCCGCGCATGCACCCGCGGTACAGCTCGGTCATGACCGACTTCATCTCGTTCGGGTCCATCCAGTTGTTGGTGGGACCCGCGTCGGCCTCGTCGACCGAGCAGATGAAGGTGCGGTCCTCGACCCGGGCGACGTCACTGGGATCGGAGGCGCACCAGAAGGAATTGGGCTTCGCGTCCAGGCGGGTGAAGGTGCCGGCGTCGACCAGCTTCTCGGTGAGCCGCCCCCACTCCTCATCGCTGCCGTCCACCCAGACGACCTGGTCCGGGGTGGTCAGCTCGGCCATCTCCTGCACCCACGCCAGCAGTCGGGCGTGGGTGGTGGGGGCGTTGTCGAGACCGGGGGTGGCCACGGTTGGCACGGCGTCTCCATCCTCTGGGTAGCCGGGGCGGACTACTGCACCGGCGCTGGTGCGTGTCGACCCGGCCGTCGCACTGCTGCAACGAACCGGGTCGAGCCAGGTTACCGACGTTCTAGACGTCTGTAACCGTGAGAGATGTTACGTCTAGGACGTCTCGTCTTCAGGTCGGAAGCCCCTGGTAGGTGGCGATCCCGGGTTGTCGTGCCCCCGCAGCCGGCCGGCCGCACACAGGACGGCGCCCGCGCAAGGCTGGGGGATGCCGGGCGGTTTCATGTCCCGCGAGCAGGGAACCGGAGAGGCCCATCCCCACCGAGGAGGCTGTCATGGCCACCGGAGAGACCGGCTTCGCCGACGTCACGTACGACCTGATCTCGGTCCAGTACCACTCACTGAAGGCCGGGCACGACTACGGCCAGTACGTCCGGGATGCCGAGAACGCGAACCTGAAGGACGTCGCCTCGTTCTTCCGCGAGGTGATGGAGCAGGACTCGGCCCGCGCCAAGCGCTGCCACGAGTTCCTGCGCGAGCTGGAAGGCACCGAGCACGGCGGTCCGGCCACGCAGTAGCCCTTACCTGCGGCGCCGCTGCCGGGGCGGCACGATGAGCCCGTGATCCGCACCCCGCTGACCCGCTGGTTCGACCTGACCACGCCCATCATCGGGGCGCCGATGGCCGGGGTCGCCGGCGGGGCGCTCGCCCGAGCCGTCTCGCTCGGCGGTGGACTCGGGATGATCGGCGTCAGTGGCACCGCGACGGCGGGCTTCGTGACCGAGCAGTGCGCGATCGCCGCCGAGTCCGAGCTGCCGTTCGGGGTAGGGCTGATGGTGTGGGTCCTCGACGACCGGCCCGACCTGCTGGAGGCGACCATTGCCGCGGCGCCGTCACTCGTCTCGGTGTCCTTCGGGAACCCGGCCCCGTACGTCGGCCCGCTGCACGACGCCGGAATCGCCGTCGCGGCCCAGGTCAACACGACCGACGACATCCGGCGGGCCGAGGAGGCCGCGGTCGACGTCATCGTCGTCCAGGGCACGGAGGCGGGTGGGCACACCGGCCGGCGGGCCATGCTCCCGCTGCTCCAGGAGGCGGTGACGCTGACCGACCGGCCGGTGGTCGCCGCGGGCGGCATCGCCACCGGCCGTGGCATGGCCGGCGCGCTGGTCGCCGGCGCCGCGGGGGTCTGGATAGGGACGCCGCTGCTGTCCTCCCCGGAGGCGCTGAACTCACCGGCCGCGCGGGCACGCGTCCGCGCCGCCGGCGGGGACGGCACCGTCCTCACCCGCGCGTTCGACGTCGCACAGCGGCTGGCGTGGCCCGAGCGCTGGCCCGGCCGCGCGCTGGCCAACGAGTTCAGCCGGACCTGGCACGGCCGGGAGGAGGACCTGTCCCACGACCTCATCTCCTCCAGGCGGGTCGCCGAGGCCCTGCGCACCGGCGACCTGGAGCACGCGCCGGTCTACGCCGGGGAGTCGGTGGGCCTGCTCGTGACGGAGCGGTCCGCTACGGACGTCGTCCGGGAGCTGGACGCCGAGGCCGAGAAGGCACTGCGGGCCGCCGCGCGCCTGGTCGGCAGCTAGACCGCGCAGCTGTCGTCGGTGCAGCCTTCCGCGGCCGGAACGGTGACCAGCGGGTTCGCGTCCGTCCAGGCCCGCTCCAGGATCTGGAGCAACAGCTCGGCCGGCTGGGCACCCGCGGCGCCGTACTTCCGGTCGACGACGAAGAACGGGACACCCGTGGCACCGAGGGCCTGCGCGGTCGCGGCGTCCTGGTGGACGGCGGCGAGGTAGCGCCGGTCGGCCAGGGCCTCGCGCACCTCGCCCTCGTCGAGACCGACCTCCACGGCCAGCGGCACGAGCGAGTCGATGTCGAAGACCGAACGCTGCTCCTCGAAGTAGGCGTGCAGGAGTCGCTCCTTCATCTGCGGCCCGAGGTCGCGCTCGGCAGCCAGGTGCAGCAGCTCGTGCGCCCGCAGGGTGTTCCCGCTGACGCCGTCCGCGAGGTGGTACTGCAGCCCCTCACCGGCGGCCAACTCCTCCACATGGGCCATGTTGGCCCCCATCTCCTCGACGCTGCGGCCGTACTTGGCTGCCAGGGCCGGCAACGTCGCGTGCGTCTCCCCCTCCGGGATGCTCGGGTCGAGCTGGAAGGACCGCCACACGATCTCGACCTGATCCCGGTGCGGGAACTGCTCGAGGGCGCTCTCCAGCCGGCGCTTGCCGATGTAGCACCACGGACACACGACATCTGACCAGATCTCTACCTGCATGCCCGGCTCAACACGGTCGCCGTGACCACGATTCCTTGCGCGTTCAACCTTGTGTGGGGCGGTGTGCCTGGGCGCGGGCGCGCCCGTCACCGGCGGTCGGGTCGAGGAAGACGTAGCGGACACCTTCGTGCCTGGCGACCAGCCGCCGCTCGGCCTCGTCCGCGACGGCCTCGATGTCGGCAACGGTCGAGCCGTCGTCGAAGTCGACCTTGGCGGCGACGAGGATCTTCCCGGGGCCGATCACCGAGGTGAGCAGCAGCGGCACGCCGTCGACGTGGGGCAGGGCGGCGATCTCGTCGCGCAACTCCTGTTCGATCTGCGGCGACGCCGATTGGCCGATGAGGAGCGACATGTTCGCCCGGGCCAGGATGTACGCGACGACGATCAGCAGGACGCCGATCAGCAGCGCGGACACGCCGTCCCAGAGCGGATCGCCGGTCAGCTGCTCGAGGAGCAGCCCCAGGGCGGCGAGCACGATGCCGACCATCGCCGCGGCGTCCTCGAAGGTGACCGCCTTGACCGTGGTGTCCGTGGTCGACGCCAGGTAGCGGCCGGGGCTGACCTTCCACCGGCGGGCGGCGCCGCGCACCTGCCCGACCGCCTTGAGGAACGAGACCCCCTCGAGCACGAACGAGACGGCCAGGACGATGTAGGAGACGAGCGGGGGGCCACCCGCCGTGCGGTGCACGATCGTCGTGACGCCCTGGAAGATCGAGAAGCCCGCGCCGACGAGGAACGTCGTCAACGAGGCGATGAACGCCCAGAAATAGGTCTCCCGGCCGTAGCCGAAGGGATGCTTCTCGTCCGGAGGCTGCTCCCCGCGCTTGAGCGCCACGAAGAGGAAGACCTCGGTGACCGTGTCGGCGACCGAGTGCGCCGCCTCGGAGAGCATCGCCGACGAGTGGCTGATCAGGCCGGCAGCGAACTTCGCCGCCGCGATGCCGAGGTTGACCAGCCCGGCGACGATGACCGTGCCCGCCGATTCGCCGCCCGATTCCTGCGCCCCGGCGGGCGCACCGGCGTTCTCGGCGGGGGTGGCATCCGCGCTCCGTACCAGGTCGCTCATGCCGACACCGGTGCCCCGGGGAAGCCGCGGCTATGCCCAGCCCGGCCGGGTCACCTTGTTGATCATCGGCTACATGTCCCCACCCGTCGGCGCGTCGGCCGTATCGGGTCCGTACAGACGATGATCAACTGCGGAATCACCGCACGCCGACGAGGTCCACCACGAATACCAGCGTCGCGCCGGGCTTGATGACCCCGCCCGCCCCGCGGTCGCCGTAGGCCTTGTGGGCAGGGATCGTCAACCGGCGCCGGCCCCCGACCTTCATCCCGGCGATGCCCTCGTCCCAGCCCTGGATGACCATGCCGACACCCAGCCGGAACTCCAGCGGGTCCCCGCGGTCCCACGAGGCGTCGAACTGCTCACCGGCGTCGTGGGTGACGCCGACGTAGTGCGCGCTCACCAGGCTCCCCGGGGTGGCCTCGGGGCCGTCACCGATGACGAGGTCCTCGATCACGAGGTCGTCCGGCGCCGGCCCGGTGGGCGGCTCGACGTCCGGTCGGCTCAGCTCGTCCACGGTTCTCCCTCCTGCGCTCGGGGCGGTCCCGGGCGCCAGCGCATCCACGCGACCCCCATCCAAGCAGCGGCCCCGCTGACCTGCCGGACCACCCGTGCGCCCCCGTTGTGCAGATGTCCACGCCTCCTCGCCCTCGGGAGGTGGATA
Organism: Blastococcus sp.; assembly: GCA_025465355.1. GTDB lineage: Bacteria > Actinomycetota > Actinomycetes > Mycobacteriales > Geodermatophilaceae > Blastococcus_B. The sequence goes on along the minus strand of JAODNN010000133.1, from coordinate 20,410 downwards.
CGGGTGCAACTGGGCGGGCCCGATACCTTCCGACCCATGTCCCAGCAGGCGCCATGGTGGACCAGCGCCGTCGTCTACCAGGTCTATCCGCGTTCGTTCCAGGACTCCGACGGCGACGGGATCGGCGACCTCGGCGGCATCCTGCAGCGACTGGACCACCTGACCGACCTCGGCGTCGACGTCGTGTGGCTCTCGCCCGTGTACCCCTCACCGCAGGCCGACAACGGCTACGACATCAGCGACTACCAGGGCATCGACCCGCTCTTCGGCACGCCGGCCCAGCTCGACGAGCTGATCGAGGCGCTGCACCGTCGCGGGATGCGGCTGGTGATGGACCTGGTGGTCAACCACACCAGCGACGAGCACCCGTGGTTCCTGGAGAGCAGGGCGTCGCGCACCTCCGCGAAACGGGACTGGTACTGGTGGCGGCCGCCGCGCGCGGGCCTGGCCGCCGGAGATCCTGGCGCGGAGCCGACCAACTGGCAGTCGTTCTTCTCCGGCTCCGTCTGGGAGCTGGACGAGGCCTCCGGCGAGTACTTCCTGCACCTGTTCGACCGCAAGCAGCCCGACCTGAACTGGGAGAACCCCGAGGTCCGCGACGCGGTCTACGCGATGATGCGGTGGTGGCTCGACCGCGGGGTCGACGGCTTCCGCATGGACGTCATCAACATGATCTCCAAGGACGTCGCCCCGGACGGATCCCTCCACGACGGACCGCCACTGCCGGGCTCGGCGCTCGGCGATGGATCGGCGTCGTATCTGTGCGGCCCTCGGATCCACGAGTTCCTGCAGGAGATGCATCGCGAGGTGTTCGCCGGTCGGGGCCATGCCGTCGGAGGCCGGGCAGTTGGAGGCCGGGCAGATGGAGACAAGGCCCTGCTCACGGTGGGCGAGATGCCGGGCGTGACGGTCGAGCAGGCCCGGCTGTTCACCGATCCGGCCCGCGCCGAGGTGGACATGGTGTTCCAGTTCGAGCATGTGGGGCTGGACTTCGACGGCAGCAAGTGGCGGCCGGTGCCGCTGCGGATGCGCGACCTGAAGGCCTCGTTCGGGCGGTGGCAGGCGGCGCTGGCCGACGTCGGCTGGAACTCCCTCTACTGGGACAACCACGACCAGCCGCGCGCCGTCTCCCGGTTCGGCGACGACAGCCCGGAGTTCCGCCGCGACTCGGCCACCTGCCTGGCCACGCTGCTGCACCTGCACCGCGGGACGCCGTACGTCTACCAGGGCGAGGAGCTCGGCATGGCGAACTATCCGTTCGCCGGGATCGACGAGTTCCGGGACGTCGAGTCGCTCAACCACTTCGCCGGCGCGATGGTCGCGGGCGAGGATCCCGCCGAGGTGCTGGCGGTGCTGCGCCGGATGAGCAGGGACAACGCCCGGACGCCGGTGCAGTGGGACGGGTCGCCGTCGGCCGGGTTCAGCACCGGGAAGCCGTGGCTGGCGGTCAACCCGGATCACACCGAATGGAACGCCGCGGCCCAGCGCGCCGACCCCCACTCCGTGCTCGCGCACTACCGCCGGCTGATCGCGCTGCGGCACGAGAACCCGGTGGTCGCGCTGGGCGACTTCACGATGCTGCTGCCCGAACACGACGAGGTCTACGCGTTCACCCGCTCCCTGGACGGCGAGACGCTGCTCGTCGTCTGCAACATGAGCCGGACACGGCAGCCGCTGGCCACTCTCCTGCCCGAGGCGATCGACGCCGAGCTGGTGCTCGGCAACCTGCCGTCGGCCGACCCCGCCGTCCTCGGCCCCTGGGAGGCGCGGGTGCTCCGGTCCGCCTGAGGCGGACGACGTCCAGCGCCCACCCGCGGACCCTCAGCGGGGGCCGAAGTGGTCGGCGTGCTCGAGGTGCGCGCGGTGGTGCCCGCCGCCGACCAGCTCACCCGTCGTGGCGGCACCCAGGGACAGCACGGCCAGCAGTGCGACCACCGCCAGGACCAACCGGGGCCGCGCGCGGACGCCGCGCCAGGAGAGGCCGGCCAGCGCGGTACGGAGCTGGAGCCACGCGAGCACCGCCAGGGCACGCCACCCGGGGGCGACCGGAGCCTTCGCGGGCGCGGGTGGGAGATCAGCGGTCAGCGGCGGCAGGTCTTTCACGAACCGGGCCCCGTACGCCGCGGCGACCCGTTCGTTGCCCTCTTCCACGGTCAGCAGTCCTCGCCCCACAGCGTCGTGCAGCAGCGCGACCACCGCCTCGCGGTCGGCGTCCGAGGCACGCATCCCGGCGGCCGGTTCCTGCGGCGGCTCCGCCGAACCACGGATGTCGGCCTGAGGGAAGGGGGTCATGACGGTGCTCCTCCACGTCCGCACGAGATGCAGGACAGCATTCCTCCGGTTCCTGTCATCCGGCTGTGCAGCCGGTCCGCGGTCAGCTGAGCGGGCTGCGGGGGAGCAGGCGGTCGCTGATGATCCGCTTCTGGATCTCGCTGGTGCCCTCGAAGATCGTGGTCAGCCGGGCGTCACGCCAGTGCCGCTCCACCTGGCGTTCTGTGGTGTAGCCGTTCCCGCCGTGCAGCTGCATGGCCTGGTTGGTCACCCGCACCGACATCTCGGTGGCCTCGAGCTTGACCATCGATGCCTCCTTCTCGCAGGGCAGGCCGAGGTCGAGCAGGTGCGCCACCTGGCGGTAGAAGGCCCGGGACTGCTCGATCTGGGCGGCCATGTCGGCAACGGCGAAGCGCAGCGCCTGGAAGTCGCCGATCGGGTGGCCGAACTGCTCGCGCTCCTGCAGGTAGAGCACCGAGTCCTCGAGCGCGGCACGGGCGAGCCCGACCGCCCGGGCGGCGGTGTGCACGCGGGCGGTGTTGAGGAACTTCTGCGCTTCGGCGAAACCGGCCCGCTTGGCCGCGTCGCCCTCCTCGTCGCTGGCCGCGGCCGCGTCGATGACATTGCCGGCCGGGATGCGGACGCCGTCGAACGTGAGGTCCCAGGTGAGGAAGCCGTGGTACCCGACCTTGTCGATCGGGTAGCCGGTGAGCCCCGCGGGGAACTCGCCGCGCTTCTTCTCCAGCAGCAGGTTGACCAGGCCCTTGGAGCGTGACTCTCCCGGCTCCGGATCACGCTCACGGACGAGCACCTGGATGAAGTCGGCGGCCTTCGCGTTGCCGCACCAGCGCTTGCGGCCGGTGACCACCCACTCCTCGCCCTCGAGGACGGCGCGGGTGGAGACGCCGGCGAGGTCCGAGCCGGCGTCGGGTTCGGAGAGCGCGATGGCACCGATCCACTCGCCGCGCGCGCTGCGCCCGAGCAGCTCGTTGCGGCGGACGTCGTCGGCCACCGCCGTCCCCAGGCCCTGCGACCGGGCCAGGATGCTGGCGGTGCTCATCCAGGCACGCGCCAGCTCCTCGGAGACCATGCAGTACTCGAAGACCCCGAGCCCCAGCCCGCCGTTCTCCTCCGGCACGGTGATGCCGAAGTAGCCGAGCTCGGCCAACCGCGACAGCAGCGATGCCGGGATCTCCCCCTTCTGCGGGTCGAGCTCGTTGGCGACCGGTAGCACCTCGTCCATCGCGAACCGGCGGGCCTGCTCCTGGAGCTTCTCCCGCTCGGGCGTGTGCCAGGGGGGCAGCAGCTCGGGCGGCTTCGGCTGCCAGGTCTCGGTCTCGGTGGCGCTGTCGTTCGACGTCATCGTCGGGCGTTCTCCACTCGCGTCGGGCGGATGATCAGGTACACCTTGGCGGGAAGACGTTCCCCCCGCATGCCGCGGCCACCCGTGATCGTGAGCAGCCTCACCCCGCGCCTTCGTCGGCCGGCCGGCCGGGAATCGGGCGCGACGGCGACGACTTGACGCGATATGAATGTTTTCCTCACCGGTGGCACCGGCCTCGTCGGAAGCGGCGTGCTGCGCGCCCTCCTCGCCGACGGGCACACCGTGTCCGCGCTCGCCCGCAGCGACGATTCCGCGCAGGCTCTCGAACGAGCCGGCGCCCAGGTCGTCCGCGGGGACCTCACCGACCCGGCCGGCCTGGCCGCCGCCGCGCGCGACGCCGACGGAGTCATTCACACCGCCGCGCAGAGTGACGGCACGGACGCCCAGACGGACGCCGCGCTGCTCGACGCCGTCCTGCCCGCACTGGCCGGCACCGGCAAGCCCTACGTCCACACCAGCGGTGTCTGGGCCCACGGCAGCGGCGTCGTCGACGAGGACAGCCCGCTGGACCCGCCGCAGCTGACCGCCTGGCGGCTGCCGCTGGACGCACGAGTGCGCGCCGCTGCGGCCGACGGCATCCGCAGCGTGGTCATCGCTCCCGGGATCGTGCACGGCAGCGGCAGGGGGCTGCCCACCCTCCTCCGTTCCGGACCGCGCACCGACGACGGCGCACTCGTCCTGCCCGGCAGCGGCGACCAGCACTGGACCACGGTGCACGCCGACGACCTCGGCAGGCTCTACGCCCTGGCGCTGGCAGGCGCCGAGCCCGGGTCGTACTTCCTGGGGGTCAGCGGCTCGAACCCGACGGTGCGCGAGCTGGGGATCGCGGCCGACCGCGGTGCCGGCGGTGAGGGCCGGGTGGTCGGCAGCTCGATCGAGGAGACGGAGGCCCGGCTGGGTCCGCTGGCGGGCGCCCTGGGCCTCGACCAGCAGGCCTCCGGAGACCGCGCCCGCTCCCAGCTCGGCTGGGTGCCGACCGGCCCCTCGCTGAGCGAGGACCTGCAGACCGGCTCCTACGCCCGCTGACACCGTTCCACTCGGGTGCCGGCGGCCGGACAGGCCGCCGGCACCCCGGGGCGCCCCCGGCGAACCGGACCGATGGATCGACGCTCGTGTCCGTGCGATGCCATCCTGTGCCGGTCACGACCTGACGCCGGACGACGGCGCCGCCTCCCCATCGACGCAGGAGCCACCGTGTCACCGGATCCCACGGAGGAACGGAACGTGCTGGGCGGCGCTCTGGAGCCCTGCGGCACCGATCCGATGACCGGCTTCTACCGGGACGGCAGCTGCGCGAGCGGCCCCGAGGACGCCGGCCTGCACACCGTCTGCGCGGTCGTCTCCGCCGAGTTCCTGACCCTGCAACGCGATCTCGGCAACGACCTCTCCACCCCGCGCCCCGACTACGGCTTCCCGGGGCTGAAGCCGGGCGACCGCTGGTGCGTCGTCGCCGCCCGGTGGCTCCAGGCGTACCAGGCCGGGACGGCCGCGGGCGTCGTCCTGGCCGCGACCAACGCCAGGGCACTCGAGGTCGTGCCGATCGAGGCACTCCGACAGCACGCCGTCGATGTGCCCGACGATCTCAGTTCCCTGGAATGAAGCGCCGGTCGGCGGCGCTGGCGCGGACATGACCGACCTGCTCGACATGCCCCTGGTGACCCTGCACGGGGCACCGACCACGTTCGGCGAGCTGACCGGCGGCCACCCCGCGCTGGTCGTGAACGTGGCCAGCCGCTGCGGGCTCACGCCGCAGTACGTCCAGCTGGAGGGACTCCAGGAGGAGTACGGGCCGCGCGGATTCACCGTGGTCGGCGTCCCGTGCAACCAGTTCAAGGGCCAGGAGCCGGGCACCGCGGAAGAGATCGCCGAGTTCTGCTCGGCCACCTACGGCGTCACCTTCCCGATGACGGAGAAGCTCGAGGTGAACGGCCCAGGGGCGCACCCGCTCTTCCAGCGGCTGACCGCGGCCCCGGACCCGAAGGGCCAGGCCGGGGAGGTCCAGTGGAACTTCGAGAAGTTCCTGGTCAGCCCCGCGGGTGAGGTGGTCGGCCGCTTCCGGCCGAAGACGCTCCCCGACGCCCCCGAGGTGCGCGCCGCCATCGAGGCACTCCTCCCCCGCTGATCAGGAGCTGAGCGACGCGGGGACCTCCGGCAGGGCCGTGGGTACGGGAGTCGCCCGCGCGGTCTGGGCCAGCGCGATGCCCACCAGGACGACGGCGCCGCCGGCCACCTGCCAGCCGGAGAGCACCTGGTGCACCCAGAGCCAGGCGACGATCGAGGCGAACACCGGCTCGGCCGTGGCGACCAGGCCGGCCGTCGTCGGCGACAGGTGCGGGAGCGCTGCGATCGACAGCCAGAACGGCACGATCGCCCCCAGGACGACGACCCAGGCCACGAGGACCCACAGCGGCACGTGCAGCGCACCGAGCGACACCGGCACCCGCGTGGCGAGCACCCCGGCGTCGAACTGCCACCACGGTGCCGCGACTGCCCAGAACACCGCGGCGGCCACGAAGCTCCAGCAGGTGAGGGCCACCGGGTCGCGGGAGACCGTGCCCCGCTCCCCCATCAGGTAGTAGGCGGCGAGGCAGAACGCCGCCACCACCGCCGCGGCTACGCCGCGCGGGTCGAGCGAGCCACCGCCCTCCCAGACCTGAGCGACCAGCACCAGGCCCGACAGGGACAGCAGCAGCGCCGCCCACAGCCGGCTGCGCACCCGCTCTCGGCGCACCAGCCAGACGTAGAGGGCGATGAACACGGCCGCGGTCATCTCGAAGACCAGAGCGATGCCGACGGGCAGCCGGCCGATGGCGACGTAGTAGAGATACTGGGTCAGCGCCACCCCGACCACCCCGAAGCCGGCCAGGAACGGCAGCTCACGCCAGGTGAGCCGCAGCCGCCGGGGCGAGAACACTGCCAGCACGACCACGAGCCCGATCGCCGCGCCGGTGCACCGCAGCGCGGTCAGCCTGGTCGCGGGAAGGCCGGCCCGCAGCGCGAGCGTCGAGACAGTGCCGTTGACGCCGAACAATGCGGCCGCGACCAGCGTGTACCCGTATCCGGCAGCGGGACGGACGACGCGGGGCACCCCCGGAACGTAGTCCCCAACCTGACCCGTGCCACCTACCGGCTCGGGCCTGCTGCTTCCACGGGAGCTGGTCCCGGCGTCATGACCGTCAGGGTCGGCAGCCAGACTGCGAGGCATGGACCTACCCCCGGCCCTGTTCCAGCCCACGGACGACGGCTATCTGGCCACTGCCCTGACCATCGGGCCCTGGGACCCCGGCCTCCAGCACGCCGGACCTCCGGCGGCGCTGCTCCTGCGTGCCGCCGAGCAGGCCAGCGCCATCGACGGCGGGCAGACCGTTCGGCTGGCCTACGACATCTTCGCGCCGGTGCCCGTGGGGCCGGTGCGGATCCGCACCTCCGTGGTCCGTCCGGGACGGCGGATCGAGTTGGTCGAGGCCGTACTGGACGGCGGGGACGAGCGGCCGCTCATGCGGTTGTCCGCGTGGCGGATGCGCACCGCCGGCGACGGCCCCGCCGCCGAGGGGGCCGGTTCGACGCATCCGGCTCCGGCGTTGCCCGACGCCAGCAGGCCGGAGGTGGCGAACTTCTTCGGCGCGGAGGTGGCCTACCACCGGGCGCTGGAGTGGCGGTTCGCCGCCGGCAGCTTCAACAGCCCCGGACCAGCGGCTGCCTGGACACGGCCCGAGTGCGAGTTGGTCGAGGGAGAGCCGATGACGCCGCTGCAACACCTGCTGGTGATGACCGACGCCGCCAGCGGGATCTCTGCCACGCTGGACTGGACGACCGCCACGTTCGCCAACGTCGACCTGACGCTGGCCCTGCACCGGCCGCCCCGCGGCGAGTGGCTCGGGATGGATGCGACCACGGTGCACGGAGGCACCGGGGCGGCCCAGTGCTTCGCCGTCCTGTACGACGCCGATGGCGCGATCGGCCGCTCCTCGGCGTCGCTGTTCGTCGAGTCACGGTGACGCGCCGGGCATGTGACATCCGCCGGACGAACGGATAAGGGTGGGTAGCGATGACTCCGACCAACCGATGGATCTCTTCCCGATGACTGCCATCCACAGCCTGCTGAACTGGCTCGCCGGCCCCGGCCTGGAAGCCGTGCTGATCATCATCGGCTCGGTGTTGCTGGCCCGCCTGGTCGCGTGGGTGGGCAGCAAGATCACCGACCGGATCGACGCGCGGGCCACCGGCGGAGACGCTCTCGTTCGCTCCGAGGCGGCGAAGCACCGGCACTCCCTGACCCAGGTGCTCACCTGGTCGGCCATCGTGCTGATCTACGCCATCGCGATCTTCTTCGTGCTCGACCGCCTCGGCGTCCCGGTGACCGGACTGGTGGCACCGGCGACCGTCCTCGGCGTGGGTCTCGGCTTCGGCGCTCAGCGGATCGTCGCCGACGTCCTGGCCGGCTTCTTCATCATCACCGAGCGCCAGTACGGCTTCGGGGACGTCGTCGCGATCAGCGTCCCGGGCGCCGACAAGCCCGCGGAGGGCACCGTGGAGGACGTCACCCTCCGGGTCACCCGGGTCCGCTCGGCCAACGGTGAGGTCGTCACCGTGCCGAACGGGCAGATCGTGAAGGTGGTCAACCTCTCGCGCGACTGGGCCCGCGCGGTCATCGACGTCCCCGTCCCGGCCAACGCCGACGTCAACCACGTCAACGAGCTCCTGCGCGAGGTCGGCCGCAACGCGTTCGGAGACCCCTCGCTCCGGCCGCTGCTGCTCGACCCGCCCAGCGTCATGGGCGTCGAGACCCTGGGCCTGGACCAGGTGAACGTCCGGCTGGTCGCCCGCACACTGCCCGGCAAGCAGTTCGAGGTCGGGCGCGCCCTGCGCGCCCGGATCGTCCAGGCGTTCCGGGAGGAGGGCATGCACGTGCCCTCACCGACGTCCGACGACGGCCGCACGATCGGACTGGCCACCGAGCCCGCGCAAGGAAACGTGCGGTGACCATCCCCGGGGACGACTCCGCGGCGCGGCCTCCGGGGCCGCAGCACGCCGCGCCGTCGGTGAGCACCGCGCCCGCCGGGCACGGGCCCCACTGGTGGTCGGCCGTCCCGACGCACTTCGGCCGGGCGCGCACCTCGACGCTCATCCTCTCGGTGCTCTTTCTCGCGATCGGCGCGCTGTACCTCAACGTCCACCCCACGACCACGAGCGCGAGCACCGGCCCGGGCACGAGCACGGGGACGGGCGGCGGCGGCGGCGGGCAGCAGGCGCCGGCCGCACCCTCGACGACGCACACCCCGAGCAGTTCCGCGACGACGAAGGCCCCGTCGTCCTCGAGCTCCACCGCGCCGACATCGAGCAGCGTCCCCGCCACCACCGCCCCCTCCTCCAGCTCGCCCGCTCCCACGACCGGCAGAGGGGCGTCCTCCTCGCCGTCCTCCTCGTCCACGGCGGTCGTGCCCAGCGCGCCGCCGACGGGCAGCGCCCCGACGTCCTGACCTGGCCCTTCTTCCGCATCGCCGGTGACCGGCGGGTGTGCCTGTCCACAGCAGCCCCGCGCAGGGCAAGATCAGTGCGTCTCGATTCCGCTGAAGGAGTAACTCGTGCCCGCACGCTTCCTGTCCCGCCGCGCGCTCGGTACTGCCGCGGCCCTCGCGAGCGCCACTCTCGTGATCACCGGTTGCGGTGGGGGCTCGTCGAACAACTCGTCCGCGAATGGCAGCAGCGGTTCCGCGCTGCCGAGCGTCTCCGCCGATTCCGCCCTGGCCGCGAAGGTGCCCGCCGCGATCAAGTCCGACGGAACGATCACCGTGGGCAGCGACAGCACCTACGCCCCCAGCGAGTTCGTCGCCCAGGACGGCAAGACGATCGTCGGCTTCGACGTCGACCTGTTCACCCTGGTGGCGAAGAAGCTCGGGCTGAAGGCGAAGTTCCAGACCGCGTCGTTCGACTCGATCATCGCCGGCGTGGGATCGGGGAAGTACGAGGCCGGCGTCTCGTCCTTCACGATCACCAAGGCACGTGAGGCCCAGGCGAACATGATCAGCTACTACTCCGCCGGGACCCAGTGGTCGACGAAGAAGGGCAACCCGAAGAACGTCGACCCCGAGAACGCCTGCGGCAAGAACATCGCCGTCCAGAAAGCGACCGTCCAGGTCGACGACATCACCGCCCGGTCCAAGAAATGCACGGACGCCGGCAAGCCGGCAATCACGATCGACCAGTACGACGCGCAGAGCGACGCCACCGCCGCGGTCGTGTCCGGCAAGGACGACGCCGGACTCGCGGACTCCCCGGTCATGGCCTACGCGGTGAAGCAGACCAACGGCCAGCTGGAGCTGCTCGGGAAGGTCTACGACTCCGCCCCGTACGGCTACGTGGTGAAGAAGGACCAGACCGAGTTCGCCCAGGCGATCGCGGACGCCGTGAAGGCGCTGATCGCCGACGGGAGCTACCAGAAGGTGCTGACGAACTGGGGCGTGCAGGCCGGCGCCATCACGGACCCCACCGTGAACCCGGCCGCCTGACCTGAACCGCCATGGCCGCTGAGACGACGACCCGACCGGCACCGCCCGAGCAGATCCGGGCGGTGCCGGTGCGGCACCCCGGCCGGTGGATCGGTACGGCCGTCATCGCGGTGCTCGCCGCGATGTTCGTGCACATGCTGGTCACGAACGCCGCGTTCCAGTGGGCGTTCATGTTCGACAACATGTTCACGCCGCCGGTGCTCCGGGGGGCGCAGACGACGCTGATCATGACTGTGCTCGCCATGGTCATCGGCGTGCTGCTCGGCATCGTGTTCGCGGTCATGCGGCTTTCGCCGAACCCGGTGCTGTCCGGTGCGGCATGGGTGTACGTGTGGTTCTTCCGGGCGATCCCCCGGTACGTGCTGCTCTTCTTCTTCGCCAATCTCGGGGCGCTGTACGGCACCTACGAGTTGGGCATCCCGTTCGACCACCAGCTGATGGGGCTGCTGGGCCTCTCCGGTGACCTGCGGTTCCTCGGACTGAACGGCAACCAGATCTTCGCCGGATTCACCGCGGGGCTGCTGGGCCTGGCGCTGTCCGAGGGCGCCTACATGGCCGAGATCGTCCGCGCGGGCATGCAGTCGGTCGATCCCGGCCAGACCGAGGCGGCCAGCGCGCTCGGGATGAGCCGGGGAGCCACCCTCCGCAGGATCGTGCTGCCACAGGCGATGCGGGTGATCGTCCCGCCGACCGGCAACGAGACCATCGCCATGCTCAAGGACACGTCCCTGCTCATCGCGGTGCCGGTGACCAGCGAGCTGAACTTCCAGCTCCACGCGATCGGCAGCCGGACGTTCCAGATCATCCCGCTGGCCGTCGCGTCGATCCTCTGGTACCTGGCACTGGCCAGCCTGCTCATGATCGGTCAGTACTTCGTCGAGCGGCGCTTCAGCCGGGGAGTCGGCTCGCGGGAAACCCGGGCGCAGCGGGCCGAGCGCCAGGCACGGACTGTGGGAGGCACCCATTGAGTGACGCGGGGCCGGGGTCTCCGGACGGCGCACCCGTCCCACCCATGGTCAGGGCCGAGAAGGTGCACAAGTCCTTCGGGCACGTGGAGGTGCTCAGGGGGATCGACCTGGAGGTCGCGCCGCGCGAGGTCATGTGCGTCATCGGCCCCTCGGGCTCGGGCAAGTCCACGTTCCTCCGCTGCATCAACCACCTGGAGAAGATCGACGCCGGCCGGCTGTGGGTGGACGGCCGGCTCGTCGGCTACCGGGAGAAGGGCGACAAGCTCCACGAGCTGCGGGACAAGGAGGTCTCGGCGCAGCGGCGGGACATCGGGATGGTGTTCCAGCGCTTCAACCTGTTCCCGCACATGACGGCACTGGAGAACGTCATCGAGGCGCCGACCAGGGTCAAGGGCATGGGCAAGCAGGAAGCCCGCGAGCGCGGCGCCGAGCTGCTGACGCGGGTGGGTCTGGGCGACCGCATCCAGAACTATCCGAACCAGCTCTCCGGCGGTCAGCAGCAGCGGGTGGCGATCGCCCGCGCGCTGGCGATGGAGCCGAAGCTGATGCTGTTCGACGAGCCGACGTCGGCGCTGGACCCGGAGTTGGTCGGTGAGGTCCTCGACGTCATGCGTGGCCTCGCGGAAACCGGCATGACGATGGTCGTCGTCACCCACGAGATGGGCTTCGCCCGCGAGGTCGGCGACACGCTCGTGTTCATGGACGACGGCCTGGTGGTCGAGGCCGGCGACCCGCGGCAGGTGCTGACCGACCCCCAGCACCAGCGCACTCAGGCGTTCCTCTCGAAAGTCCTCTGACCGCCCCGACGGAGGAAGACATGGACATCAGAAGACGATGGAGGGATCTCAGCGAGGGCCAGCGCAGGCTGGTCGTACTGGGAGCCACCGTCGACGGAGCCCTCAAGATCGCGGCACTCGCCGACATCAGGCGTCGGCCGGCCGACCAGATCCGCGGCAAGAAGTGGGCGTGGGCCGCCGTGGTCGCCCTCGCCAACTCGGCGGGAATCGTCCCGCTCACCTACTTCCTCGTCGGGCGGCGCCGGGTCGGCTGACCGGCCTCAGAACGTGGTGACGACGGCGATGCCGGGCTGCTTTCCCATGTCAGCGAGCGCGGCCGGGGCGTCGTCGAGGGAGAGCTCGCGCGTGATCAGCCGGTGCGGGTCCAACCGACCGGCCGCGATCAGGCCCAGCAGCTCGGGATAGGCGTGCGCCGCCATGCCGTGGCTGCCGAACAGCTGCAGCTCCAACGCGATCACCCGCTCCATCGGCACGTCGGGCCGCCCCTGCCCGGGCGGCAGCAGACCCACCTGGATGTGCCGCCCGCGGGGCCGGAGGCTGCGGACCGAGTTCGCGCAGGTGACCGGCGCGCCGAGAGCATCGAGCGAGAGGTGTGCGCCCCCGCCGGTGAGCTCGGCGATCGCAGCCGGCACATCGCCCGCGCCGTCGACCACATGCTCGGCGCCCAGCTCACGGGCCAGCTCCAGCGCACCGGCCGAGACGTCGACGGCGATCACCCGCGCGCCCGCCGCAACCGCGATCTGCGCGGCGGAGAGCCCGACACCGCCGCACCCGTGCACCGCCACCCATTCGCCTGCTCGCACCCGGCCGACCTGGACGACTGCGCGGAACGCGGTCGCGTAGCGGCAGCCGAGCGCGGCGGCGGTAGCCAGGTCCAGTGCCGCAGGGACGGCGACGAGGTTGACGTCGGCCGCGTGGAGTACGACGTACTCGGCCAGCGATCCCCAGTGCGTGAACCCGGGCTGCGTCTGTCGGGCGCACACCTGGTGCTCTCCGGCGGCGCACTGCGCACAGACCCCGCACGCGTTGACGAAGGGCACGGTCACCCGGTCGCCGACCGACCACCGCGTCACGCCGGCACCGACCGCTGCGACCGTGCCGGCCAGCTCGTGCCCGGGAACGTGCGGCAGGACGACGTCGGGGTCGTGGCCCTGCCAGGCGTGCCAGTCGCTCCGGCAGATCCCACTGGCGCCGACCTGCACGACAACCGCGCCCCGGGCTGGGTCCGGCGACGGCACGTCCCTCACCGCCAGCGGGCCACCGAACTCCTCGAACACCAGTGCACGCACCGGCTCAGCCTGCCGTGCCGCGCCCGGGCGTCGGCGGCGGGGGAGACGAGGGCTCTCCCGCCGTTGTCAGCGGGACCCCTGTTTCACGTGGGACAAACATGACCCTAAGATCGACGCTGGCTCCTGAGAGGCAGCGCGAAGCACCTGGCTGGCTGCCCGGCAACCTCTACTCCGTCTGAGGTGCTCCAGGGGAAGAGCCGGCCGGACGGCGTCCGCCGCCCGGCAAGGACGGAGCTCCTGCGCGCCGCGGGTTCTCCGCGACGAGAGGAGACGGCGCATGACCGACCCCCAGAGCTGGAGCTTCGAGACCCGGCAGATCCACGCCGGTACGAGCCCGGACCCCACCACCGGCGCCCGCGCCCTCCCGATCTACGCGACCACCGCGTACCAGTTCCGGGACAGCCAGCACGCCGCCGACCTGTTCGCCCTCGCCGAGATGGGCAACATCTACACGCGGATCATGAACCCGACGCAGGACGCGCTGGAGCAGCGCGTGGCGTCACTGGAGGGCGGAGTCGCCGCCCTGGCGGTATCGAGCGGCCAGTCGGCGACGACGCTGGCGATCCTGAACATCGCCGAGGCCGGTGACCACGTCGTCGCCTCTGCCTCGCTCTACGGCGGCACCTACAACCTGCTGCACCACTCGCTGCCCAAGCTGGGCATCACGGTCTCCTTCGTCGAGAACCCCGACGACCCGGGGAACTGGCAGGCGCTGGTGCAGGACAACACCAAGGCGTTCTTCGGCGAGACGATCGGCAACCCGAAGGGCGACATCCTCGACATCGAGGCCGTCGCCGGGGTGGCCCACCGCAACGGCGTGCCGCTGATCGTGGACAACACCATCGCGACGCCGTTCCTGATCCGGCCTTTCGAGTTCGGCGCCGACGTCGTCGTGCACTCGGCCACCAAGTACCTGGGCGGCCACGGCACGGTGATCGCCGGGCTGATCGTCGACGGCGGCCGCTTCGACTGGACCGGCGGGAAGTTCCCCGGGTTCACCACGCCCGACCCGACGTACCACGGCGTCGTCTACGCCGACCTCGGTGCGCCGGCGTACGCGCTCAAGGCGCGGGTCCAGCTCCTGCGTGACCTGGGCCCGGCGATCTCGCCGTTCAACGCCTTCCTCGTCGTCCAGGGCATCGAGACGCTGTCGCTGCGCATGGAGCGGCACGTGGCCAACGCGCAGCGGGTGGCCGAGTTCCTCGAGGCACACGACGAGGTGGACTCGGTGAACTACCCGGGGCTGTCGTCCTCGCAATGGCACGCCGCCCAGGAGAAGTACGCCCCCAAGGGTGCGGGAGCGGTGCTGACCTTCGAGGTGCACGGCGGCCGCGAGGCCGGCAAGCGGTTCGTCGAGGCCCTGGAGCTGCACAGCCACGTGGCCAACATCGGCGACGTCCGCAGCCTGGTGATCCACCCGGCCTCGACGACGCACTCGCAGCTGACCGCCGAGGAGCAGCTGACCACCGGCGTGACGCCCGGCCTGGTCCGGTTGGCCGTGGGCCTGGAGGGGATCGAGGACATCCTCGCCGACCTGGAAGCGGGCTTCCGCGCCGCCAAGGCAGCCTGACGTGGACGGGGCCCGGGACGCGACGGCCGGGATCGTCCGGCCGCCGGCCCGGGCCCCGCGACGGTTCGGCGGCTGGCTGGAGGACGACCCGGCCGGCGACCGGCTCTTCCTCGACCTCGACGGACCGTTCCGTCCCGAACGCGGCGGGCTGCTGCCGTCCGTGCGGGTCGCCTACGAGACGTGGGGAACGCTCGCGCCGGACGGGAGGAACGCCGTCCTCGTCGAGCACGCGCTCACCGGCGACAGCCACGTGGTCGGCACGGCCGGACCGGGTCACCCGACGCCGGGCTGGTGGGCCGGGCTGGTCGGCCCCGGCGCCGCGCTGGACACCGAGAGGTTCTTCGTCGTCTGCGCCAATGTCCTCGGCGGCTGCCAGGGGACGACGGGCCCGTCGTCCCCTGGCCCGGACGGCGGCCGATGGGGGTCCCGCTTCCCCGAGGTGACCGTGGGCGACCAGGTGCGGGTCGAGGCCTCGCTGGCCGATGCTCTCGGAATCGACCGGTGGGCGTGCGTCGTCGGCGGCTCGATGGGCGGCATGCGGGCACTCGAGTGGGCCGTGGCCATGCCCGAGCGCGTGGGGTCGCTGTTCCTCCTCGCCTCCGGAGCGGTGGCCACCGCCGATCAGATCGGCACCCAGACGACCCAGCAGGCCGCGATCCGGGCCGATCCGCGCTGGGCCGGCGGCGACTATCCCCTCGAGGATCCGCCGGTCGCCGGGCTGGGCATCGCCCGGCGGATCGCGCACCTCACGTATCGGAGCCCGTTCGAGCTGGGTGAGCGGTTCGGGACGACGGTGCAGGACGACGGCCGTTTTGCCGTCGCCTCCTATCTCGACCACCACGCCGACAAGCTGGCCGGCAGGTTCGATGCCGGGAGCTACGTCCTGCTCACCCAGGCGATGAACTCGTGGGACGTCGGCCGCGGCCGCGGTGGGGTCGCGGCGGCGCTCTCGCGGGTGACCGCCCGCGCGCTCGTTGCCGGGGTCGACAGCGACCGGCTGTACCCGCTCGACCAGCAGCAGCAGGTCGCGGACGCCCTGGGAGTGCCCCTGCAGGTGATCGAATCCCCGTACGGGCACGACGGCTTCCTGATCGAGACCGACGCCGTCGGAACGCTTCTTCGCGACCTGCTCGCGCCCTGACGGGAAGTAGCGTCCGGCGCATGAGCTACGACGTCGCGGCCCTCCGTGCGCAGTTCCCGGCGCTGCGGGCGGGCACCGCCCACTTCGACGGGCCGGGCGGCACGCAGGTGCCAGAGGCCGTCGCCCAGGCAGTGGCCCGCACCCTCACCTCGCCGATCGCCAACCGAGGCCGGGTCACCGCCGCTGAGCGGCTCGCCGACCACACCGTGCTCGCCGCCCGAGCCGCGATGGCCGACCTGCTCGGCGCCGACCCGCGCGGCGTCGTCTTCGGGCGCAGCGCCACCCAGCTGACCTTCGACCTCTCGCGCACCCTGGCCGCAGGCTGGGGTCCGGACGACGAGGTGGTGGTCTCCCGCCTCGACCACGACGCGAACGTCCGCCCCTGGGTCCGCGCCGCCGAGGCCGTAGGCGCGACCGTCCGGTGGATCGGGTTCGACCCGGCCAGCGGCGAGCTGACCGCGGACGACGTCGCCGGTGTCCTGACCGAGCGGACCCGGCTGGTCGCCGTCACGGGTGCGTCGAACCTCATCGGCACGCGGCCGCCGGTCGCCGAGATCTCCTCCCTCGTCCACGACGCGGGGGCGCTGCTGGCGGTCGACGGCGTGCACCTCACCGCGCACGCGCCCGTGGACGTCGCCACGCTGGGAGCCGACTTCTTCACCTGCTCGCCGTACAAGTTCCTCGGCCCCCACTGCGGCGTCCTGGCCGCTGCTCCCCCATTGCTGGAGTCGCTGGCACCCCCCAAGCTGCTGGCCGCCACCGACCAGGTGCCGGAGCGGTTCGAACTGGGCACCCTGCCCTACGAGCTGCTCGCCGGGACGACCGCCGCTGTCGACTTCCTTGCCGGCCTGTCCCCGGACACCTCCGGGAGCCGGCGCGAGCGGCTGGTCGCCGCGATGACCACGCTCGAGGAGTACGAGGACGGCCTGCGTGAGCACCTGGAGGCCGGGCTCGACGCGCTGCCCGGCGTCCGGCTGTGGTCGCGGGCCACGCACCGCACGCCCACCTTGCTGCTCACCTTCGACGGCCACGACGCGACCGACGTCTACCGGTTCCTCGCCGAGCGCGGCGTGAACGCCCCGGCCGGGTCGTTCTACGCGCTCGAGGCGAGCCGCTGGCTCGGCCTCGGCGACACCGGCGGTCTCCGGATCGGCCTGGCGCCCTACACGGACCGGGACGACGTCGACCGGCTGCTCACCGGCCTCCGGGACTTCCTCGGCGTCCGCTGATCACGGGGGTTGTGCTCACGGCATCCCGTCGTCGGGCAGGTAGCCGGCCGGCGGCAGCGGGCGACGGATGACCGGGCGGACCTTGCGGGCCGAGGGCAGCCGGTCGCTGTAGCTGGCCGCGTTGCCGCGGATGTGCCGCAGGTCGTCGTCGGTGGCCTGACGCACCACCTTGGCGGGGATCCCGGCCACGACCGAGCCCGGCGGCACCTCGGTGCCCTGCGTGACCACGGCGCCGGCCGCCACGATCGAGCCGGACCCGATGTGTGCGCCGTTCATGACCACGCTGCCCATGCCGACGAGCACGTCGTCGTCCACGCGGGCGCCGTGCAGGACGACCCTGTGGCCGACGGTGACCCCGCGGCCGAGGATCAGGGGAAAGCCTGGATCCGAGTGCAGGGTGCAGCCGTCCTGCACGTTGGAGTCCGCACCGATCTCAATCGTCTCGGAGTCCGCCCGGGCCACCGCGCCGTACCAGATGCTCGCCCGCGGCCCCATGCTGACCGCGCCGACCACCACGGCCGTCGGGGCCACGAAGGCGTCGTCGTCGATCTTGGGGGCGCCGAAGGGCAGTTCCGCAATGTAGTTGTCAGCCACGCCGCCACTTCAGCACAGAGCGGCCGCGCGCGCACCGTCTCTCAGCTGGCGATCTCGGCGAGTGCGCGCGGCACCTCCGCCGGCACCTCCCGTGCCAGGAAGCCGAGCGGTCCCATGGACGACGCCAGCCGCTCACCCGCCCGCCCGTGCAGATAGGCCGCCCAGACCGCCGCCTGCTCGGGAGCGGCGCCGCGGGCGAGCAGGCCGGCGGTGATCCCGGCGCGCACGTCGCCCGAGCCGGAGACACCCAGGCCGGCACTGCCGCTGTCGTCCCGCCACAACTCGCCGTCCGGGTTGGCGATCCAGGACATGACGCCGCCCAGCCCCACGGTCGCGTGGGCACGCTTCGCCAGGTCGGTCGCCGAGCCGGCCGGATCGTCGTCGACCTGCTGCTGTTCCACGTGCAACGCGATGGCGAGCTCCTTCGGGTTGGGGGTGAGCACGACCCTGCCCTCGAGGTGGTGCACGCAGGCCGGGTCGGCGGTGATGCAGGCCAGGGCAAGGGCGTCCAGGGCCAGGGGGCCGGTCAGGTGCGGCAGGAGGCGCTCGGCAAAACCCTGCGTCTCCTCCTTGTTCTCCATGCCCGGCCCGATCAGCACGGCGTCGGCCTTCTCCGCCAGGTCCCGCACCGCGTGCGCGGCGTCCGCCCGGATCACGCCGCCCTCGGTCTCCGGCAGCGCACGGACCAGCGCCTCCGGTAACGCCGCAGCCGCCAAGCCGGCCACGGACTCCGCTGTCGCCACCTGCAACTTGCCCGCGCCGGCACGCAATGCTCCTTCGGCGGCGAGGAGCGCCGCCCCCAGGGTCTCCCTGCTGCCGGCAATGACGAGAATGGAGCCTCGCCCCTCCTTGCCGCCGGTGGGCTCGGGCAGCCGCCAACCCCGCAGGACCTCCGGGGTGACGACCGTGTAGTCAGGACTGCTGTGGGACATCGGGTTCCTCCGTGACGTTCTCGTCCTCGGCGACGAGGTGCTCGACGACGTTGAACGCCACGAGCCTCAGCTGACCGTCGGCTCCGGTCTCGTACCGGGTCACCGACGCGTTGGCGACCTGTTCGTGCTTGTCGATGTCGAGCAGGTCCTGCTCGGCCAGCCCTTCCAGCACATACCGGAAGACCATGATCACAGCCTGGTGGGCGACCAGGAGCAGCCGTTCGCCGTCGTACCGCATCCCCTCTGTCATCAGCAGGGTGCGCACTCGCAGGGCGACATCGGCCCAGCTCTCGCCGCCCGGTGGCCGGTAGTAGAACTTGCCGAGCAGGTCGCGGCGGGCAGCCTCGTCCGGGTACTGCTCCCGGATACCTGCCCCGGTCATGCCGTCGAAGGCGCCGAAATCGCGCTCACGCAGCCGCTCATCGGTCCGGACCGGCAGGCCGATCTTCTCCACGGCCAGCTCCGCGGTCATCAGCGCACGCGTGAACGGCGAGCTGAGCGCCACTGTCGGGCGCTCGCGCTCGGGAAGGGCCGCCAGCCAGCGGCCGAGCGCCTCGGCCTGCCCGCGGCCGGTGTCCGACAGCGGGACGTCGGGGTCGCGGACGTCGAGCGTGAGCCGCCCCGCCCCGCTCTCGTGCGCGCGGGCGTCGGCGAGGTTGCCGATGCTCTCGCCGTGCCGGACGAGCAGGATCTCCGACGGCCCCGGCACCCGGTCGCCCACCTGCCACCCCTGTCGTCCGCGCGCCCACTCGGCCCGTCAGGGGTCCCGGTAGCCGCGGCGAGCCGCAACGAAACGGCGATTGCCCTGGACGGCGGCCCGCGCCGCTGGCGAGGATGACCGGCGTGACCCTCCCGACAGACCTGCCGGTGCTCGCGTTCCCCGATCAGGCGGCCTTCGAGGAGTGGCTCGAAGCCGAACACGAACAGTGCCCCGGCGTGTACGTGAAGGTCGCCAAGAAGGGCGCCCGGGAGCCCTCGCTGACGCAGGCCGAGATGGTGGAGTCGCTGCTCTGCTTCGGCTGGATCGACGGGCGGGTCAACCGCGTCGACGAGTTCCACTTCCTCACCCGCGTCACGCCGAGGCGGCCCAAGAGTGTCTGGTCGAAGAAGAATGCCGAGTGGGTTGCCGACCTGGTGGCCGCAGGCCGGATGCGCCCGGCCGGGCTCGCCGCGGTCGAGGCGGCCCGGGCGGACGGCCGCCTCGACCGCGCGTATGCGGGACCGGCGACGGCAACCGTCCCGGAGGACCTGCTCGCGGCGCTCGCGGCCGAACCGGCGGCGCAGGGAGAGTTCGAGGCTCTGGACGGCGCCAACCGGTACGCCGTCCTCTGGCGGGTGCACACCGCCGCCACCCCGGCCACGCGCGCGAAGCGGATCGCGGCGTGCGTGCAGATGCTGGCCGAAGGCCGCCGCTTTCACTGAGCGGTTCCCGCCTCACGGTGAGGGTGAGACCACCGTCCTCGTTCCTATGCGAGGTTCAGCTGCCACGAGACGCCGTAGCGGTCGTTCACCCAGCCGAAGCGGCGGCTGAAGCCGTAGTCATCCAGCGGCATCAGCTCAGTGCCCCCGTCGCGGAGGGCCGCGAAGAGCCGCTGGAGTTCGTCCTCGGACTCGGTCTCGATCCAGACGGAGAACGACGGGGTGAAAGAGAAGTCGTGGACAGGCGGGCTGTCGGTGCACAGGAACTCCTGGCCGGCCAGGGAGAACCTGGCGAACTGCACGGTTC
>JAODNN010000089.1 GCA_025465355.1 Blastococcus sp. | reverse complement strand
CGGTGGCCCGGAGATGACGTCACCGACGTGCGAGTTCGCCGCCGTGGTCACCGGCCGGCGACCCACCAGGCCCTGCGGGCGGAAGCGGAGGAAGACCAGCACCAGTGCGGAGAAGAGGAAGGCGTTGACCGCGCCGACGAGGGTGGCGGGCAGCTGCAGGTAGCCCAGCAGCTCCGGGATCAGGACGATGACGGCGGCACCGACGAACGGCCCGATGAGCGTGGCCAGACCCCCGATGATCGCCAGGGAGAGGACCTCGATCGAGCGGTCGAGGCCGAAGTCCGCCGGGCTGATGAAGCGGATCTGCACGGCGAACAGCGCACCTGCGACACCGGCGAGCGCCGACGAGATGACGAAGGCCTTGATCTTGCTGTTCGCGGTGGGCTTGCCCAGCGAGCGCGCAGCGATCTCGTCCTCCCGCAGCGCGGTGAGGGTGCGGCCGAACGGGGACCTGACGAGGTAGCGGATGACAACGGCGACCAGCAGGCAGACCGCCCAGCACAGGATGATCACCTGCGTCGGGCCGGCCAGTTCGTAGCCGAAGATGTCCGCCCGCGGTATGCCGATCAACCCGCCGGATCCGCCGGTGACGGACAGGTTGTGGTACAGCTCGACCGCCGCGACCTGCCACGCCAGGGTCAGGATGACGAGGTAGACGTCGGTGACCCGCCGCGCGGCCAGGCCGAGGACGACGCTGACCAGACCGGCGAACAGGAACGACGCCAGCATGGCCGGCAGGAACGACCAGTCGTAGTCCCGCATGAGGACGCCGGTGGTGTAGGCACCCTGGCCGAAGAAGGCGCCGTGGGCGATGGAGAACTGCCCGGCGTAGCCCATGATCAGGTTGAACGACATCCCGAGGATCGCGAAGATCGCCAGGAGCGCCAACAGGTTGTTCAGGTAGTACGACACGGGAGTGCAGCCCTTCTGACGGGTGCGGGCATCGGTCGGCGGCGCAGATGTCTCATGCCGTCCGCAGCGCCCCCTTCGTCAGCCCCTGCGGCCGGGCGATGACGAAGATGAAGAGCAGCGCGTAGAGCGTGAACTCCGACCACTCGGTCGGGAGCCAGTAGACGGCGACGCTCTCCACGACGCCGATGAGGACGCCGCCGAGCAGCGCTCCCGGCATGCTGCCGATCCCGCCGACAACGAGGGCGATCACGGCCTTGATCAGCAGGTCGAACCCCATCGACGGCGTCACCGGGTTCTGCACCGCCAGGAGCATGCCGGGCAGGACGGCGACCAGGGAGCCGGCCAAGAACACCCAGACGTAGGTGCGTTGCAGCTTGATGCCGAGCGTCTGGGCGCGGTGGGGGTTGTCACCGACTGCACGGAAGGACAGCCCGACCGACGTGTGCCGCTGCAGCAGGTACAGCGCGGTGAAGGCCAGGGCGCTGGCCCCGATGATCAGCAGGTCCCACATGCGGACGTTGAACGGCCCGACATCCGTGCTCCACCGGAGGAACGCCGTGGGGGTGACCGCCTTCGGATCGGTGCCGAAGATGAATATCAGCGCGGCCTGCCCGAGGGTGAGCACCGAGAGCGAGGCCACCAGGAAGACCATGTCCGTGGCCTGGATGCGCCGCAGCGGCCGGTAGATGCCGAGCTCGACGAGGATGCCGAGCAGGCCGCCGACGGCGAGCGCGCCCAGGATTGCGACGAAGACACCGAGATCCTGGTCTTGGAGGAAGAACCAGAACGAGTAGGCGGAGCCGGCCAGCGTGAGGCCGTGCGCGAAGTGCAGCACCCCCGAAGTGGCGATGATCAGGCTCATGCCGTAGGCGAAGAGCCCGTACAGCAGGCCGATGATCACACCGTTCTTGGCCAGCTGGAGGAGCAGTTCCATGCGAGGGCAGCCCTTCGGAAGTCTCGGTTGGTGGGCGAGGAAGGCGGAGAATCCGGTGGTCCCTGCCGCCCACCCGCTCGCGTGGAGGGGCGGCAGGGACCGATCCGGACTACGGCTTGATCGTGACGACCTCGGGGTCCTCGCCCGGGTTCTTGGAGGCGTCCTCGATCTTCTTGAGGATCACGTCCTTGATCACGGTGCCGGCGTGGGTGAAGCTCGTCGAGCCCTCCAGCGGGAGGTTCGAGAAGTCCCTCTGGCTGTCCACGAGCTTGAGGATGTTCTTGCCGTTGACCTCGTCACCGTTCGCGCGCAACTTCTTGATGATCTCGGCGTAGAAGAACACGCTGTCGTACATGTACACGTCGTAGGAGATGCCGGCCGGCTCCCTGCCCTGGTCCTTCACGAACCGGGCGACGAGCTCCTTGACCTTCGGGTCGGTGACCTTGGCGCCACCGAGGGTCGTGTAGATGACACCGTTCAGCGCGTCACCCGAGGCCTGGCGGACGGCGACTGCCTCACCAACCCCGGAGTACGTGGTGATCGGGACCTTCGCGCCCTGCTCCTGCAGCGCCTTCATCACGGCCGAGGACTCGCCCAGCAGGGTCTGGACGTGGATCGTGTCGGGCTTGGCGGCCAGCACCTTGGCCACCTGTGACGACGCGTCGACGGCATCCTGCTCGATGGTCTCGGTGGCGACGACCTTGCCGCCTGCCTTCTCGAACGCATCCTTGTAGACCTTCGCGGCACCCTCACCCGTGGCGTTGTTGACCCGGATGATGGCGGCCTTCTTGGCGCCCTTCTCCTTCGCCATGTACGTGGCGACGGCGCGGACGTCGACGGAGGCCAGAGGGAAGAAGTTCCGCAGGTTCGCGCCGGCGCCCTCGAGGTCGGGGCTGTTGGCGCCGATGTTGAAGAGGGCGACACCGAGGTCCTCCGAGGCCGGGGCCATGGCCTTCACCACAGCGCTCCATGCCGTGAAGACCGCAGGGACGGACTCGACGGTGGCCAGCTTGTTCAGCGCGTTCAGGCCGGCCTCCGCGGTCGCCTGCGTGTCCTCGCTGACCATCTCGATCTTGAAGTTGTCCGAGGCGTACTGCTTGTTGGCGTCGTCGACGCCGTACTGGATGAAACGGACGAAGTCCTGACCCAGCGCGGCGTTCGCGCCCGAGAGGGCCATGGCGACACCCATCTTGTAGGTGTCGTTGCCCCCACTGGCACTACCGCCACCCGACCCCGAGCCTCCGCCACAAGCGGTGAGGCCGAGTGCGGCGGCGACGGCCACAGCGGCGAATCGACGCGTCCTCTTTGGCACGTTCACGTTTCTCCTTCCACGGGCCGGACAGGCGCCGGCCGTTTGTCACCGCTTGGGAAAGGCCCAAGATCAGAAGAGCTGCGACCAGTCCTGCTGGTGCATCTCGTGGGGGGTGCCGCTGAAGACCGGGACACCGAGCTTGATCACATAGACACGGTCCGACACCCGGAGCACCCGTTTCGTGTCCTGCTCGACCAGCAGGACGCTGGTGCCCAGCTGCTGGTTGACCGTTCGCACAGCGGCGAGCACCTCGTCGATGAGCACCGGCGCCAGGCCGGTCGAGGGCTCGTCGAGAAGCATCAGCCGCGGCTGGGTCATCAGGGCCATGGAGATCGCGACCATCTGCCGCTGACCACCGCTGAGCGAGCCGGCCTTGTCCTTCCCGCGGTCCTTGAGGATCGGGAACATGTCGAGGACGAAGGACCGGACGTCCTGAGCAGAGCGGGGATTGCTCGGCCGGCCGCCTGCGACCGCGGCGGCGAGCCGGAGGTTCTCGTCGATCGTCATCGAGGCGAAGACGTTCTGCCCCTGCGGCACCATGCTCATCCCGAGCTTGGCCGTGAGAGCGGCCGACGAGCCGGTGACGTCCCGGCCGTCGAGCTGGATTCGACCGCGGCTCGGCCGCAGCTGACCGGTGATGGCGCGCAGAGCGGTGGTCTTGCCCGCGCCGTTGTGTCCGAGAAGGGCCACGAGCTCTCCCTCGCCGACGGTGAGGGAGACGTCATCGAGCACGACGTGCTTCCCGTATCCCGCCTGGAGGCCCTCGACGCGCAGCACCTCGGCGGTGGTCGCCGCGCCGCCATCGGTCGCGCTCGGAGCGCCTGCTGAGAGCATGTGGAGAATCCGTTCCGTCGAGCTTTCGAACCTGACATACCGGTCGGTATGTACCCCGGGGGGACGCTAACCTTACGATCATTCGGAGTCAATGATTCTTTGTGAGCTAAGCCACCGATGCGGCGTCCTGTGACCGCAGCGTGATCCGGCACCGAAGCTCTCCGGATCAGTGGCCCCAGATGGCCCGCAGCGCGGCGGCCCGCTCCCTGTCGTCGAGGCCCCGCAGATCCGCCGTGCCGAGCTCGGTGACCACGACGTCGACGTCGGACCGAGTGGTCGACGCGGCGGCACCGAGGCGCTCGACGAGCGTTGGCCGCCCCCCGCGCACGGTGGGCAGCGCCACCACGCTCAGCCCGGTGGCCGATCGGGTGGCCGCACCGGCGAAGTCGGGATGGCCGCCCACGCCGGCGATGACGTCGCCGCCGAACCCTTCGACGTTGACCTGCCCGACGGCGTCGACCTCGAGCGCGGTATTGATCGCCACCAGCGTCTTGTCGGCCAGCCGGCGCGGGTCGTGGGTGTGCTCGACCCGGGCGAGGATCGGCCGCCCGTCGGCCCACGCGTAGACGGCCGGCGTACCCGCCAGGTAGGTCGCGAGCGGCGGCCCGGCGAGTAGTCCCCGGGCCTCGAGGTCGATGACGGCGTCGCCCACGATGCCGGAGTCCACGTGCACCGGGACCTCCAGCGCCCGCAGCGACGCGTCGCCCACTCCCCCCGGACCGAATTGCACGCTCGCCCCCTCCGGCACGAGGGCGGCCACCCGTTTCCCGATCGCCTCGGAGACCGCGTCCAGGACGGGCAGCGGCAGCGGCAGCGGAGGGCGGTCGGTCTCCGCGACGATCGTGACCTCGGGCAGCGAGGGGTCCAGCGAGGCCGCCGGCAGGCCGACGTTCACCTCGGCCAGCACCCGCGCGCCGGCGTCCACCGCCGCGCGGGCCCAGCCGACCTCGCTGCCGAACGTGAGACCGAGCGGGCCGGGGCGGAGCCCCGCGAGCAGGACGTCGGGCCGGAGCACTGAGCCCACGAGTGCCGGCACGGCGCTCAGCCGGGCGGGGACGTAGTGGACATGGCCGCCGAACTGCCGACGCAGGCCGTACCCGCCGACGATCGCGCGCACGTCGGGGAATGCCACGGGATCCAGCGGGACCGGCAGGCGGAAGGACCAGCCCAGCAGGAGCCGGACACCCCCGACCTGCCGCGCCGCATGCGCCAGCGGCCGACCGAGGCCCACCGGGGCACCGGCGCCGTCCGCGATGGCCACCAGTGCGCCTCGGCGCAGGTGCGGGCGGATGCGCTCGGCGACGGCGAGCTCCTCCGCGGTGAGGTCGTCCAGGGCATCGGGCACGCCGCTCAACTCGCCATGTAGCTGCCGCCGTCGATGCAGAGCACCTGACCGGTGACGTAGTCCGAGGAGGAGCCGGCGAGGAAGAGGAAGGCGTTGGCCACCTCGTCGGCCTCGGCCCAGCGCCCCAGCGGGATCCGCTCGAGGTACTGCTGCGCGAAGCGCTCGTCGCTGCGGATGGTCTCGGTCATCTCGGTCGCCGCGGCCGGGGAGACCGCGTTGACGCGGATGCCGTACCGGCCGAGCTCGCGCGCCCCCGACTTGGTCATCGCGATGATGGCGCCCTTGGCCGCGGCGTAGTTGATCTGACCGATCGTGCCGTTCAGCCCGGCAGACGACGTGACGTTGATGATCGACCCTCGGGTGCCGGCCTCGCGCATCCGCCGGGCGGCCGCCCGCAGGCCGAGGAAGGTGCCCCGGGCGTGGACGCGCATGACCAGGTCGAAGTCGTCAGCGGTCATCTTGTGCAGCATCGCCGGGCGGGTGACCCCGGCGTTGTTGACCCAGACGGCCAGCTCGCCGAGATCGCCGGTGGCCGCCTCCGCGGCGCGCTCGACGGCCGCCTCGTCGCCGACGTCGGCCGCCACCGCCACAGCCGTATGACCGGCGCGCACCATCTCCTCCGCGGCCGCGGTGACCCTGGCCTCGTCGACGTCGACCAGCACGACGCCCGCGCCGGCCGCAGCGAACGAATCGGCCACCGCACGGCCGATCCCCTGCGCGCCGCCGGTGACGACGGCCGCCCGGCCGGTCAGGTCGATCGGGTGCGGCTCAGCCACGGGGTCCCTCCAGGATGGTGACGGCGGAGACGGCGGTGGGCCCGCCGACGTTGTGTGCCAGCGCCCAGCGCGCGCCGTCGACCTGGTTGACCGCCTCCCCGCGCAGCTGCTCGAACAGCTCGGTGCACTGGGCGAGGCCGGTGGCGCCCGGGGGGTGCCCCTTCGACTTGAGCCCGCCGCTCGGGTTGACCGGAATGCGGCCGCCGATCGAGGTCTCCTCCTTCTCGAGGAGGCGCGGGGCCTCGCCGCGGTCGCAGAACCCGAGGTCCTCGTAGGTCATCATCTCGACGCCGGAGAAGCAGTCGTGCACCTCGGCGACGTCGATGTCGCCCGGGCCGACCCCGGCCATCCCGAACGCGCGCTGCGCGGCCTTGCGCGTGGCGGCGAAGTACGACAGGTCGGCCTTGTGCGCGTGCATGACGCGGTCCATCCCGGTCCCGACCCCGCGCACCCACACAGGCCGGTCGGTGTACCGGTCCACCACGTCCTTGCCGGCGATGATCACCGCAGCCGCGCCGTCGCTCTGCGGGACGCAGTCGAGCAGGCCGAAGGGCTCCACCACCATGGGCGCCGCGAGCACCTGCTCCATCGTCACCTCGAACCGCAGGTGGGCGTAGGGGTTGCGGGCGCCGTTGCGGTGGTTCTTCACCGCGACGCGGGCCAGGTGCTCGCGGGTGGCGCCGAACTCGTGCATGTAGCGCGCGACGTGCAGCGCGAAGCTGGCCGGGGAGATGAGGCCGAGCGGGAGGTCCCAGGCCGAGTCCCGGTTGGTCGACATCCAGTCCCAGAAGGTGGCGCTGGAGGCGGTGTCGCGCACCTTGTCCGCTCCCAGCACGAGGGCCACATCGACGTAACCCCCGCCGACCGCGTAGAGCGCGTTCCGGATGGCGTCGTTGCCGGTCGCGCAGGCGTTCTCCACCCGGGTCACGGGGATGTCGGTCAGCCCGCAGGCGTCGGCGAGCAGGCCCGCAGGGAACCCGTCGACGCTCTGCACCTCGCTGAACCAGGCGGCCTCGATCTCGTCGGCGCGCATCCCCTTGTCGACCGAGCCGAGCGTCGCCCCGAAGGCGCGGCTGACCATGTCCTTGATGCCCTGGTCGAAGAGCTCGCCGAACGGGATCATCCCGGCGCCGACGATCGCGACGTCTCTCATGTCCGGTCCCTCATGCGTGCTGCTCCTCGGGCTGGAAGGCGTATCCGTAGTCGGGGACACCGGCGCGCACCGCGATCCGGCGGAGGACGAGCCGGCCGCGAGCACCGATCGGCGCCCGGCCGGGCGGGTCGTCGGTGATGTGCACGAGCGCGCGGACGTCGGTCCCGTCGACGTCGACGACGGCGAGGGCGTACGGGACCGTCTTGCCCGGCACGGGGGCGCGGACCGTGACGGCCGAGTACACCGAGGCCGACCGCGGCAGGGGCACGAGGTGCTGGGCGTCGAGGGCGCCGCAGGCGACGCACTGGGCCCTGGGCGGATAGTGCCGCTCCCCGCAGGAGCACACCCCGGCCTTGAAGCCGACCTTGGCCTCGAAGGCACGGCCGTACGCCGCCGGGGACGCCGGGATCTCGGCCGCGGACGCAGGCTCCCACGTGGCCGGGGCGGGATGGGTGGCTCGCTCGGCCGTCAGCACGGGTACGGAACCGGCGAGGGTGACGTCGACGGCCACCGCGTGACCGTTCTCGACGGCCACGAGCCGGACGTCCTGCCCATCGGTCGCTGCGCGCGCGATCAGCAGCAGTGGAGCGGCCGCCTCGTTCTCGGGAATGCCCGGCAGCGCTCCACGGACCAGGGAGCCAGCCACCTTGGCGGGCACCCCCGCGACGGTGACGGGGTGCATCCCCTCCTTCACGACCTCCGCGGCCGCGCGCTTCCAGCCCTGCTCGCGGAGCAGCCGGGGATCGTCGTAGACCCGGTCACCGGCGCCGGTCAGCGGGACGGTCCGCACCGGCACGCTGTGGCGCGCCGTGGCGGGGCGGTCGAGAACGAGGGACCCGGCCTGCACGAGGGCGGCGGCGGACGCGGCGGGCGCGAGCGGGTCGACGGCGAGGACGAGGGTCCCGGGGTTGGCGGCGAGCAGGGTCTCGACCGTCGCGGGAGCGCCACCCACCTGCTCCACGAACGGCGTCGCCGCGTCGAGGCCGAGACCCTCCAGGACCACCTCGGGGGTCGTGCCGAGCAGCGCGTCGGGCCGGCGGGTCACGAGGACGACCCGGTCGACGTCGGCGAGCCGATCCCCGAGCAGGCGGCCCGCGGAGACGGCGAGCGTCGCGACGTCCTCGTCCGGGCCGAGCGTGCGGCGTCCGCTCGCGTCCACCCAGGAGGGGCGGTACGTGGCAAGAGCAGAGATCTCCACTCGCTCCTCCTTGCTGTCGGCTCCGGCGGGCACGAGGGCTCGGTCCGGGGGGAACGCGGTCGGGTGCTCTGCGGCGACCCGGCGCGGAGAGGAGGCTAATCATGCCTTTCCTCATAATCAATAGGCACGCCCGACACGCGAACCGGCCGGCGTGGTCAGAAGCCACGCCGGCCGGTTGGAAGATCAGGGAGGAGGTCAGTTGCGCCAGCGCGAGCGCGGCACGATCGGCTGCCCGAGCCGCCCCTGCTCGCGCAGCAGCGCCTCGAAGGCCTCGAGATGGCGGCGCATGCGGCGCTCCGCGGCGTCCGGCTGACCGTCCAGGATCGCCCGCGCGATGCGGCGGTGGACCTCGGAGACGGTCGTGACCACGCGCTCGTCGATCGCCTCCAGGCGCACGTGCCGGTCGAGGACGTTGTGCAGCGCCACGAGCATCACCCGCACGATCTCGTTGCCGGCGCACTCGGCCAGCTCGCGGTGGAAGTTGGTCGCCTGCTCCGAGTCGTCGTCCGGCGTCTTCTCGGCGTAGGCGAACAGGCGCCGACGCGCGTCGTCGCTCGCCCCGGCGGCCAGCCGGGCGGCGTACGGCTCGACCAGCTTGCGGAACTCGAAGAAGTCCGACAGCGGGGTCTCGTCCACCGTGAAGAGCAGCGACAGGCTGCGGCTGACCTGGGTCAAGTCGGGCTGGGCCACGCTCACGCCGCCGCGGGGTCCGCGGCGGATCGCGATGAGCCCTTCGACCTCCAGCAGGCGCAACGCCTCGCGTACCGTGCCGCGGCTGAAACCGTGCTCCTCGATGAGCTCGGCCTCGGTCGTCAGCTGAGTACCGGCCGGTTTGCCTGCGCGGATGATCTGCGCGCGCAGCTCGTCAGCGAGCACCTCGGCCGCCTTGGGCAGCCGCCGGGGGGCGCGGAGCAGACCCCGCTCCACGTCCTGGTCACCGGATTCCGGGCCGACTGCGGCCATGACCTCGAGCTCGGCGTCCGTCACGCCCGACCTCCTCGCCGCCGGAGCGTTCTGCCCGACTGAAGAAACCTTATAACGATGCGCCTTTCTGCAGCACCGTTCCGGACCGTAGGCGTCCCGAAAGGGGGGGAGGCGTCGTGGAGGTATGCGTGGCTGCTTGACGGTGGTTGTTTAATCTATTTTAGATAAAGCAACTGCCCGTCCTGCTCGCCCCTGGAGACGCCGTGCCCATCACCCCCACCCCGCAGCCATTGGACGAACAGCAGCTGCGGAGCGCCGTCACGGCGGCCAACCTGCCGGCGTTGCTCATGGTGCTGTTCCAGCTGACCGGCGACCGCGCCTGGCTGGCGGAGCCGTTCCAGCCCTCCCGCACGAAGGGGATGAGCGACAACGACTCCGGCGGTTTCCCGGACGAGATGCAGGAGGTCATCCGCGAAGCCGCCGTCCGCGCGGTGCTCGACTGGGCCGCCGGAGCGCCGGCCGCGGTCGCCGCGCCCCGCGGCGAGCTGCTCATGGAGATGATGAGCACCTGCATGGGCGAGGCGGTCCCGGCCGAGTACGAGCCGATGATGGCGGAGGAGATGGGCTTCGAGGCGGCGGCCGAGCAGCCGCCGGTGCCCTCCGACGCCGACTTCTCGGTCGTGATCATCGGCGCCGGCGTCTCCGGGATGACCGCCGCGCTCGCCCTCCGGAGCGCCGGCATCCGGCACGTCGTCCTCGAGAAGAACCACGAGGTCGGCGGCACGTGGCTGGAGAACCGCTACCCCGGCTGCGGTGTCGACACCCCGAGCTACCTCTACAGCTTCTCCTTCTTCCCCCGCCAGTGGTCCACCCACTTCGGCAAGCGCCCCGAGCTGGCCGCCTACATGCAGGACCTGGCGCGGCAGTTCGACCTGCTGCCGTCGATCCGTTTCGGCACCGAGGTGATCTCGGCCGAGTACGACGAGCAGACGCAGCGCTGGCGGGTCGTGACCGAGGACGCCACGGGCACCCGGAGGGTGCTGGCGGCCAACGCCGTCATCACCGCCGTCGGCCAGCTCAACCGGCCCCGCCTGCCCCGGCTGCCCGGGATGGACCTGTTCTCCGGCCCGATGTTCCACTCCGCGCGGTGGCCGGAGGACCTCGACATCACCGGAAAGAAGGTCGTCGTCGTCGGTACCGGCGCCAGCGCCATGCAGATCGTGCCCGCGATCGCCGACCAGGTCGGCGCGCTCACCGTCGTGCAGCGCTCACCGCAGTGGGTCGCCCCGAACGCCAGCTACTTCCAGCCGGTGGGCGAGGACATCCACTGGCTGATGGAGAACGTGCCCTTCTACCACTCGTGGGTCCGGTTCCGGCTCGCGTGGATCAACAACGACAAGGTGCACGCCTCGCTGCAGAAGGACCCCGACTGGCCGCACCAGGACCGCTCCCTCAACGCCACGAACGACGGCCACCGGCGCTTCTTCACCCGGTACATCGAGGAGCAGCTGGCCGGCCGGGAGGACCTGATCGAGAAGGTGCTCCCCGACTACCCGCCCTTCGGCAAGCGCATGCTGCTGGACAACGGCTGGTACGCCGCCCTCCGGAAGCCGACGGTCGAGCTCGTCACCGACACCGTCGCCGAGGTGACCGCGACCGGGGTCCGCACCTCGTCGGGCCGGGACATCGACGCCGACGTGATCGTCTTCGCCACCGGCTTCGAGGCCCAGCGTCTCCTGCACCCGCTGGAGATTCGCGGCCGCGGGGGCGTCTCCGTCCGCGATGTCTGGGGGGACGACGACGCCTACGCCTACCTCGGCATCACGACGCCGGGCTTCCCCAACCTGTTCATGATGTACGGGCCCAACACCAACCTGGGCCACGGTGGCAGCTACATCCACATCGCCGAGTGCCAGGTGCGGTACATCGCCGACCTGCTGCGCATGATGGTCGAGCAGGGTCTCGGCGCGGTCGAGTGCCGGGCCGACGTCTGCGCGGAGTACAACCGCCGCGTGGACGAGGCGCACGAGCGGATGATCTGGAGCCACCGCGGCATGGACACCTGGTACCGGAACGCCAAGGGCAGGGTCGTGACGAACTCGCCCTGGCGGGTCGTCGACTACTGGCGGCTGACCCACTCGGCCGACCTGGCCGACTTCGTCGTCGAGCCGGCCACCGAGCTCGTCGGGTCGGCCTGAGCGACATGCCCCCAGGGCCACGGGCGCGCGCGTCGAAGCCGGACGTCCCGGCGGAGGGACCGGAGGTCCTCCCGGCGGAGACGAAGGCTGCGCGCACCCGTGAGCGTCTGCTCGACGCGGCCGCCCAGGTGCTCAGCCGGAAGGGTTTCGCCGGCACCCGGCTGTCGGAGATCGCGGAGGTCGCCGGCGTCCAGGCGCCGGCCATCTACTACTACTACGCATCGCGCGAAGAGCTGATCGAGGAAGTGATCCGCCGGGGGCAGGAGCGCACGCGGAGCCATGTCGAGCGCGCGCTCGCCGCGCTGCCCGCCGGCGCACCGGCGATGGGCAAGATCCGCACGGCGGTGGAGGCCCACCTCCGGTCCCTGGTCGAGATGTCGGACTACTCGACCGCGGCGGTGCGCAACGTCGGCCAGATGCCCGACGACATGCGCAAGCGCCTGCTGGCGGCCCAGGCCGAGTACGGCTCGGTGTGGCGGGCGCTGTTCGTGGAGGCCCGGGAGCGGGGCGAGATCGCTCCCGACGTCGACCTGCATGCCGCCCAGCTGCTCCTCATCGGGGCGCTGAACTCGGCGCCGGAATGGTGGAACCCGCGGCGGGTGTCCCTCGACGAGGTCGTCGCGACCGCGCTGCTGATCACGGACCGGGGCCTGTCGGCACCCGGCGGAGAAGGGACGTCGCACCGGTGAAGGTCTTCCGATCACTGGCGGAGCTGGCCGCGGCGGAGGGCCAGGACCTGGGGCACAGCGACTGGCTGACCGTGGGCCAGGACCGGGTGCAGTGGTTCGCCGACGCCACCGGCGACGACCACTGGATCCACCTGGACCCCGACCGGGCCCGGGCCGCGGGTTATCCCGGAACGCTCGTGCACGGCTTCCTGACCCTCGCCCTCATCGCCGACTTCATGCAGGCGATCTACCGGGTGGACGATGTCGAGCTGGTGCTGAACTACGGACTCGACCGCGTGCGCTTTCCGGCGCCGGTACCCACCGGCTCGCGGCTGCGGGGCAAGGCCGCCCTCGTCGCCGTCTCCCCCACGGACGCCGGGGCGAAGGTCACTGTGCGCTACGAGATCGAGGCCGACGGCATCGCGAAACCGGTCTGCGTCGCCGATCACCACACGATGCAGTTCACCACCGCCTGAGGGGCCCGGTGGTCAGGCCTCGGGCTCCTCGGGCCCGCCGCGAGTGAGCTCGCGCAGCTCCTGGACGACGTCGCTGGCCACCGACCCCAGCGAATTGAGCGCCCCGGACACCAGGCGGCGCACCCCACTCATCTCCAGCCCCAGCGCGGAACCGAAGCCGGCCGCGGCGTCCAACCCGTTGAGCCCGACCGCCGACGGCCCGCGCTCGGCCAGCTCGGGCGACCAGCGCATCGCGTCGCCCGACATCGACCAGTCCCCGACCGCGCCGTCGATGCTCTCCGCGACCGGGTTCACCGAACCAGCCATTCCGCCTCCTCCATGGACGGCGTCATCCCTACGGTCCTCCCCCGAAGGCCGCGGCGCAGCAGTCTTCCGTCCGGCGACGGCGAGCCCGGGTTCCACCCGTCGTCCTCGTCCGTGCCGGCCTCCGGCGGACCAGGTCAAGCGTCGCGAGGGCACCGCGGACGGTCAAGAGGTCAGGGCAGCCGCGTCAGCACGAGGAGGGCGATGTCGTCGGCGCGGTGGGCGCCGGTCAACTCGGCCAGGAGACGGTCGCACAGCTCGTCCGGGTCCGACGTCCCCGACCCACCGGCTGCCGCGAGCAATCGGGTCAGGCCCTCGTCGAGGTCGGCCGTCCGGCTCTCGACCAGCCCGTCGGTGAACAGCACCAGCATCGCGCCGGCCGGGAGCACGCCGGCCCACTCGACCGCGGGCGCCGGAGGTGCGCCCAGCATCCGGCTGGGCCGCACGGGCAGGAACTCCGCCCGTCCCTCGGTCAGCAGCAGCGGCGCCAGGTGCCCCGCGGAGGCGATGCGCAGCCGGCCGGTCGCCGGCTCGAGCGTCGCGAACAGCGCCGTCGCCATCCGCTGCAGGCCCAGCAGGGACCAGCTGGCCTGCAATCGGTCGATCATGGCGCTCGGAGTCGGACGATCCGCCAGCAGCGCGCGGTAGACGCTGTTGAGCTGGCCCATCGTCGCCGCCGCGGTGATGTCGTGGCCGACGACGTCCCCGACCGCCAGGGCCACCGGCCCGTCGGGCAGCGACACGACGTCGTAGAAGTCGCCGCCGACCTCGACGCCCTGGGTCGCGGCCAGGTACCGCACCGCGATCGACAGGCCCGCGACCGACGGCGGGGGCGGCGGCAGAAGGTTGGCCTGGAGGGCGTGCGACGTCCGGACGTCCAGCTCGTAGCGCTGCGCCTTGGCGACGACCAGCGACACCTGCAACGCCAGCTGCTCGGCCACCTCGACGTCGACGGCGGTGAACGGCCGGCGGCTCGAGTCGGTACCGAGGGTCACCACGCCCAGCCGGCGGCCGTCGGCGATCAGCGGCACCGCCACGAGGCTGGTCAGCGCCAGTGCCCGCACCACCTCCAGGTGCGCCTCGTCGAACCCGATCGCCCCCGGGTAGTCGTCGTTGATCGACGGGACCCACTGCGTGCCGCCCTCCCGCAGGGCCCGCACGCTCGGATGCGGATCGAGGCGCTGGGGCAACCCGAGCTCCTGCAGTTGGTCGGCAAGGTACTGGCGGGCAGGGTCCCGGTGGCGCACCACAGGGCGGGTGTAGCCGTACTCGGACGCGAGGTCGATGACGCAGAGGTCGGCCAGCCGGTCGACCGCCAGCCCCGCCAGCCGCTCCACCGTCTCGGACACGTCCGCGGCCTCGGCCAGCAGCCGGGCGGCCTCGAGCAGGAAGGCGGCCCGCTCGGCCTGACGGGCGGTCTCCTCGTACAGCCGCGCCCGCTCCAGCGCCTGCCCTGCCTGCCGGCCGATGGTCCACAGCAGGTCGACGTCGGCCGCACCCGGGCCACTCTGCGCCGTCTCCTCCTCGAGGGCGACCAGGTCGTCCGGCCCCGACCCGCCGAGGCCGAGCACCAGCACGCCCAGGCGGCGGCTGTCCGCACTCACCGGGACGGTCACCAGCATGGACAGGCCGGACGCGGTCATCGCGGCGGCGACCCCCGGCTGCGCCGACCGCAACCGGTCGGTCAGCGCGACCGCCCGCACGCCCTGTGCCAGTTCCAGGGTGAGCTGCCCCGCCGCCGCCTCCCGGAGAGCCGTCACCAACCCGGTGGCGAGCCCGTCCGAGCGCACGGGCCGCAGTTGCGGGAGGCCTCCCGGGTCGGCGGCCGTCTCCTCCACCAGGAGCAGCCCCACCCCCTGCGCCTGCAACGCGGTCCGGCTGCGCTCGACGATGACCGTCGCGACGTCGTCCACCGAGGTTGCGGCCGCGAGGTCGGACACGACCTGCTGAAGGGTGCGCGAGCGGGCCTCCGACTCCTCGGCCGACCGCTGGGCACTCAGCAGTTCGCGCTCGTACCGCCGCCGCGCGGTCGCCTCGAACAACGTCGCCCGCACCAGCAGCGGGGTGCCGTCGTCGTCCCGGAGCTCCACCGCGTTGAGCAGGCAGGGCAGCACGGAACCGTCCAGCCGCACGACATCCAGCGCGATCTCCCGGACGACGCCCTGCATCCGCAGCAGCGGGCGAAGATGGGTGTCGTGGAAGACCTGACCACCCACGGTCAGCAGGTCCCGGAACCGCGCACCCAGCAACGCGTCGGCCGGGCGGCCGGTCCAGACGGAGAAGGTGCGGTTCACCTTGACGATCCGACCGTCGGGCAGCGTCGACAGGTAGCCCATCGGAGCGTTCTCGTAGAGGTCGGCCGGATCCTCCTCGAGCAGCCGGTCCAACCGGCCACCGGTGTCCTGTCCGCCGGAGTCCCCTCCGCCTGCCGCGGCGCCGCCGATGTCCGTCACCCCGAGAGGAACGCCCGGATCGCGCTCGTCGTCTCCTCGGGCGCGCTCAGGTTCGGGCAGTGGCCGGTGGCCGCCAGGTGGGTCAGCACGCTGCCCGGGATCTGCTCGTGCACGTAGGCGCCGACCACGTCGGGCGCGATCACGTCCTCGCTGCACTGCAGGATCAGCGTCGGGACGTCGAGGCCGGGCAGGTCGGCCCGGTTGTCGGAGAGGAAGGTGACGCGGGCGAACTGGCGGGCGATGTCCGGGTCGGTGCGGCAGAAACTGTTGGTCAGCTCCTCCCCCAGCTCCGGCCGCTCGGGATTGCCCATGATCACCGGCGCCATCTGCGTGGACCAGCCGAGGTGGTTGCTGTCGAGTGAGTCGAGCAGGTCGACGATGTCGGCACGGCTGAACCCGCCGACGTAGTCGCCGTCGTCGATGTAGCGCGGGCTGGGACCGATCATCACCAGCGCGCCGAAGAGCTCCGGGGCCTGGAGGTAGGCCAGGGCACCGATCATCGAGCTCACGGAGTGCCCGACGAAGACGACGTCGGTCAGCTCGAGCTCGCGGCAGATGTCCACGACATCGGTGGCATAGCCGCGCAGCGACCCGTACGTGTCCGGGTCGTAGGCCGACAGGTCGGAGTTCCCCGACCCGACGTGGTCGAACAGGACGACGCGGTGGTCGACCTCGAAATCGGGGGCGACGAAGCGCCACATCTCCTGGTCGCAGCCGAAACCGTGGGCGAACATGATCGGCCGGCCCGAGCGCACGCCGCGGACCGTCACCCGGTTCCGCTCGAGAACGCTCGCCACCCACTGACTCTATGGGACGCCCATGGA
This sequence comes from Blastococcus sp., assembly GCA_025465355.1. Taxonomy (GTDB): domain Bacteria; phylum Actinomycetota; class Actinomycetes; order Mycobacteriales; family Geodermatophilaceae; genus Blastococcus_B. The sequence goes on along the minus strand of JAODNN010000089.1, from coordinate 74,882 downwards.
CGCCGTCCCAGGTCGTCGCGCTGGACGATCAGCGCGGGAGAAATTGCGTCTCGGAACCATCTGTGGCCGGAAGCCTCTGTCGCACTCCTGCGTGTGGTCCTACCCTCCCGGGGATCCCACCGGCCACCATCCCGGAGCACGGGCAGGACCACCGAGCGAGGTGTGCACATGACCACTGCCGCGGTCCGTCCCCGCACTGCCGGCATCGCGCTCCCCCGTACGGCCGCCGTCAGCCGAGCGGTCGGCTACCAGCGCGTGCTGCACCAACTGGTCCGGAGGGAGCTGCGGCTGCTGTCCGAGCTCGCCACCTGGGCACCCCCGGACGAGGCCGGCCGGACGACGACGCTCACCCAGCACGCCGACCTGATCGGCCGCGTCCTGCTGCACCACCATGCCGTGGAACGCGACGCGGTCTGGCCCGCCCTGTTCCGCGCCGTGCCCGGCGAGCGGGCAGGGGAGGTCGGGGCAGCCCTCGACGACTGGATCGAGCGCTGCGCGCGGATCGACCACATGCTCCGCGACGTACTGACCGCGGCACGCCAGTGGGGCGTCAGTGCGACCGCGCGGGCCCGGGACACCTTCGCGACTGCCTGCCGGACGCTTGCCGACGCCGTCGACCGCCAGACCCGCGCGGAGGAGGGCATGCTCCTGCCGCTGGTCGACGAGTACCTGCAGCCCGAGGACTGGATGGCGATCGCCCGCTCGTCGCACTGCCGCCTGACCCCGCGCGAGCAGCTGCTCGTCCTGGGACTCGCGCTCGAGGACGCCTGCGCGGCCGACCGGGTGCGCCTGCTGCAGGGGCTTCCCCGGGCCACCCGCACCGCGTGGCGGCTCTCCGGCGGCCGGCATTACCGGGCCGCCGTCGTCCGGCTGCGCGGGGAACCGCCTGCCGTGTGAGCAGCGGCGCCGCTCCGGTCAGGTCTCCCGGCCCAGCCGGCGCCGGTCAGTACCGGGACGTGCCGCACTCCGTGCAGCGCTTGCGCGTCCCCCGGGTCGCCCGGTGGCAGTTCTCGCACATCCAGGTGGTCCGTTCGGTGGTCGTCGTGCTCATGGCTCTGTCCCCCCTGATCCGAGTTCGCCTCAGACGGTAGGGAGAGCCTGTGTCCCCGAGGTGTCCCCGGCGTTGCCGTTCTGAACCGCTTCAGTCCAGCGCGCCGCAGCCGCCGGCACCGCAGGCGCATCCGGCACACGCGGCGGGCGCGGGCGCCCGGGCCGGCTGTGCGGCGACGGCCCGCAGCTGCGCGGCGCCGATCAGCAACGGAACCCCGAGGACGGCAACCGCCAGCGCGGTGACGACCATGGCGACGTCGGTCGCGCGGCCCCACCCCTGCACCACGCCCGTGACCACGAGCAGTCCGGCGACCAGCACCGACCAGACGAGCAGTGCCTGCCCGCCACGGCGCGCGGACCCGCCGCGGACCAGCAGGACCACCGCGCCCGCGACGAGGGTCACCGGGACGGCGACCAGGAGCACCCGCGCGGCGAGCACGGCAGAGGCGAGCGCGCCCGCCAGCGCGGCCACGCCGACGACGGCTGCTCCCCCACCGAGCGTCCGGGCCCGGGCGGTCAGGTCAGCGGCCAGGTCGCCCGAGCGGGCACTGCGCAGCAGCGCCACCCCGCGCGCGGCGAGGAACAGCCCCAGCGCGCCCAGCAGGAGGCGCGCACCCGCGGCGTTCCACGCGACAGCGACCACCGCGACCGCGATCATCGCGAGCCCGAGAAGCAGCCACTGCGGCCAGGTCCGCCGGGCAGATTCGGGGGTCGCCTCCCCCAGGGTGCTGGCCGTCAGGATGCCGGTTCCACCGTTCGCCACGGGCCCAGTGTCCCTCACCGGCGTCCCCTCCTCAGCAGGCATCCGGCGCGTGCCCGTGTCACGCTGAGCCGCTGAGAGACCGAGAGCCGAGGAGCCGGGATGAGTGCACGAGGATCAGCCGGTTCCGCTGTGGATGCCGCGCGCCGGGCCGGAAACAGCGATGCCCTCGAGAACCTGGCCCGCGTCGGCCTGATCGCCTACGGGCTCGTGCACGTGCTCGTCGCCTGGCTCGCGCTGCAGCTGGCCTGGGGTGGCGGCAGCGGCCGGTCGGCCGACCAGTCCGGCGCCATGTCCACCGTCGCCCAGCAGCCCCTGGGTAAGCCACTGCTGTGGGTGCTGGCCCTCGGGCTGGTCGCGCTGGCCGCGTGGCAGGCCGCCGAGGTGCTGCGCTGGCGCAGCGGGTGGTCGGCCTCCGGGGACGCGCGGAAGAAGGCGCTCGGCAAGACGCTGAAGTCGATCTCGAAGGCGATCGTGTACCTCGGCCTCGCGGTGCTGGCGATCCGTTTCGCCACCGGCGGCGGCCAGTCCAGCAGCCAACAGCAGCAGCAGACGACCGCGGGCGTCTTCAGCTGGCCGGGGGGCCGATTCCTGATCGGCATCGCGGGGCTGGTGCTCGCCGGTGTCGGCATCTACCACGTCGTCAAGGGCGTGACCAAGCGCTTCGTCAAGGAGATCGACCTCGGCGAGGCGCCCCAGCAGGCGGTCCGGTTGATCACGCGGCTGGGCCAGGTCGGCTATCCCGCGAAGGGCGTCGCGCTCGGCCTCGTGGGCGGGTTGCTGGTCTACGCGGCGATCACCTTCGACCCGGCCAAGGCCTCCGGGCTGGACGGGGCGATGCGCGCGATCCTCCAGGCGCCGTTCGGTCGGGTCCTGCTCACGCTGGTCGCCCTCGGGATCGCCACGTTCGGCGCCTACTGCTTCGCCCGGGCCCGCTACCCCGAGCGGACCTGAGCCGGCCGGCGCCGCGTGCTCAGGCCCGCGGGCCGCCGGCGACGTAGATGACCTGACCCGACACGAACCCCGCACCCTCGCTCACCAGGAACGAGACGGTGTGCGCGATGTCCTCGGGCTGACCGGCGCGCGCCACCGGGATCGCCGCGGCCCGGGCGGCCACGTAGGGCTCCCACTCCTGCCCGATGCGGGCGGCGGTCGCCTTCGTCATGTCGGTGACGATGAAGCCAGGTGCGATCGCGTTGGCCGTGACGCCGAACTTCCCGAGCTCGATCGCGAGCGTCTTGGTGAAGCCCTGCAGGGCCGCCTTCGCCGTCGAGTAGTTGGCCTGGCCGCGGTTGCCGAGTGCCGAGGTGCTCGACAGGTTGACCACGCGGCCCCACTGCGCGTCGACCATGTGCTTCTGCACCGCACGGGTCATCAGGAACGAACCGCGCAGGTGCACGTGCATGACCAGGTCCCAGTCGGCGTCGGTCATCTTGAACAGCAGGTTGTCCCGTGTCACGCCGGCGTTGTTGACCAGCACGACCGGCGGTCCGAGCTCCGCCGCGATCCGGTCGACCGCTGCCTGCACCTGCTCGCCGTCCCCGACGTCGGCGCCCACGGCCACGGCCCGCTGCCCGCCTGCCTCGATTGCCTCGACCGTCGCCCGGGCGTCGTCCTCCTTGAGGTCGATGACCGCGACGGCGAAGCCGTCCTCGGCCAGCCGCCGGGCCGTCGCCGCACCGATGCCGCGGGCGGCTCCGGTGACGATGGCGACACGCGACGAGGGAGCAGGGCGGGACTGGGTCATGCTGGGGACTCCTCGGCTCTCGGGATCAGACACGCTCGAACAGGGCGGCCAGCCCTTGGCCGCCGCCGATGCACATGGTCTCCAGCCCGTAGCGGGCGTCGCGGCGGCCCATCTCGCGCAGCAGCGTCGCCAGGATCCGCCCACCGGTCGCGCCGACGGGGTGACCGAGGGAGATCCCGGAACCGTTCACGTTCGTCCGCTCGAAGTCCGACTCCGTGAAGCCCCATTCCCGCGTCACGGCGAGGACCTGGCTGGCGAAGGCCTCGTTCAGCTCGATCAGGTCGACGTCGGCGAGCTTGATGCCCGCCAGCTGCAGCGCCTTGGCCGTGGCCGGCACCGGCCCGATGCCCATGGTCTTCGGCGGGACGCCGCCCACGGCCCACGACATCAGCCGAGCCAGCGGGCGCAACCCGAACTCGGCCGCCTTCTCGGCCGTGGTCACGATGCAGATCGCCGCGCCGTCGTTCTGGCCGCTGGCGTTGCCGGCGGTGACCGTCGCCTCGGGGTCGTCCCTGCCCATGATCGGACGGAGCGTGGCCAGCGTCTCGACGCTGGAGTCCGGGCGGATGTGCTCGTCCCGGTCGACGACGGTCTCGCTCTTCCGGCTCTTCACGGTGACGGGGACGATCTCGTCGGCGAACCTGCCTGCCTCGGTAGCGGCGGCCGCGCGCTGGTGGCTGCGGACGGCGTACTCGTCCTGCTCCTCACGCGAGATCTTGTACTCGCGGCGCAGGTTCTCGGCGGTCTCGATCATGCCGCCGGGCACCGGGTGGTTCTTCCCGCCGGCAGTCACCCGACCACGGGCGAGCCCGTCCTGCAGGAGCACGCCGGGGCCGGCCTTGACGCCCCAGCGCATGGCAGTGGAGTAGAACGGCGCGTTGCTCATCGACTCGGCCCCACCGGCGAGGACGACGTCGGACGCCCCGGACTGCACCTGCATCGCCGCGTACAGCACGGCCTGCAGGCCGGAACCGCAGCGCCGGTCGATCTGCAGGCCCGAGGCGGTCACCGGGAGGCCGGCGTCCAGGGCGGCCACCCGGCCGAGGGCGGGCGCGTCCATGGTCGGGTAGCAGTGGCCGAGCAGGACGTCCTCGACGGACTCCGGCGGCAGGCCGGTGCGTTCCATCAGCGCCCGGATGACCGTGGCCGCGAGGTCCTGGACAGGGACGTCGCGCAGCGAGCCTCCGAACCCCCCGACCGGAGTGCGCAACGGCTCGCAGATGACCGCGTCTCGCACGGTGGTACCTCCCTGGACGACGGCGTCAGCGCCCGCCCGCACAGCGGAGGGACGCCCGTCGAGTCTGCCCCGCGCCGACTCCGGGCGCGCGGGCACCCCGCACGGGCGGAGCGGTTCAGGAGGGTCGTGCGACGCGCCCGGGCTCAGGCGACGCTGTCTTCTTTCCGCGCCGGGGTCGGGTCGGCCTGCGGGGGCTCGACGTGCTCGACGCGCAGCAGCGCCCACAAGCCGGTGATCTGCAGCGGGCGGATCACGGCCCGCGAGGACGCGAGCACCCGCAGTCGGACCTGCTGCGCGACGGAGCGGCGATGAGCGGCCGCGAGCACGCAGAGGCCGGCCGAGTCGAGGAAGGTGACACCGCCGAGATCGATGGTGATCCCGGCGACCTGGCCGTCCAGAACGGTGTCGAGGTGCTGACGAAGCAGCGGGGCCGACGACGAGTCCACCTCGCCGGTGACGGTCAACCGCACATCTTCAGGCGGCCCCGAGACGTCGACGGTCACGAGGCCATTGGGTTGTTCCAGGGAGATAGCGGTCACGGGCTGCCTTTCGGGCGAACAGGGCCGGACCAGTGGGGGAAAAGCGCCGAACGTCAAACGAAAGACCGGCACTGGCATGCGGCTTACTGTTGAACCGCTGCTGTCGACGGTAAAGATCGAAGTCCCCAGATGCAAGAGGCGGCCGGCAGGACCGCGCTCCCCCGTCCCGCCGTCGAGGCGGATACTGGCGCCATGTCTCAGGGGATGGCGAGCGGGAGCGAGACACGGCAGAACCGGTGGACCGGGCCTCTTCTCGGGGTGGCCGGCCTGGCCGTCGTCGCCTTTCTCGCCTTCCGCTTCCTCAACCCGATCATCGCCGCGGCCCTGGTGATCGTGGCGGCCACCGTGCTCGCGATCGCCACGACGGCCCGCGACTGGGACAAGCACCCGAGTTTCGAGGAACGCGAGGCGGTCCGCGCGCGGAAGCGCGCCGCCAAGTGGGCCCGCGGTCAGGGCGCCCGCGACAAGGACCGGGCCCGCTGGGAAGCCCACCAGGCGCGGCAGGCGAAGAAGACCGGACAGTAGGTAGCAGGGCAGGGTCGCCCGGCGGGTCACTCCCCCACGGCGTCCTCGGCGGCGAGTTCGGCGGCCCGGCCGGGCTCGGCGAATGCCTCGGCGAGCGCCTGCCGCAGGGGCCACCGGCCGCTCCGCCAGGCCAGCGCCCGACCGAGGGCGCCCGGGGTGCCGTCGACATGGTCTGCCTCGTCGCCCGCCGCCTCGGCCGGCCACCAGCCGACGGCGTGGCCGTCGACGGTCATCCGCTCGTGGACGACGAGGTCCCCCACCAGCTCGGTCCGGCCGAGGCGGGCCGCGGCGAGCTCCGCCCCGGGCACCTCCGCCCACGGAAGCCGGCGCCCGGCCCGGTCGGTCAGCGTCCCGCGGACCAGCTCGCCGGCCAGGGGCAGGTCGAGCAGGTCGGCCACCGGGCCCGGCGCACCCCCGGCCGGGACGACCGGAGAATCGACCAGTGACTGCACGTACGGCGCATCCAGGACGACGGCCCTGGACGTGACCCGATCGGGCGCCACCCGCACCCGTTCCGGTGGATCCACCTCGACGCCGTCCAGAGCCGTGGCCAGGCGGGCGTAGACCGTCCGGAGCACGGCCGCCGACACCGTTCGCGCGGGGTCGCCCAACCGGTCGAGCAGGTCGATCGCCCCGTCGACGTCGGCGACGATGTCCTCCACCGTTCCGGGCAGCCGCAGCAGTGCCAGCACGTCCGGGTCGCCCGACGCGGATTCGTACAGTCCCTGCAACTCCGTGCTCGCCGGGTGCCGCAGCCGGTCGGGCCGGCCGCCGTCGAGTACGGCATGGGTGCGCAGCCACCAGCGCAGATACCCCGGCACGGTCACGCCGCCGAGGACGACGTCCGCCCACGCCTGCGCGGGTGCCGACGCGAGCAGCCGCAGCGCGCCCGGCCAGTCGGCCACGAGCTCCAGGTCGCGGACGGCGGTCAGCGGGGGCCATTCCGGCGGGGGCGCCTCGGCCGGCAGCCGGTCGAGGACGGCGTCGGCCCACTCCTCCGCGGCGTCCACGTCGAGCTCGTCGGGATCGTCCGCCCGCACCAGCGCGAAGGAGTCGAGCACCCCGACCGCCCGCAGCGCGTCGACGTCGGCCGACTCGGCCGACGACCGGCCGAGTGTGCCGAGCGCCCCGTCGGCGAGGACGGCGGCCAGCGGCGAACCCGGCAGCACCAGCTCCCCGGCCGGCGCCCATCCCCCGTCGGCGTCCGGCAGAGCCAGCTCGGCCAGCCACGGCAGCTCGCCGGGTGCCGGGCGCGCGGCCGCGACCAGGTCGAGCACTCCGCGGGCCAGTTCCTCCGGCTCGGGTCCGTCGTCCAGGGCGTCCTCGACCATGTCCATGGACGTCTCGACCGCACGTCGGACGGCGGGGTCGGCGAGCACGGCCGACGCGGTGGCCGGCAGCGCACCCAGCCGCTCCAGCAACCGCCGCGCGGCCGGCGGCTCCACCGCCGCGGGCTCGGCCAGGCGCAGGCCCAGCGGGCCCAGGTGTTCGACCGGCAGGCCGTGCTCGGGCAGGAGCACGCCGGCGGCCCCGTGCGCGGTGCGGCCGTCGGCCAGCGGCACCGGCAGCGCCGCGAGCTCCTCGCGGTCGGCTCCGTCGAGGGCCGCGTACAGGGCGGCCCACCAGGCCCCCGGCCGCGCCACGCCGCGAACTGCCTCGACCGCCTCGGCCGTGCCGATCCGCCGCACGCCCAGGGCGGTCAGCGCCGGGCCGTCCGAGCGCCGCGACCACTCGGCCGGGAGCAGCCCCGGGAGCACGCCGGTCAGCGCCTCGACCAGCTCCGGGGTGGCCTCGCCCAGGGCCGCCGCTCGGCCCGGCGGCTGCCGCTCGTCGTCCCGACCGCCGGCGACCGGGAGCCACTCCGTGTCGCGCAGCCGGCTGAGCACGGCCGTGCCGAGCGCGGCGTCCAGCTCCGCACCGGCCAGCCCGATGCGGGGCACGAGGGCAAGCAGGGCACGGTCCGCAGGCAGCCCGGTGAGCAGGTCCGCGTAGGTATCCGCGGCCGCGGCGACCAGCACGTCGGTGACCGGCCCGGGAAGCACGTGCCGGCGGTCGGGACCCAGCGGGAACGGCGCGATCATCCGCGCGGGTAGCGACAGGGGCTCGTCGCTCGGGGTGGGCGCGTGCACGACCTGCCCCCGCGGGAGGGGGGCCGCCCGGCCGTCGCCGTCGAGGGGCACCGCGCACGTGACCGTCCAGCCGAGATGGGCGCGTGCCTCGACCGGCTGGCCGGCGACCAGCTCCGCGGGCAGCTCGCCCGTCCGGCGGGCGACCGCCCACGTCGTCGTCCGGTCGCCGTCGGTGAGCCGGACCTGCGGCCCCCCACCGTCGCGGGCAAGGGTGCGGACGGCGCCGTCCACCACGACGTCGATCGTCCGCAGGCCGGGCAGCGCGAGCAGCAGGTCGGCCGACAGCGCCTCCAGGGCAGCGACGACGACCTCCCGCACGCCGCTCCGGAGCGGCAGGACGACCTCGGTGGCGAACCCACCGGGCGGCACGCCGTCGGCCGGCCACGGCAGCCGCAGCACCGGCACCGCCCCGTCCCGGCGGGCCAGCTCGTCGGACAGACCGGGCAGCGCGGCCACCTCGGCGCGGGTGCGGACGGCGCTGAACGCGACCCCGCCGGTGCGCGAGACGACGGCCGGTTCGTCGCTGACGGCCAGGACGGCGGCGAATCCGACCCCGAAGCGGCCCACGACGCCCACGTCGTCCCGCTTGGCCGAGGCCCGGAGGGTGGCCAGCCCCTGCACCCCGGCGTCGTCCAGGGGCGCGCCGGTGTTGGCGGCGCGCAGCACGCTGCCGTCGAGTTCCAGGCGCAGCCGCCCCCCGACTCCACCCCGGACCGCGGCGTCCGCGGCGTTCTGGGCAAGCTCCACGAGCAGCCGGTCGCGGTAGCCGCCGCGGACCAGGTCCTCCTCTGCGTTGGCGTCCTCCCGGAACCGGGCCGGCGAGTCGGCCCAGGCGGCGAGCACCCGGCGGCGGAGCGCCGCGGTGTCGAAGGGATCGGTGGAGCTGTCAGCGCCCGAAACCTGCATGCATCCGCCTCCCCCGGGTAGGACCACGTCGGCCGTCCCTCGTTCGTGGCGCGACCCTAGTTCGCTGCGGCCCCCGGGCTGCCGTCGGACATGACCGCCGGGCGGCACGACCGGGTGGCCTCTAGGGTCGGCCGTGGGAACGGGGCGCCCGCACAGCAACGACGGACACGAGGGCGGTGGCGGTGGCGCTCTGGCAGACCGCGCCCCTCCCGGCCGGGTTCACCGAGTTGTGGCGGCACGACCTCGCGTCGGTGGCGGAGCTGAGCCGGCTCCGCTCCCGGGTGCGGACCGAGACGACGGGCAGTTCCGTGGTCGCCCACCCCGACCGCGACCAGTGGTCGGAACGCCTCGTGCTGATCGTGGACGAGCTGGCCTCGAACGCCCTGCGCCACGGCGGGGGACCCGTCGCCGCCGCGCTCAGTCGGTCCGGGAACCACTGGCTGATCGCGGTCAGCGACTCGGCCGCGAGGATGCCCCCGTCCCCGGCGCGCGGCCGCGATCCGGGCCTCGGCGGCTTCGGTCTCTACCTCGTCGCCGACCTCTCCCTCGGGCACGGCTGGTGCCCGGAGAACGGCGCCAAGACGGTGTGGGCGGTCGTCGCCGGGTCCCCCTCGGCGAACTGACCCGGGTTTCCTACGCGCCGGTAACAACGCGGGTAACGTGCGTCACCATGTCGCTTGCCGAGCAGATGGACACGGTCACGGACGGTGCCGCGGGCACCGTCGACCGCCACGCCACCACCCGGACCTTCGAGTCGACCGACCCCGCCACCGGCGCCGTCGTCGGCGTCCTCCCCGTCCACGACGACGACGCGGTGCGGGAAACCGTCGAGCGCGCGCGGCCGGCCGCGCGGGCCTGGGCCGAGCTCGGCTTCGACGGGCGGAAGCAGCGGCTCAACGCCTACCGCGGCTACCTCGCCCGGCGCATGCACGAGCTGGCCGACCTCGTGCACCGCGAGAACGGCAAGCCGCACGGCGACGCGATCCTCGAGATCACCCTCGCCATCGACCACCTGGCCTGGGCCGGCGCGCACGCCCGGAAGACCCTCGGCTCGCGCAAGGTCAGGGCCGGGATGCTCGCGGCCAACCACGCCGCGTACCTCGAATACCAGCCGCTGGGCGTCGTCGGCGTCATCGGCCCCTGGAACTATCCAGTGTTCACGCCGATGGGCTCGATCGCCTACGCGCTGGCCGCCGGCAACGCCGTCGTCTTCAAGCCGTCGGAGTACACCCCCGCCATCGGCGCCTGGCTGGCCGCCGCGTGGCGGGCCGCCGTCCCCGACGCCGCCGACGCCTTCCAGGTCGTCACCGGCTACGGCGAGACCGGCGCCGCGCTGTGCCGCCCCGGCGTCGACAAGCTGGCGTTCACCGGATCGGCCCCGACCGGCCGGAAGGTCATGGCCGCCTGCGCGGAGAACCTGGTGCCGGTGCTCATGGAGCTCGGCGGCAAGGACGCGATGATCGTCGACGACGACGCCGACGTGGTCGCCGCCGCCGACGCCGCGGTCTGGGGCGCGATGAGCAACGCCGGGCAGACCTGCATCGGCATCGAGCGGGTGTACGCCACCAGCGCCGTCTACGACCGGTTCGTCGCCGAGGTGACCGAGCAGGTGCGCACGCTCCGCCCGGGCTCGGACGACGAGGCGACCTACGGGCCGATGACGATGGCCTCCCAGACAGGCATCGTGCGCCGGCACCTCGACGACGCGGCGGCCGCGGGCGGCCGCTCCGTACGCGGGGACGCCGACCCGAGCCTCTTCCCGAACGAGAACTACCTCCCGCCGGCCGTGCTGCTCGACGTCCCGGAGTCGTCGTCCGCCATCCGGGAGGAGACCTTCGGGCCGACGCTGACCATCACGAAGGTGCGCGACGCCGAGGAGGCGCTCGAGCGGGCCAACGCCACGTCCTACGGGCTGGGCGGCTCGGTGTTCGCGAAGTCGAAGGCACGCGGCCTGGACCTGGCCCGCCGGATGCGCAGCGGCATGACCGCGGTGAACTCCGTGATCACCTTTGCGTCGGTTCCCGCACTGCCCTTCGGGGGCGTCGGCGAGAGCGGGTTCGGCCGGATCCACGGCGAGGACGGGCTGAAGGAGTTCACCCGGGCCAAGGCGATCACCCGGCAGCGGGTCGCGCTGCCGGTGAACCTGATGAGCTTCGGCCGGCCGGCGTCGGCGACCGACGCCGTTGCCCGCGTCATGGGCATGATCCACGGGCGGCATCGGTGACCGACGCTGTGCAGGACGAGTTCGACGTCGTCGTCGTCGGTGCGGGTTCGGCCGGCTGCGCGCTGGCCGGCCGGCTGTCGGAGGACCCGTCGCTGCGGGTGCTCCTGCTGGAGGCCGGCGGCTCCGACAACGTGCTCGAGGTGCAGGTCCCGGCCGGCCTCTACAAGGTCTGGCGGACCCGGCGCGACTGGAACTACAGGACCGAGCCGCAGCCCGGGCTGGACGGCCGCGCGCTGTTCTGGCCCCGGGGCAAGCTGCTCGGCGGCTCGTCGTCGATCAACGCGATGATCTACATGCGCGGGGCGGCCGCCGACTACGACGAGTGGGCCCAGCTCACCGGCGACAAGGGCTGGTCCTACGAGCAGGTGCTGCCGCTGTTCCGCCGGATGGAGGACAACGCCCGCGGCGCCGACCACTACCACGGCGTCGGTGGCCCGCTGCGCGTGGAGAACCTCCGCTCACCGCACCCGTGGACCCGCGCCGTCATCGAGTCGGCCGTCGCCGCGGGCTACCCGCGCAACGACGACTTCAACGGCGCCACACAAGAGGGTGTCGGGCAGTACCAGGTCACCCAGAAGCGCGGGCGGCGCTGGTCCTCGGCCGACGCCTACCTGCACCCCGCGACGGGCCGCCCCAACCTGACCGTGCGGACCGGCGCGCTGACCACCCGCGTGTTCCTCACCGGCGGTCGCGCCACCGGCGTCGAGTACCGCGCCGGCGGGCGGCTGCACACGGCGCGCGCCACCCGTGAGGTGGTCCTCTCCGGCGGTGCCGTGAACACCCCGCAGCTGCTCATGCTGTCCGGGATCGGTCCGGCCGACCACCTGCGCGAGGTCGGCGTCGACGTCGTCCACGACCTCCCCGGCGTCGGCCGCGGCCTGCAGGACCACCCGCTGGTGCCGGTTGTCTGGAACGTGCGCTCGGGCAAGTCCCTGTTCCGCGCCGAGTCGCCCTCGGGCTACGCGAAGTGGTTCGGCGCCCGCCGCGGCCCGCTCACGTCCAACCTGGCCGAGGCGGGGCTGTTCACCCGCTCGGCACCCGACCTGGCCGAGCCGGACCTGCAGTACCACTTTCTGCCGGTGAAGTTCTGGAAGCAGGCCGAGGTCGACCCCGACGTCGACGCCTTCACCGCCGCGACCGTGCTGGTGCACGTGCACTCGCGCGGCTCGGTGCGGCTGCGCTCGGCCGACCCGACGTGGGCCCCGGCCATCGACGCGGGCTATCTCACGGACGAGCGCGATCTCGACGCTCTGGTCACCGGCGTGGAGAAGGCCCGGGAGATCGCGTCCGGCGGACCGCTCGCGGCGGTGCTCGGCGAGGAGTGGTCGCCGGGTGGGACGGTGCACGGCCGCGAGAACCTCCGCCGGTCGGTCCGGGAGACCCTCGAGTCGCTGTACCACCCGGTGTCCTCCTGCCGGATGGGCACCGACGAGGAGTCGGTCGTCGACGCCCAGCTCCGGGTGCGCGGCATCGAGGGGCTGCGGGTCGCCGACGCCTCGGTGATGCCGACCCTGATCCGCGGCAACACGAACGCGCCGACGATCATGATCGCGGAGCGGGCGGCGGACCTGATCCGCGGCCGTGCCACCGAGCCGGAGCTCCCGGCCGCCGGCTGACCGATCCCCGACCGCGCACCTTCTGCCGGCTCACCCGTGGGCGTGGGTGGCTGCCGCCTCCTCGGGCGCCGGAACCGGAGGGACCGGTTCGGCGGGACGGCGGATCGCGACCGACAGCAGCGCCGCGAGCATGCAGAGCCCTCCGGCGGCGAGCCACGCGTCGTCGTAGGAGCCGGTGAGGTCGCGGATCAGGCCACCGCCGAACGCGGCGACCGCCGCACCGATCTGGTGGGAGGCGAAGACCCAGCCGAACACGACCGGGGCGCGGACGCCGAAGTGCTCGCGGCACAGCACCATCGTCGGGGGCACCGTGGCCACCCAGTCCAGCCCGTAGAACACTATGAAGGCGATCATGCTGGGCGCCAGATGCGGCCCGAACAGGGTCGGCAGCAGGAACAGCGAGAACCCGCGCAGCGCGTAGTAGCCGAGCAACAGCAGCCGCGGGTCGAACCGGTCGGTGAGCCACCCCGAGAAGATCGTGCCCGCGATGTCGAAGACACCGATCACCGCCAGCAGGCCCGCCGCCGTCGTCACCGGCAGCCCGTGGTCGTGCGCGGCCGGGATGAAATGCGGCTGGACCAGGCCGTTCGTCGACATCCCGCAGATGAAGAACCCCGCCGCGAGCAGCCAGAAGGGCTGCGTCCGCGCGCCCTCGACGAGCCCGCGGACGGCGTTGCGTGCCGCTCCCGAACGCACCGGCTCGAGATCGTCGGCCGGCGTCCCGCCGTACGGGGCGACCCCGAGGTCACGCGGGCGGTCGCGCAGCAGCCACCCCACCAGTGGCAGGACGGCGAGAGCCGCCGCGGTGGTGCCCAGCGCGGCCGGCCGCCACCCCCACCGCTGCTCGATCCAGGCAACCAGGGGAAGGAAGATGAGCTGGCCGGTCGCGCTGCCGGCCGTCAGGACGCCGGAGACGAGCCCGCGCCGGGCGACGAACCACCGCCCCGTCACCGTGGCCACCAGGGACAGTGCCATCGAGCCGGTGCCGAGGCCGACGAGCACGCCCCACAGCAGGATCAGCTGCCAGCTCGCCGTCATGAAGACGGTCAGCCCGCTGCCGGTGGCGACGACCACGAGCGCGCTCATGACGACACGTCGGATGCCGAAGCGCTCCATCAGCGCGGCGGCGAACGGCGCGGTGAGGCCGTAGAGCGCCATGTTGACGGCAACGGCGGTGGAGATGGTGGTGACCGACCAGCCGAACTCGGCTCGCAGTGGGTCGATGAGCACCCCGGGAACGGCCCGGAACGCCGCCGCGCCGACCAGCGCCAGGAAGGTGACCGCGGCGACCCGCCACGCCGGATGGAGGCGCCGGACCCGCGGCGGGGTATTCGAACGGTCGAGTGCGGTCACCCGGAGAGCATGACCGATGGGTGATGCCGGAACGAGCGGCGGAACGGCCATTCCGGGCAGCGATCCGGCCCGCGGGGTCGGACATCGGGTGAGCGACGGCTCACCCGATGTGACGTGTCCCTCCCCGCAGGATCGAACAAGCGGGCCACCGGTCTGGTTGAGTGAGATGTACCGGCGCCGCCCTCGCTCATCCGGAGCGGCAGGAATCGACGTCGGGCTGAGGCTGCGCCACCGAGGTGCGCCCGGCTGTCCGACGTCTCGCTGACGATGTGAGCCCGCCCTGCCACCGCGCAGGGTCAGGTGCGCTCGCGCTCGCCGAGGTGGACGACGGCACCCAAGCGTTGAGGAACCGATGACTTCACCCAGCAACTCCCCCTCGTCCGCCACCGGGACCGGGGACAACCGTCCTCGTCGCTCCCGTGGTGGCCGCGGTCGCGGTGGCCGTCCGGCCGGCGACCAGAGCCAGTCCCAGGCGCGTCCGCAGGTCGCCCCGTCCTCCGTCCCGTCGGCGGTCGTCGTTCCCACCGGCAGTGACGCGACCGTCCTGCCGACCGACACCACCTTCGCTGCCCTCGGCGTTCCGGCGCCCCTGGTCGAGGTGCTCACCGCCAGCGGCATCACCGCGCCGTTCCCCATCCAGGTCGCGACGCTGCCCGACAGCCTCGCCGGCCGCGACGTGCTCGGCCGCGGTCGCACGGGCTCCGGCAAGACCCTCGCCTTCAGCCTCCCGCTGGTGGCCCGCCTCGCCGCCTCGACCAGCAAGCGGCAGCCCAAGCGGCCGCGCTCGCTGATCCTGGTGCCGACCCGTGAGCTGGCCAACCAGGTCGCCGCCGTCGTCGACCCCCTGGCCCGTGCGCTGGGCATGAAGACGACGACGGTCTTCGGCGGCGTCGGCCAGAACCCGCAGGTGCAGGCGCTCGCGGGCGGCCTCGACGTCGTCATCGCCTGCCCCGGCCGCCTCGAGGACCTGATCCAGCAGGGGCACTGCGACCTGGGCGCGATCGAGGTGACGATTCTCGACGAGGCCGACCACATGGCCGACCTGGGCTTCCTGCCCGGCGTCAAGCGGATCATGGACCGCACCCCGAAGGTCGGTCAGCGGATGCTGTTCTCAGCCACGCTGGACAACGGCGTCGACGTCCTGGTCAAGCGCTACTTGAGCAACCCGACGACGCACTCGGTCGACCCGGCCGTCGCGCCGGTGTCCACGATGACGCACCACGTGTTCCGCGTCGACGCCGCCGACAAGGCGACGATCGTCAAGGAGCTGGCCTCGGGTCTCGGCCGCACCGTGCTGTTCACCCGCACCAAGCACCAGGCGAAGAAGCTGGCCAAGCAGCTGACCGCCGCCGGCGTGCCGGCCGTCGACCTGCACGGCAACCTGAGCCAGGGTGCCCGCGAGCGCAACCTCGAGGCGTTCAGCAACGGCAGCACCCGAGTGCTCTGCGCCACCGACATCGCCGCCCGCGGCATCCACGTCGACGACGTCGCGATCGTCGTGCACGTCGACCCGCCGGCCGAGCACAAGGCGTACCTGCACCGCTCGGGCCGCACCGCCCGAGCGGGGGCCGAGGGCGCCGTCGTCACCATCGCCACGCCCGACCAGGCCGGCGAGGTGCGCACGCTCGCCCGGCAGGCCGGGATCACCCCCGAGGTGTCGGCGATCAAGCCGGGCGCCCGGGAGATCACGGCGCTGACCGGGCCGGCCGCTCCCTACGTCGAGCCGGCGCCCGCTCCGGCCCCGCAGCCGCAGGGCCAGGGCGGCGGCGGTCGCCGTCGGCGCAGCGGGTCGGGGTCCGGCGCCTCCTCATCCGCCGGGAAATCCGGCTCATCCGCCGGGAACTCCGGCGGCCGGAGCGGCTCCGGCCGCTCGGGGGGCCCGGCGCGCACCCGCGCCGAGCTCGCCGCGCGGGCCGGCTCGCAGTCGGCCGCATCGTTCAGCGCGCGTTCCCGGCGAGGTCGCTGACGCTCTCCGGCGGAGCCTCCTTGCCGGGGCTCCGCCGGACGGTTGACCCACCGGCCGGTGGGCACTGCACCGGGTGACCCAGAGGACGGTCAGAGACGCAGCACGAACTCCGTGTCGGAGGTATTCCATGCGTTTCCCCATCACCCTGTCCGAGATCGGCCCACGGATCTCGGCGGGGGCGTTCATCCTCAACAGCGGGCTTGGCAAGCTGCACGCCGACGAAGCCACGGCCAAAGGTCTGCACGGCTTCGCATCGGGGACCTATCCGTTCCTGAAGAAGATCCCGCCGCAGCAGTTCGTCACGGGTCTTGCCGTTGCGGAGCTGACGGTCGGCGGCCTGCTGCTGGCGCCGTTCGTCCCCACCGCCGTCGCCGGTGCCGCGCTCACCGGTTTCTCCGGCGGGCTGCTGGGCCTCTACCTGAAGACGCCGGGCATGCGGAAGCCGAACAGCCTGGCGCCCACGCAAGAAGGACTGGCGGTCGCCAAGGACGTCTGGCTGCTCGGAATCGGCGTCGGCCTGCTCGTCCTCGGGACGGTCGACCGCCGGCCCCAGGTCAGCGAGCGGAAGGCACGCTCGATGGCGAAGCAGGCCGCCCGCAAGGCGCGACGCGCCGACTGAGATCCCTCGGGCCGGGGTCACCCCAGGCCGATGAACCGGGAACGGACGCCGTCCGTATCTACCAGTGCCGGCCCGGTTCGATCTCCCCCCGGACGATCGCCCGGGTCGGCGGCCGGCGCTCCTGAAGGCCGCGCCGTACGTGTTCCGCCGGCCGTCCGGGCCGGCAGACCGCCGACCCCGGAGGTAGCCCCGTGGCCCGCTGGACCCGCATTCCCGCCCCGATCGCCCGGCGCCGGCTCTCGCACGCCGCCGCCGGCCTGGCCGTGGCCACCCTGACGCTGACCGCCTGCGGCAGCGCCTCGACCAGTTCCAGCGCGGCGACCACGTCCGGTGCGCCCGCCCCGAGCAGCACGGTCTCCGCCGGCTCACCGTCCTCAGGCGGCTCGAGTCAGGCAACCTCGATCACGGCCACCGAGGCGGACTTCAGCATCTCCCTCGACAAGAGCTCGTTGACCGCCGGCTCGTACACGATCACCGTCGCCAACAAGGGCAGCGCCACCCACGACCTCGTGGTGGAGCAGGGCGGCGCCTCGGTGGCGCGAACCGACAGCATCTCTCCCGGTGGCACCGGGTCGCTGAACGTGACACTGAAGCCCGGCGACTACGTCTTCTACTGCTCGATCGGCAACCACCGGTCGATGGGCATGGAGTTGCCCGTTCACGTCAGCTGAGCGCGGCGGATGCAACCAGGCCGTTCGCCACCTCGACCGGGTGGGTCTGCACGGTCACGACGGTCACCGGTACGTGCACGTCCGACAGCCGCGTGTCGATGCGATCCGGGGCGAGAATCAGCGGCGCCTGCCACAGCGGCTCGTGGAACGCCGTCCGGAGCCAGCGCCAGGCCAGCACGGGGAGACGCCGCAGTCGCGGGTCGGTCGTCGGCCCGAGCAGCACGACGCCGATGACCCGGCTGTCGCGCTGCGCGGCGGCGACCACGACCTGACAGCTCGGCGCGTGCCCGACCAGCAGGACCGGCCCGTCCCCCGGCTCTGCCAGCAGCAGGTCGGCGGCGACGTCGAGTCGCGGCACCGATGCGGGGCCCCAGGCCCGGAACAGCCACGACCCGGACGGCGGTCGACCCCATGCTCCGGGTGTACGGGACGAGCGCACGGGCCGCGAGCCGGCGCCCGGCGGAGCAGACTGTGTGCTGGATCGCTCGTGGCCAGGCCGTGCCTTCCTCGGCCGGAATGGGAGACTCATTCATTATGACGACTTCACCAGCGCGTGTCCCTGCCGGAAGCGACCAGCCCAGCGGCCGGCCACGCGTCGTCATCATCGGCTCCGGCTTCGGCGGACTCTTCGCGGCGCAGGCGCTCAAGGACGCTCCGGTCGATGTCACCGTGATCGCCAAGACCTCCCACCACCTGTTCCAGCCGCTCCTCTACCAGGTCGCCACCGGCATCCTCTCCGAGGGTGAGATCGCCCCGGCCACCCGCGAGATCCTGCGCCGGCAGCGGAACGCGGTGGTGCTGCTCGGCGACGTGGTCGACATCGACGTCACCGCCCGCACGGTCACCTCCACGGTGCTGGGCCGGACCTCCGTGCATCGCTACGACGAGTTGATCGTCGCGGCGGGTGCCGGCCAGTCCTACTTCGGCAACGACCGCTTCGCCGAGTTCGCACCCGGCATGAAGAGCATCGACGACGCCCTGGAGCTGCGCGGCCGCATCTTCGGTGCCTTCGAGCTCGCCGAGGCGGCCGACGACCAGGCCGAGATCGACCGGCTGATGACTTTCGTCGTCGTCGGCGCCGGGCCCACCGGGGTGGAGATGGCCGGGCAGATCGCCGAGCTGGCACACCGCACCCTGAAGCACGACTTCCGCCGGATCGACCCGACGACCTCCCGCATCGTCCTGCTGGACGCCGCGCCGAAGATCCTTCCGTCGTTCGGTGAGAAGCTGGGCGGCCGCGCACGCCGGCAGCTCAACGACATCGGCGTCGAGGTACAGCTCGGCGCGATGGTCACCGAGGTCGACGCCGACGGCATCGAGGTCAAGGACAGCGACGGCCAGGTGCGCCGCATCAACGCCGCCACGAAGATCTGGGCGGCCGGCGTCCAGGCCAGCCCCCTCGGCCGGCTCCTCGGCGAGCAGACCGGCGCCGAGGTCGACCGCGCCGGCCGGATCTCCGTGCTGCCCGACCTGACGCTCCCGGATCACCCGGAGATCCACGTCGTCGGCGACATGATGTCGCTGAACCGGCTTCCTGGCGTCGCGCAGGTAGCCATTCAGGGCGGCCGGTACTCCGCCGACCAGATCGAGCGGCGGATCGCCGGCAAGGCGCCCCGCGGACCGTTCGAGTACCACGACAAGGGATCGATGGCGACGATCTCGCGGTTCCACGCGGTCGCCGAGATCGGGAACCTCAAGTTCGAGGGCTTCATCGCCTGGATGATGTGGCTGGTCGTCCACCTCTTCTATATCGTGGGCTTCAAGAGCCGGATCACCACGGTGCTGCACTGGCTCATCAGCTTCCTGGGCCGCGGCCGGTCACAGCGGGTGGCCACGCAGCAGCAGGTCTACGGGCGGCTGGCGCTCGAGCACGTGGGCCCGCACTTCGAGGCCTCGAAGACCGGCGGCCTCAAGGACCCTTCCACGGGCCCCAGCGTCGCCACCAGCGAATCGGCCTGAGCAACTCAGTCCTGCCGGGCGGTACCCCTGCCGACCACCCACGCGGCCACCGCCCGGCCGTCGGCAGTCCGCTGCCAGGTCTGCCGCTGACAGGTCGCCGACGTGCCCCGCGCGAAGAGCTGCTCGACCAGCCCCTCGATCTCGGCCCACTCGCCGTGCTGCCGTAGGTCGTCCTCGAGCTCCGCGAGCAGGCTGCGCACGGCCAGTCGCGCGTCGACCAGGGTCGCCAGGACCGGATCGAACAACCGCTCCGTGATCCCGTGCCGGGCGGCCCGCCACCGGGCCGCGCGCAACAGTTCCCCGCGCGGCTCAGGGCACGGCACGTCCGCCGCGGCGCGACCGGCCAGCACCCGCACCAGCGACCGGACGATGCCCGCGTACAGGACGGCGTCATCGATGTCGGTGCACACGTCGGCGAGCCGGAACTCGACGGTCGGCAGGTGGTAGGAGGGCCGGATGTCCCAGTAGAGGTGCGAGGCGTCCGCAATCACCCCGGAGACCACCATCCCCTCGACGACCTCCCGGAACCGGCCCTCGCTGCCGAGGTGGTCGGGCGCCCCCGACGTGGGCCACCGGGACCACCACAGGGTGCGGTAGCTGTCGTAGCCGGTGTCGACCCCGTCGTGGAAGGGGGAACTGCCGGTCATGGCGAGCAGCACGGGCAGGTAGGGCCGGGCCCGGTCCATGACCGCGACGGCGGTCTCCAGATCGGGCACGCCCACGTGCACGTGGCAGCCGCAGATGTCCTGCTGGAGCGCGAGCCCCGCCCAGCGCTCGACCATCTCCTCGTACCGCGGGGATGGCGTCAGCGCCTGCTGCCGCCAGTTGTCGAAGGGGTGGGTCGACGCCGCCAGCACGGCCACGCCGGCCTGTCCGGCCGCCGCGGCCGCCTGCGCCCGGGCGGCCGTCAGTTCGGTGCGCACCTCGCCCAGCGTCGTGCAGATGCCGGTCGCCGTCTCCAGCTGGGTGGTGGCGATCTCGGCGTGCAGCCGCACCCCGACGTCCCCGCGCATCGCGGCGCCGGCCAGCCCGGGGCTCGGCGTCAGGGCGAAGGTGACCGGGTCGACGAGGTGGAACTCCTCCTCGACGCCGAGGGTCGCACCGGCGGTGGTTGCCGTCGGCGGGCGGGCGGGCCCGTGGACCCCGACGCCCGCCGACGGCGAATCGGGGACCGGGCGGGGGTGTAGACCGGGACTCTCCACGCGCCCTCCTGTGCTCGGAGGGTGGCGCCGGACCGGCGTCACCGGCTGCCCCGGACGCGGGGCCGGCCGCGAACAGCCGCGGTCCGACGGTAGTGCGTCCGCGGCGCGCACGCACCTCTCCGAAGGCCGGCCCGCTGCCCCGGCGGCTGTTCGCGGACCCCCCCCGTATGGGGGAATCCTCCCCGCCTGTCACTACCGCACGGGAGGATGGTGTTCATGCAGGTGGAGCGGAGGACGGCGGCGGTGCTGCTGGCGGTGCTCTACGCCGTCAGCGGCGGCCTGTGCCTCGTCGCGGCGCTCCACCCCCAGCACCCCGAATCGCCCGTGGGTCTGCTGGGCGCCCTCGCGATCATCGGGCTGGCCGGGGGGGCCGCGCTGTGGGCGGTGAGCCGCCGCGTGAGCTGGGCAGCCCTGCATCTGGTGGTCGCTCTCATGAGCGGGCTGATCGGCGTGCTCGCCTGGCGCTCGGCCACCGCCGTCGGGATCGTCGGCCTGGCCCCCTCCCTGATCGCCCTCGCCCTGTACACCGCGCACTTCTTCTCCTTGCGCGCCGCGCGCCTGCACGCAGCACTCCTGGTGGCCGCGGCCACCGCCGGCGCGGTCGCCGCGACGCCGAGCGGGTTCACGCTGCAGTGGCTGACCGCAGTCGTCTCCGTGATCGCCCTGGCCGAGGTGCAGGGGCGGCTGGCCGGCAGTCTGCGGATCGCCGCGGCCACCGATCCGCTCACCGGCGTCGCCAACCGGCGCGCCTGGGAGGCCGAGGCCGAGCGCAACCTCGCCCGCGCAGCCCGCACCGGTGAGCCGCTCAGCTTCGTGATCATCGACCTGGACGACTTCAAGGAGGTCAACGACCGGCAGGGCCACGGCGCCGGCGACGTCCTGCTCCGGGACCTCACCGCCGGCTGGACCACCCGGCTCCGGCGGGCGGATCTGCTCGGCCGCTACGGCGGCGACGAGTTCGTGCTCTGCCTCCCCGCCACCGATGAGACCGGCACCTGGGAGTTCCTCAGCCAGCTCGAAGGCACCCATGCCTTCGCCTGGTCGGTCGGGGTGGCAACCGCCCAGGCGGGCGACACACTCGCCGCGGTCCTCGCTCGGGCCGACGCCGACCTCTACCAGCAGAAGCGCAGCGGCCGCAGAGGCTGACCGGACCTGCTCGGGGGAACCGCCGCCGACCATCGCCAGGGTTACCGCGGGGTGGTGCAGTCGAGGACGTCGGTGAGTTCCGGGCGTGCGTGTTCGCTGACGGCATGACCGCGAGGGTGGGCAGGCGGCTGTCGGAGGCGTTCACTGCTTGTAAGCCGGTAATCAGGAGGTGCGCGATGAGCCTGGCCCCCGATCCCGGGATGGCCCCCGAGCGCCAGCCCGAGGCACCCCTGGACGCCTACTCCCGGATCGTCACCTCGGTCGCGGCGGACCTGACCCCGCATGTCGCCGCGCTCGAGGTCACCACTGGCGGCGGCCGGTCGGGCGCCGGGTCCGCCGTCGTCGTCACCGACGACGGGCTGCTGCTGACCAACGCCCACGTCGTCTCGAACGCCGGCCGCGGCAGGGCGGTCTTCAGCGACGGCACCGAGGCCGCGGTCGACGTCATCGGCGCCGATCCGCTGTCGGACCTGGCCGTGGTGCGGGCCCGGACGGGAACGCCTCCGGCCGCCGCCCTCGGCGACGCCGGCACGCTGCGGGTCGGCCAGCTCGTGGTCGCGGTGGGCAACCCGCTCGGCCTCGCGGGTTCCGTCACCGCCGGGGTGGTCAGCGGGCTGGGCCGGTCACTGCCCACCCGGGAGGGGCGGACGGCGCGGGTGGTCGAGGACGTGATCCAGACCGACGCGGCGCTGAACCCCGGGAACTCCGGCGGTGCGCTCGCGGACAGCTTCTCGAGGGTGGTCGGCATCAATACCGCGGTGGCCGGCTGGGGGCTCGGACTGGCGGTGCCGATCAACGACACGACCCGCCGGATCATCGGCACCCTGGTCAGCGAGGGCCGCGTGCGCCGCGCGTACCTGGGGCTGGTCAGCACGCCAGCGCCACTTCCGGGACCGCTCGCCGAACGCACCGGCCGGCGGATGGGGCTACGCATCGTCGACGTCGTCCCGGGATCGCCGGCGGACCGCGCGGGGCTGAAGGCCGGCGACCTCGTGCTCGAGGCAGGCAACCGTCCCGTCGCGGACGCGCAGAGCCTCCAGCGCCGGCTGTTCGCCGACGCGATCGGGCAGCCACTGCCCATGACCGTCTACCGGCGGGGGGCGATGGTGGACGTGATCACCGCGCCCACGGAGCTCACCGGCGGGTGACCGGCCCGCTCCCCTGGCGCTGCCCCCTCCGTCCGTCAGGGGCGGCGCCAGTCGTCGGACGTCATGTGCGAGCCCGCCATCGGGCCCATCTGCAGCATCCCGCCGTCCACCGGCCAGGACGCGCCCGTGACGTAGCTCGCCGCCGGTGAGGCAAGGAACGCGACCACCGCCGCCACCTCCCGGGCGTCTCCAGGACGCCCGAGCGGCACGCCGGGCCGGCGGTGACCGGGGGCGGTCGGGTCCTCGTCCTCCTGGCCGGTCATGGGTGTGGCGATCTCTCCGGGCGCGACGGAGTTGACGGTGATGCCGTGCTCGGACAGTTCCAACGCCGCCACCTTGGTGAGCAGGCCGAGGCCGCCCTTGGCCGCGCAGTAGGCGGCCGCGCCGACCCGTGGCTGGTGCTCGTGGACGCTGGTGATGTTGATGATCCGGCCGCCGCGGCCCGCGGCGACCATGCGGCGGGCGGCCCGCTGCAGGCAGAGGAAGGCGCCGTCGAGATCGGTGGCCAGGACCTCGCGCCAGGTGCCGAGGTCCAGGTCGAGCAGCCGGGTCGAGTGGCCCGTGCCGGCGTCGTTGACCAGGACGTCGACACCGCCGAGCGCCTCGGCCAGCTCGTCCATCACGTCAGCGGCGTCCGGCAGACGGGTGAGGTCCAGGTGCCGTACCTCCGCGCGTCGGCCCAGGCCACGGACCTCGTCCGCGGTGGCCCGCCCCTCGCCCTCCTCGCGGTACCAGGTGATGCCGACGTCGCAGCCCTGCTCGGCCAGCGCCACGGCGACGGCCCGGCCGATGCCCGACTCGGAGCCGGTGACGATCGCGACGCGTCCGGTGGAAGCCGCCATGTGACCACGCTAGGTGGGGTAGCTGCCCCTCGCAGAGCGGTCCCCGGCCGGGCGCCGCTGCCGCCAGATCCTTCGCCGTCGTGGGCAGAAACTGTCACCCGTTCTCCGTAGCGTCAGACGTGACCGATCGACTCCGAGAGGCGGATCCCCGTGACCGGCACCGACACCACCAGGACGACCCTGACCGGCGAGCGTGCCGATCTGATCGAGTCCCTCGACCGGCACCGCGGCTTCCTGCGATTCGCCGTCCGTGACCTCACCGATGAGCAGGCCGCGCAGCGCACGACCGTGAGCGAGCTGTGCCTGGCCACGCTGATCAAGCACGTCGCCGCGACGGAGGCGACGTGGGCGCGCTTCATCGAGGGCGGCCCCGAGGCGTTGGGCGGCGACCCCGAGGAGTGGGCCAGGCAGTGGCGGCTCGAGCCCGGCGAGACGCTGGCCGGCCTGCTGGCCGACTACGACGCCGTCGCCCGGCGCACCGACGAACTCGTGGCTACGCTGCCCGACCTCGACGCGGGCCACCCGCTGCCCCAGGCCCCGTGGTTCGAGCCGGGCGCGCACTGGTCGGCCCGCCGGACGCTGCTGCACATTCTCGCCGAGACGTCCCAGCACGCCGGCCACGCCGACATCCTGCGGGAGGCGATCGACGGTCAGAAGACGATGGGCTGAACTCGTGTCGACCCGGCCGCCGGCCGGCCGAGGGGGCGGTATGTGCGATCAGTCCGCCCGGTGGGCCAGTTCGTCCGCATGGGCGACGGCGCGGTCGCGGTTCCCAGCCGCCTCGGTGGCCTCGCGTTCGGCGGCTTTCCGACGGCGCTCGGCCGCCTTCAGGCGGGCCGCGACGTCGGCGGCCGCGCGTTCGGCCTCCGCGAGCTCGTCACCGAGTTCGGCCACCCGCGCCTGCAGCTGCGACCGGCGGTCGTCGAGCTCCGCGACGCGCTGCCGCTGCTCCTCGGCCGCCGCGTGCGCCTCCTCCGCGAGAACCGTCGCCTCGTCGGCGGCCCGCCGCGCCTCGGCCAGTTCCCGCCGGCGCTGCTCCTCGGCCGCGCGGCGCTTCTCCTCGAGGGCACGTTCCCGCGCCTCCCGTCGCTCGTCGGCAGTCGTCCGTTCCCGGGGCGTCGTCGCCGGCCGGTCCCGTGTGGTGGTGGCGGTCCTGGAGCGGTCCCGGTCGGAGACGTCGGGCCTCGGGGACCGGACCAGCCGCAGGTCGGGGCGCGCAGGGCTCGTCCCGAGACCACCGTTGTAGGACATCGGCGACGTGAGCCGGCCCGTGAGCAGGGCGTCCCCGGCGGCGGGATCGCTCATCGCGGTCCGCAGCGTCTCCTCGACCTGGCCGGCCACCTGCGTGCTCACGGGATGGCCGACGTCGTATGCCAGCGAGCGGGCCTGCTGGGTCAGCGCCGCGATCAACTGGCGTCGCTGGGTGTCCAGCGCCTTCAGTTCGGCGCCGGCCAGGTTCTGCTGCGCCTCCCGCAGCAGATTCCCCAGTTCGACGAGCCCCTCGATCTCCGGCCGATGGGCGCGCACCAGCAGGTTGCTGACCCAGGCGGCGGCCGAGGGTTTGGGCAGCGCTCCGATGTCCTTGGCGAGCGCCTTGTCGCCCTCGGCGCGTGCCTGGTCCTGACGGGCCTTGCGCAGCGCGATGAACTCCTCGGGCGGCACCCGGTAGAGCTCGTCGGCGACCTCCTGGAGGTCCACGCAGCCATCACCTCCTGCTGGGCTCCGGCCACCCTGCCACGTCGACGCTCCCCCGCGCTCGGCTCAGGCCTGGTCCAGTCGTGGCCACACCACGCGGGTGACCACCAGCTGCACGGCGGCCGCGACGGGGATGGCGAGGAAGGCGCCGACGATCCCGAGCAGGGCCCCGCCGATCAGCAGCGCCACGATGGTCAGCACGGGGGGAACGTCGACGGCCCGGTCCATGACCCGCGGAGTCAGCAGGTAGTCCTCGAGCACTCGGTAGACGATGTAGAAGATCAGGCTGGCGATGGCGACGGCCGTGGAGACGCTGAGGGCCACGAGCGTGACGAGGATCCCCCCGATGGTCGAGCCGACCACCGGGATGAGGTCCAGCACGGCCACGAGCACGCCCAGGGCGACCGCGTAGGGCACGCCCACGATCTCGAGGAACACGAAGGTGCCCACCCCGGCAATGAGCGAGGTCAGCAGGTTGCCCAGCACGTAGCCACCGGTCCGGGCACTGATCTCGTCACCGAGCTCCTGCACCCGGGCGCGGCGGCTGGCGGGAACCGTGCGGTAGATCGCGCGGCGGATCGACGGCAGGTTGGCGAGGAAGTAGATCGTCAGGGCCACGACGGTGACCGCCGCGGCGAGCGTGCCGAAGACGGCCAGCCCGATGTTCAGGACGCCGCCCACCGGCAGCTTTCCTCCGCCACCGGCCACCTGGGACTTGAGCGCGTCGAGGACGTGGTACCGCGCGTTCAACCGCCCCAGCACGCTGCTGCGGTCCTGCAACTCCTGGATGAGCCCGGGTGCCGCCTTGATGAGCTGACCGACCGACGTCACGATCGGCGGGATGATCGCCGCGAAGACGCCGGCCAGGACGAGCAGGAATCCGGTCATGACTGCGGTGACGCCGTAGCCCCGGCGCCACCCGTGGCGGGCGAGCCAGGAGACGATCGGGTCCAGGCCCACGGCGAAGACCAGCGCGAGCACGATCAGGATGAGCTCCCCGGCGACGCTCCCGATCGCACCGAGCAGCACGTAGGCAAGGACGACACCCGTTCCCGCCGTGAACGCAGCGCCGAAGATGCGCCGGGTGGGCCACCGCGGGTCGGGCGGCCGCGTCGTGCCCGAGGGCCATGACCCGGACGGGACGCCGTGGCCGTGGGGGACGTCGATCGTGGTCGTCGACCCATCACCCGAGGGGTTCGGTTCTGCGTCTCTCGACGGAGCGTGCACCGCATCTCCTCAGTAGCCGGCCCGCCCCCGCGTATCCGCCCTGATACCCGCGACCGCGGCCGACACGCGCCGCGCGGCCGGGACGTTCGCCGACGCACAGCAGCCCCGGACCGCCTGCGCGGTCCGGGGCTGCTGTGCGTCGGGGCCTGGATGCACCCGGGCGGTTGCTAGCCGAAGATCACCACCCCCGCGACCGTGGCGACGACCAACCCCGCGACGACCGGCACGAAGCAGCGCCGGGCCAGCTCGACCACGGGAACCCGGGCGAAACCGGCCACGGCGAGCAGCGAGGACCAGGCGACCAGCGTGCCGCCGCCGGACCAGATGTTGCCCATCTGCCCGATGGCCGCAAGCGTCGGGCTGCTCACGCCCGCCCCGTGGGCCAGCGACCCGGCCAGCGACCCGGTCAGCGGCAGCCCCGAGAAACCGGAACCCTCCAGCCCGGCGATCATGCCGACCAGCAGGATGCCGAAGGCGGTGACGATGCCGCTCGTGGGCAGGTGGGACTGGCCGGCCACGACCATGTCGTACAGGAAAGCCGGCCCCTTCACGCCCTCGCCGAGGCTCATGACCGTCCCCGAGAAGTCGCCGTTGCCCAGGAAGAAGAACCCGGCGATCGGCAGGACGACCCCCATGGCCTTGAACGCGAACACCAGGCCGTCGACGATGTGCTCGGCCGCGGTCTCCATGAACGTCGACCGGTCGCGAGCGAAAGCAGCCCCGAACATGGTGAGCAGCGCGATGCCGCCGACCAGCGCAGCGGCATCCCCGCCCTTGAGGTCGGGCACCGAGTCGGACAGCGCGGCGACGACGAGGTAGACGATCAGTGCCAGGTATGCCACCGGCACGAACACCGCGAAGAACTTCGAGGCGAGCGGCTTCTCGACCGGGGCGATGGTGTGCGCCTCCGCGGGCACCGGCTGACCGGCGGGGGTGCCCCGCAGCGCCATGCCGTGGCCGACGATCGGCGCCTCGACCGGCGAGGACACGCCGGTCCGCGCGCCGACGCCGACCAGCTCGCGCTCGCCCGCGGTCACCCCACCCTGACCGGAGCCAGGTCCGGAGCCACCACCACCGGTGCCCGCTCCACCGTGGCCCACGCCGCCGAAGGGGTCCTCGTCGATGACCTGCTCGGCGTCCGCGACCAGCGCGGAGCGGTCGGCGGTCGAGTCCCAGTCGGCGAGCCACTCGTCGGACGGCGTGCGCATCTTGCGCACCTCCATCGCGTAGCCGATGGCCAGCGCGATGCCGCCCACGATCAGCGACAGCACGAACGCGCGGTCGGCGACGACCGCGGGGTCGGCGCTCGCGGCCTTCGCCGAGAGCCCCGGCGCCACGCGGATGACGTAGTCGGAAGAGAGCGCCATCCCCTGGCCGGCGATCGCGACGGTGAAGCCGGCCGCCAGCGGACGCAGCCCCGCCCGGATCGCCACCGGGACCAGGACCGCGCCGATGAGTGGCACGGCCGGGGTCGGCCAGAAGAACAGCGAGATGAAGTAGGTGATGATCACCAGCGTCCAGAAGGCCAGGTGCCCGTTGCGCATGACCTTCCGGAACGGCGCCACCATGCGCCGGTCAGCCCCCAGCCCTTCCAGCGAGCGCAGCATCGCCGTGACCATCGCGATGATCAGGAAGATGCTGAACAGGTTGGTCGCCGCCGTGAGGCTGGCGTTGAACACCGACGAGAGACCTGTGGCCAGACTGCCGGTGAAGACCAGGGCAGTCAGGAAAGTGGCCACCACGGCCGGCACGACGATGTTCTTGCGCATGATCATCGTGACGAGGATGACCACGACTCCCGCCAAGAAGATCCAGTGTGCTGCTGTCAGATGCATGGTTGCCCCTCAAGCGGGAGAGCCCGATGTGATGTGGGACGAAGGTCCTGGATCCGCCACCGCCCGTCCATCAGTGATGTGCACAGTCGCGCGCCTCCGGAATGTGCAGCTTGCTGTAGTGAGTCGCTCAGCAGGGTGTAACCATCGGTGGCCGGAAGAGTGATGAGGGGACGGTTGTGCGGGAAACGACGACGGAGCCCGACGTAACTCCCGCCGCTCCGGGCCCCTCGACACGACCCGGCAGTGTTCTTCCCCTCCCCGCCGGGCGCGGCTGGCTGCTGGCGGCCCTGCTCGGCGCCACGGTCCTGGGCACGATCAGCAACAACATCGTCAACGTCCCGTTGCGCCAGATCACCGCCGACTTCGGCGCACCGGTCACCCAGGGCGTCCTGGTCGCGTCGGCGTCGGTGCTCGTGCTCGCCGTCGCGATGCCGTTGACCGGATGGATCAGCGACCGGCTGGGCCGCCGTCGCACCCTCGTCCTCGCGCTGTCGGTTCTGCTCGCCGGCACCGTCGGTGCCGCCGTGGCTCCCACCCTGGCGTTGATGGTCGTGAGCCGCGGGTTGCAGGGTCTGGGTTGCGCCGCGGTGCCGACCGCCGTCATGGGCATGCTGGCCCGCAGCTTCCCGCCGGAGCGGCGGAGCCGCGTCATGGGCGCGTGGGGTGCGGCCAACGGAATCGGTCAGGCCATCGGGCCGCCGGTCGGCGGCCTGGTCGCCGACGCGTTCGGCTGGCGCGCCATCTTCGGCGCCCTCGTGCCCCTCACCCTGGGCGTGCTGGCCCTGACCCTGCGGGTCGTTCCCCGCGACTCCGGACAGCCGGCCCGCATCGATCCCGTCGGCGCCGGTTCCCTCACCCTCGGCGTCGCGCTGCTCATGACCGCGGCGACCGCGGCTCCGCAGCCCGGCGTCCCCGTGTGGGCGCCGGTCGTCGGCGCCGTCCTCGGCGTCTGCGCGCTCGCGGTGTTCGTCCGCACCGGGCTGCGGCGCGCGGCCCCGTTCATCGATCCTCGGCTGCTGATCGAGATCCGGTGGCTGCGCTCGGCGACGGGGGTGTTCGTCCAGCAGAGCAGCCTCGCCGCGGTGCTGGTCGCGGTGCCGCTCTACCTGACCGGCGTCACCCGGCTGTCGGCCGCCGTCACCGGCGTGCTCATCTTCGCGCTCCCCCTGGTGTGGGCGGTGCTCGCGCCGGTCGTCGGCGTGCTCGCCGATCGGGTCGGGCCCCGTCCCGTGCTGCGTACCGGATTGAGCCTGCTGGTCGCTGTCGACATCGGGCTGGCGGTGGTGCTGGGTTCCGGCGCGCAGCGCCTCGTGCCGATCATCGCCCTGCTGGTGTCCGCCGGGGTGGGGATCGCCCTGGTCCAGACGCCCGCGCTGACCGGCGCCACCCGCTCGCCTGCCGGTCAGAAGGGGACCGGCCTCGGGCTGTTCAACATGATGCGGTTCGTCGGCGCCGCGGTCGGCACGGCCGGGGTCGCGGCCGCGTGGCCCGACGGGCTGGGGTGGCTGTTCGCCGGCTGTGCCTCGGTGGCCGCCGCGGGGCTGGTCATCAGCTTCCGCGGCCGGGAGCTGCCCGACCCGCGGCCGGCTGCGGCGGTCGACGCACCGGTCAGGCGGGGCTGACCACCCGCTCGACCTCGGCGGTCGTGTTCGCCAGCAGGTCGAGGGTGTGGGCGAGCCACACCGCGAACTGGTTCTCTGCCTGGCGCAGATCCATGCCCAGCAGCCGGGAGGCCCGGTCCAGCTTGTACAGCATCGTGTTGCGGTGGATGTGCAGGTCGCGGGAGGAAGCGTTCACGTTGCCGCCGCTGGCCACATAGGCGAGGACGGCGGACTCCAGGTCCCCCGCGGCCGGATCGCGGAGCGGCGCCAGGAGGTCCGTGGCGAACGAGCGTCCGGTGCGGCTCGATGCGACG
The DNA here is from genome assembly GCA_025465355.1 of Blastococcus sp. Classification (GTDB taxonomy): domain Bacteria; phylum Actinomycetota; class Actinomycetes; order Mycobacteriales; family Geodermatophilaceae; genus Blastococcus_B. The sequence continues at coordinate 44,571 of JAODNN010000089.1, read as the reverse complement.
TCCTCGAGCACCGCGTGCACCCGCAGCTCCTGGTAGCCGGAGACGGGCGGCAGGCCGAGCCGCTGCTGCAGACCGTGCGCCATGCGGGCCTCGCGGTAGCTGTCGGGTATCGCCAGGGCGCCCACCACCGGCCGGCCGTAGGTGACGCGGACCGGCCGGCCGGACTGGTCCTTCCGCCGGCTGAGGTAGCTGTGCAGTTCCGCCGCGTACTCCGCGATGGTGGCGATCGCGGTGTCCGGCGTGCCCATCACACCGCGGCGGGCGGCTTCCCGGACGACGACCAGCACGTCTCCGACCATCGCCGCCTGGGTGTGCCGCTCCTGCTCGGGCAGCAGCCGGGATGCCTGGATGGCGATGTTCTGCAGTCGCGCCGGGGCGTCGGCGTCCCCGGGCACCGTGAGCCCGGAGGCCACCACCACCCCGAACCACGAGCGCACGGGGAACTCGTAGTGCGCAGCCCGGGCGCTGATGTCCTCCACCGTGGCGAACCGGCCGTGCAGCAGCCCGTGCACGAAGTCGCCGCGCGCCTGCTCCTTGGCCCGCTGGACGCTGCGCAGCCGCAGCATCTCGGTGCCGACGATCGGCGCCGCCTGCTCTACCAGGACACGGTGCTCCGCCAGGTCGTGCGGGTGTGGATCGTCGCCGTCCTCCAGCAGCAGGATCCAGCCGTCGTGCCGGCCGCCCAGCACGATCGGCGTCAGTACGCACGCGAACAACCGGCCGGCCACGGTGAGTTCGGCCAGCCGTGGGTGCAGCTCGTCCGGCGCATCCTTGGCGCCCAGCGCCTCGGCCTGCTCGGCGAAGGCACGGGACAACGCGGCCGCTTCCACCACCCGGGGCTGCCGCTGCTCGAGCACGGCCAGGGCGCCCTGGCTGTCGAACACGGCCACCGGCCGCTGCGACATCCGCGACATCTGGCTGCACAGCGCCGAGAGCTCGGCGCCCCGGTACAGCAGCTCGGCCAGCGCACGGTGCACGGTCAGGCCGTACCGCAGCACGTGGGTCTCGCGCGCGAGAGTCAGGTCGGCGACGAGCCGGTTGAGGGCGGTGAACGCCACGGTGTCGGCCATGGTGACCAGCGTCAGCGGGCAGGCGACCTCCGTCGCGGTGGTCCCGGCCTGGTGGCCGTCCACCAGCAACGCCGCGGCGCCGCGGCCGGCGAGCTGCTCTGCCACCTGGCTCACCGTGACCTGCTGCTCCGCGAGCTCCGCGGCGTGCGCATGCACCAGGACGCCCGTCAAGAGGTCCTCCTGGTGCCAGGCGACCGCCCACGGCGCGACCCAGTCCAGCCGGGTGACCGCACCGGCCCGCCCTGCGTGGATCCGGGCGCGACGCAGCAGCGGCTCCTGCAGGAGGCGTGCGAGGGTCAGCGCGTCGTCGGAGTACGCGTGCGGCATGGCGCTCCTCTGGTCACTGTGCACAACGACCGGCCGGGTTGACACTGCAGTGTCACCATTGCTGGACCCGCCGTCCAGTCCCCAAGGTGGTAGTCGAGCCGGCTCCCCGTCCCGAGGAGCGCGGCCGTGGCGACCCGGCCGGCCGGCCGGAGGAGGAGAACCCCGTGCACCAGGTCTTCCGGATCACCCTCGATGACGCTCTGCCGATGCTCGAGGCGGCACGGGCCAAAGCCGAGGAGCTCGGTGTCAAGCAGACGATCTGTGTCTGCGACGACGGCGGAAACGTCCTGGCCCTGCATCGGCTGCCGGGTGCCCGGCTGACCGGCGTCGAGATCGCGATGGCCAAGGCGTTCACGGCGGCCGGTCACGAACGGGCCACCCACCTGTTCAACGAGCCCCCCAACGGGCCGGCCCTGCCCGGCAACGAGGCGTTCGGCATCGCGCACATGCTCCCCGGCAAGTTCGCGATCTTCGTCGGCGGCTTCCCGATCGTGCACGCGGGACAGATCGTCGGCGCGGTGGGCGTGAGCGGCGGCAACGGCGAACAGGACAAGGCTGTCGGTGCCGCGGCCCTACAGGCGTTCGCCGAGCAGGTGGCGGCGGCCGGCACGCTCGCCTGAGCCGCACGAGATCTGCGGACTCGCCCCCTTCAGCGCGCTGGGGGCGAGTCCGCAGATCTCGCCGTCAGGGAGCGACGGCGACGACCAGCTCCACCTCGACGGGCGCGCCGGAAGGCAGGGTGCGCACACCGATCGCGCTGCGGGCCACGACGCCGCGGTCGCCGAGACGCTCCCGCAGGGCCGCCGACGCGCCGTCCGCGACAGCCGAGTGCGCGGTGAAGCCGTCGACCGCGGCGATGAACACGGTCATCTTCACGGCCCGCACGACGGCCGGAAGCCCGCCGACCGCCTCGATCACCGCAGTGAGCGCATTGCCCGCCGCAAGCCCGGCCGCCTCACGGGCGGCCGCGATGTCGACGTCCCGCCCGACCACCCCGTGGACGACGAGCTCGCCGTGGCGCCGTGGCGTCATCCCCGCCGTCCAGGCCAGGCCGTGGTGGACGACGGCCGGCACGTAGGCGCCCTGCGGCGGCACCGAGAACTGCGCCGGCTCCGGAACAGGCGCATCGCCCGCGTCCGGCTCAGACACCGAGCGCCACCCCGTCCTGCCGCGGATCGGCCGCGCCGGCGAGGACGCCGCGGCCGTCGTCGACCGAGATGACCAGCGCGCTGCCGCCCGCCCCCCAGTCACCGACGTCGCGCAGGACGTGGCCGCGCTCGGCGAGCCCCGCCAGGACCTCTGCACCCAGCCGGGTCTCGCACTGCAACGTCTCCGGTGTCCCGAGGGCGTCCGCGTCGCTGCCGGGATGCACGGTCGTCCGCGGCGCCGACACCGCCTGCGCAGGATCCAGACCGCCGTCGACCAGGTGCGCGAGCAGCTGCATGTTCCACTGCACCTGGCCGTCCCCCCCGGGGGTGTTGCCCACGTGTCGCAGCCGGCCGGCGCGGTCGGTGGCGATCCAGGCGTTCAAGGTGTGCAGCGGCTTGCGCCGTGGGGCCAGCGCGTTGGGATGGCCCGGCAGAAGATAGGCGCCCCGCGCCAGCCGATTGTTCAGGGCGACCCCGGTGCCGGGGATCGAGATGCGGGCGCCGAAGGTGAAGGCCAGCGAGGAGATCGCGCTGACCGCGCGCCCGTCGGCGTCCACGGCGAGGCAGCTGGTCGTGTCCCCGGCGCTACCGCCCGGCGCCGTGACGATCGCCGGTTCCTGCCGCAGCTCCCGCCGCGCCCGGCCCAGGCTCTCCTCGGTGAGCAGGAAGCTCCAGGCATCGGAATCGGACGCACAGAGCTCGTACCGGTCGCGGAAGGCCCGGCGAGCGGCGAGTGCCAGCAGGTGGACCGCCTGGGCCGAGGACGTGGGGAGATCAGCCAGCAGTCCGTCGAGGAGTCCGGCCTGCTGCAGCACCATCCAGCCCGGTGACGGGAGCGGCGTCTGGTGGACCGTCAGGTCCCCGTAGGGCGCACTGATCGCGTGCTCCGCCGGCACCTCGCCTCCGAGGCACCACTCGTCGCCGGAGAACGGCGCGCCGCCGTCCTGCAGCAATTCCACGGCCCGCTCCGCCAGCTCGCCGCGGTTGAGGGACAGCGGGCTGCGGGCCAGCCGGGCGATGGTCCCGGCCAGCTCGCCGGCCGGCAGGAGGTCGCCCACCGCCGGTACCCGGCCGGAGGGCAGCAGCCACTGCGCCAGGCCCGGATCCCGGGCGAGCGCGTCGGCGTGCTCGGCGATGTCGCGGCGGTTCTTGGCGGTGCAGGGCAGGCCGGTGCGCGCCGCCACCACGGCCGGCGCCCAGAGCTCCGTCAGGTCCCGGGTGCCACCTCGGGCGTGCAGGGTGGAAAGGGCTCCCGGCGCGCCGGGCGTCGCCACGGCGAGCGGTCCGGTCATCGGGACCGTGGACAATCCACGGTCCCGGTAGGCCTCGGCGGAGGCGCCGTCGGGGCCGTAGCCGCTGCCGTTGACGGTCCAGACCTGTCCGTCCGGTTCGCGCACCACGGCGAACGCGTCGCCGCCGATCCCGCACTGGCCGGGAAGGGCGAGCCAGGACATGGCGGTCATCGCCAGCACGGCGTCGACGGCGGTGCCGCCGTCCGCGAGGACGCGCGCGCCGACCTGGCTGACGGCCGGCGAGCTGCTGCTCACCATCCCCGCCGTCGCGAGGGTCGGCGTGCGGACGGGCCCCCAGGACGGCGGCCACTCCCCCGCTGCCGGTGTCACTGAGCCGACGGTGGCTTGCGGCGACGTGGACCGCCCTCCAGCACGTCCCGCTCGGAGAGCCCGACGAACACCTGACCGTCCTCCTCCCGTACCGGGTAGGTGCGGATGGGCTCGGTGGCCGGCGGCTGGATCGGCTCACCCGTCTGCAGGTCGAACACGCTGTTGTGGCAGGAGCAGCGGATGCCGTCGTCCTGCAGCTTGCCGGAGCTGAGCAGGCAGTCCAGGTGGGTGCAGTAGTTGGACGTGGCGTAGGCGCGGTTGTCCAGGCGGGCCACCGCGAGCTCGACCTGCCCGTGCTCCGTCTCGGCGTAGAAGCGGCGCACGTAGCCGTTGGGCACCTGGCCCGCCCGGCAGATGCGGACGAACGCGCACTCGGTGCCGGCCGCGGCCAGCTCCTCCTCCGACGCAGGGACGACGGCCCCCTTCTCCGGGACGGTCATGCGCTCAGGTAGACGGTCTTGTCGACCGTGTAGAAGGCCATCATCGAATCCCCTGCCTGTTCCTTCGACGTCTGGGTGCTGCTGTCCTTGAGACCCCCGAACGGGGCATTCATCGCCTGGCCGGTGGTCGGCTGGTTCACCTTGACCAGGCCCGCGGTCACCCGGCGGGCGAACCGGAGAGCCCGGGCGACGTCGGCCGTGACGATGCCGGCCGAGAGCCCGAACCGGGTCGCGTCGGCGAGCTCGACGGCATGGTCGAGGGACTGCACCCGCAGCACGGCCAGCACCGGCCCGAACACCTCCTCGGTCGCCAGCGCCGACGCCGGGTCGACGTCGGCGAAGATCGTCGGGCGGACGAAGTGCCCGTGCGCCAGGTCGCCGGCGGTGAGGTCCTGGGTGTCGTCGGCGGGGCCGCCGATCACCAGCCGCGCGCCGTCGTCGAGGGCCCGCGCCACGTGGCCCAGCACCGAGTCCCGCTGACGCTCGTTGGCCAGCGGCCCCATGTCGACGCCGTCGACGAGCCCCGGACCGACGCGCAGCGCCTGCGCCCCGGCCGCGATGCGCTCGAGCAGCGCGTCGTGCACCGCGTCGTGCACGAGCACCCGGCTCGTGCCCGTACACGCCTGCCCGGACAACCCGAACGCGCCCTTGACGATGAGGTTGGCGGCGCGGTCGAGGTCGGCGTCCTCCAGGACGACGACGGGGTTCTTGCCGCCCATCTCGAGCTGGGTGCGCCGGCTGGCGCGCGAGGCACGGTGGATCGACTCGCCGACGTTCGTCGAGCCGGTGAAGGTGACGGCGTCGACCCGGTCGTCGGTGACCAGCGCCGAGGCGACCTCGGCGCCGCCGTGCAGGACCGCGATCGCGCCGGCCGGCAGGCCGCCCGCGAGCAGCGCGTCGACCAGCCGCTGACCCAGCAGCGGGGTCACCTCGCTGGGCTTGAAGACGACGCCGTTGCCGGCCGCGAGAGCGGGACCCAGCTTGCGCGAGGGAATGTTGAGCGGGAAGTTCCAGGGCGTGATCGCCGCGACGACACCGACCGGCGCGCGGAGGGTGAACACCAGGCTGCCGTCGCCGGTCGGGAGGGTCACGCCGGCCGTGCGCATCGCCTCGCCCGCGTAGAACCGCAGGTTCATCGGCGTACGGGAGACCTCCATGGTCGCCTCGGCCCGGGTCTTGCCCTCCTCGCGGACGAGATCCTCGATCAGCGAGTCCCGCTGCCGCTCGAGGATCCCTGCGGCGGCCTCGAGCACCGTCGCCCGCTGTTCGGGGCCGGTCGCGGCCCAGGCCTCCCAGCCGGCGGCCACAGCCGACACGGCCGCGTCGGCGTCCTTCGCGTCGGACTCGGGAAAGGTGCTGACGACGTCGCGGGTGTCGGCGGGGTTGCGGCGTTCGCGGGTGCGTCCGCTGAGCGACTCGACCCACTCCCCGTCGACGAGGTTGCGCACCGTGCGGGAAGCCATCAGACCGGCACCTCTTCCTGGTCCAGCAGGTCCTCGAGCTCGACCGACTCGTCGGCGAGTTGCCCGGCGCTGACCGGGATCTCGAGGTCGATCAGCTCGCGGGCCACCGAGATGTCCTCGCCGCGCTCGACGGTGGCCGCGGCGACGATTCCGCCGTCCCGAAGCCAGAAGACCGTGCCGTCGAGGGCTCGGGGGTTCCCGCGGCTGACGAGGACGTCGTCCGCGCGGATGCCGGCCAGGCCCAGGCCCTGCACGTTGATGTCGAACTGGTCGGTCCAGAACCAGTGCGGGTCGGCGAACGTGGCGGGCCGGCCGGCGAGGGTCGAGGCGATCGCGGCGGCCTGCTGCTGGGCGACGTCGACGTGCTCCACCCGGATGCGGCCGTAGCGCGGGTGGTCGTGTGCCGCCACGTCGCCGGCCGCGAAGACGGTCGGGACCGAGGTGCGGCCCTGCGCGTCGACCTCGACGCCGTTGCCCACCACGAGCCCGGACCGGACGGCGACGTCGGTGTCGGGCTCGATCCCGATGCTCACGACGAGGTCGTCCACGCTCTCTGCGCCCCCGGCGGTCACCACGGTGACGCCGTCGGCCGAGGTGCGGATCTCGGTGACGGCCGTGCCGAGTCGCAGCTCGACGCCGCGCTGCCGATGGAGACCGGTGACCGCCGCGCCGATGTCGGCGCCCAGCACCCGGGCGAGCAGCACCGGGTCACGGTCGAACACGACGACCTCGGCGCCTCGGCGCAGCGCCGCGGCGGCCACTTCGGTGCCGAGGAAGCCGCCGCCCAGCACGCCGATGCGCCGGCCGGGCAGCAGGCGCTCACGCAGCCGGTCGCTGTCGGCCAGCGAGCGGATGGAGTGCACCCGGTCGCCCTCGACACCGGGCAGCTGTCGCGGCCGGCCACCGGTCGCGACGAGCACGAGGTCGGCGCGCAGGGCGGTGCCGTCGGTCAACAGCACCTCTCCGGTGCCGGTGGAGATGCGGTCCACGGGGCTGCTCGTGCGGAGCGTGACGTCGTTGGCCTCGCACCACGCCGGGTCGAGCAGCCACAGCCCGGCGTCGCCCCCGGTGGCCAGCCGCTCCTTGGACAGGTGCGGCCGCTGATAGGGACCGACGGGCTCGTCACCGACGAGCACGATCGCTCCGGCGAACCCGCGGCGGCGCAGCGCACGGGCGGCGGACGCGGCGACGTGACCGGCACCGATGACGACCAGGGTCTGCTCGGACATGGAACTCACCTCGCGACGGGGGCGGCGTCGGCGGTAACGGTGGCGGCGGCGCCGGACGCACTGTTGTGCCGCGGCGTCGCAGGGGTGGGGTCGACCAGAATCGAACCGCCCTCGGTGACCTGCACCGCGTACGTGGCCTGGCGCCCGTCCTGGTCCTCGGCCTCGCCCGTGCGGGGGTCGAACTTCCACTGGTGGCCCGGGCAGATCACCTGGCCATTGAGGAGCGTGCCCTTGCTGAGCGAACGCTCCTGGTGGGTGCAGACGTCGTCCATGGCGAAGACCTCGCCCTCGACGAGGAACAGCGCGATCGGGCAGCCGCCCACGCTGACCTGCGCGCGCTTGCGCCGGGCGAGGTCCTTCATCTCGGCGACGTGCACCCAGGAGGCGGCGTCGGCCGACCGGGTTCGGCCGGCATCGGGGGCAGTGGCGGTGGGCTCGCTCACGAGAGATCTCCGTCGCGGTCGTGCGAAAGGGGCCGGCCGTCGTCCGGCGAGGATGTACGGGAGGCGGCTCGTGGGCCGCACTGAACGCGACGGGGTGCCGGGCGGCTCGCGCCCGGCACCCGGTCGACTACGGCGCTCAGGCCTGCGCAGCGCCCTCGAGGTCGGGCGCGACGTAGGTGTCGTACAGGGAGCGGGTGTACGAGTAGCGCATCTCCGCACCCCAGCGGACGAACTGCAGGCAGCGCTGCTGGAGCTCGGGGGTGTTCGCGTTCTCGAGCACGATCTGGTAGCCGCGCTCGCCGTGCACCACGTCCGAGGTGATGTGGAGGTCGAAGAACTCGATCTCGTCCTCGGTGAAGCCGTACACCCCACGGAGCGGGATGATCTGCTTCTTGTAGATCTCGGGCACCTGCGATTCCAGGCCCACGACCAGCGCGGCCGTGGCCACCACGAAGTGCTCGCGCAGCGCCGTGGCGTAGCACCAGGCCTGCAGGCCCCGGGTCACGGCGTTGGCGTTGTTCGGGTCCTCGATGCGCTCGCGGGTCGTGCCGCAGACCTCACCGAAGCGGATGAGCAGGTCGGTGTGGCGGATGTCGGCCAGCTCCTCCTCGTACATGTTCTGGAGCAGGAAGTCCTTGGCCTCGGTGCAGGTGTCCGGGGTGTTGGCGTAGACGATGCCCAGGTAGTCGGCGAACGGGCCGACGTACTGGTAGTGGTTCTCGGCCCAGCGGGCGAAGTGGTGGCGCTCGAGCTTGCCGTCGGCCCAGGCCTTGCTGAAGGAGGCGTTCTTCGCCTCACGGCCCTTGATGGCGTCCTGCAGTGCGACGCGGAATTCCTCGTGGCTGAGCAGTTCGGGGCGGGAGAGCAGTTCGGTCATGGCATGCCTTCTCTGGTCGGGCGTCGGCTCCTCGTGCTGTTCCGAAGCTAGGGCCGCGGGCGCCATCCCCTGAGAGTCATCCTGCACATGCCTGCCGCGAATCGATGTGCACATGATCCAGCGCTGCCGGGCCGTAGGCCCGGAATCCTGTGACGGTGCCCGCGCCCTCCCTACGCTCCGTCTCCGTGACGCCAGCAGCGCCGGCCGACAAAGGGACGCAGCCGACCCGGGACCGGCGGGCGGTGCGGTTGCGCCAGTCGCTGGTCGTCAGCCTGGCGGTGGTGAGCGGGGCGACCGACGCGATCGGCCTGCTCGCCCTCGGTGGTGCCTTCACCAGCGTCATGACCGGGAACATGGTCCTGCTCGGCGTCGCCGCCAGCTCCGGCAACGGCGCTCGCGCGGCATCCTCCGGCTTCGCCATCCTCGCCTTCTGCGCCGGTGCCGCCCTGGGTGCCCGCCTCGCCGGGACGCCGGCGAAGGACGACCCGATCTGGCCGCGGGCGGTCACGGTCGGGCTGGCGGCCGAGCTGGTGTTCATGGCCGCGTACGCGGTCGGCTGGTGGGTCACGGGCGGAGCGCCCGGGCCCGGTGTCGCCCTGGCGCTGCTGCTGTGTACGGCGGTCGCGCTGGGCATCCAGAGCAGCACCGTGCAGCGCTTCGGGGTCAGCGGCATGTCGACGACGTACCTCACCGGCACGCTGACGACCGTGGTGATCCGGCTGGCCACCGGCCGCGGTGTCCGCGAGGTCTGGCACAGCATCGAGATCCTGCTGGGGCTGGTGGCCGGTGCCGCGGCGGGTACCGCACTGGTGCTGCTGGCTCCCCTGCTCGCGCCGGTCCTCCAGCTGGCGGTCCTGGGCGCGGTGGTCGTGACCGCAGTGACGCTGGCCCACCGCCGGTGACCTCCGCCTACTGGCAGCAGCGCGCGGGGAGGACCTGACCGGTCACCTCGCCGAAGCCGACCCGGGTGCCGCCCGGCCCGGGCGCCGAGGCGGTGAGGGTGACGACGTCGCCGTCCTCCAGGAATGTCCGGGCCGAGCCGTCGGCCAGCGTCAGCGGGTCGGTACCGCCCCAGGACAGCTCGAGCAGCGAGCCGCGCTGGTTGCGCTCCGGGCCGCTGACGGTGCCGGAGCCGTAGAGGTCCCCGGTGCGCAGGTTCGCGCCGTTGACCGTCAGGTGCGCCAGCTGCTGGGCCGCGGTCCAGTAGAGCCCAGCGGCGGGCGGCCGGCTGACCGTCTCGCCGCCGAGCCGGACCTCGAGGGTGATGTCCAGGCCCCACGGGTCCTCGTCGTCCCTCAGGTAGGGCAGCGGCCGGGGGTCGCGGACCGGCGGACGCACGCGGGCCTCCTCCAGCGCGGCCAGCGGCACCACCCACGGCGAGATGGACGTGCGGAACGACTTGCCGAGGAAGGGGCCCAGTGGCACGTACTCCCAGGCCTGCAGGTCGCGGGCTGACCAGTCGTTGAGCAGGCAGACGCCGAACACGTGGTCGGGAAAGGCGCCCACCGGCACCGGCCTCCCGGGCTCGGACGGCGCGCCGACGACGAAGCCCAGCTCGGCCTCGAAGTCGAGCCGGGTCGAGGGGCCGAAGATCGGCTCGCCGTCCGGCCCCTCGCGCTGCCCGCACGGGCGCAGCACCGGCGTTCCGGACACGTCGACGGTCCCGGCGCGGCCGTGATAGCCGATCGGCAGGTGCTTCCAGTTGGGTGTCAGCGGCGGGGAGCCGGGGCGGAAGATCCGGCCGACGTTCACCGCGTGCTGCTCCGAGCTGTAGAAGTCGACGTAGTCGGCCACCGCGATCGGGAGGTGCAGCCGGACGCCGGCCCGCGGGATCAGGTGGGGTTCGATCCGGGCGCGGTACCGCTCGTCGGTGAGCCGGTCGGTGACCTGCTCGCGCAGGCCGCGCCACGCGCCGGGCCCGAGCGCCATGAACGCGTTGAGGGAGCCGGTGGAGTGCACCGGATCGCCGGTGAGGCCGCCGAGGTCGAGGACATGACGCCCGATGGCGATCCCCGTCCGCGGTGGACGGCCGGCCGTCGAGAAGACGCCGAGGGGCAGGTTCGCGATCCCGAAACCGGTGTCCTCCGGCAACTCCAGCCAGGTGTCGCGAGCCGTCACGCCGAGGGGCCCCGGCCCGACCACGACCAGGCGTACCGGCCGTCGTCCGACGCCGTGCCGGCCTCACCGAGCGACAGCGGGCGGAAGGTGTCGACCATGACGGCGAGCTCGTCGAAGTAGTCGGCACCGAGTGACCGCTCGACGGCGCCCGGCTGCGGGCCGTGCGAGTGCCCGCCCGGGTGCAGCGAGATCGACCCCTTGCCGATGCCGGAGCCCTTGCGCGCCTCGTAGTCACCGTCGACGTAGAACATGACCTCGTCGGAGTCGACGTTGGAGTGGTAGTAGGGCACCGGAACGGCCAGCGGGTGGTAGTCGACCCTGCGCGGCACGAAGTTGCAGATGACGAAGTTCTGCCCCTCGAAGACCTGGTGCACCGGCGGCGGCTGGTGCACCCGGCCGGTGATGGGCTCGAAGTCGGCCACGTTGAAGGCGTAGGGGTAGAGGCAGCCGTCCCAGCCGACGACGTCGAACGGGTGCTCCGGGACGACGTGGATGGTGCCGGTCAGCCCACCGGGGCCCTCGCCGCGGTGCTTGACGTAGATCTCGACATCCGAGCCGCTCTCCAGCATCGGCTGGTCCGGCCCGCGCAGGTCGCGCTCGCAGTACGGCGCGTGCTCGAGGAACTGCCCGAACCTCGAGAGGTACCGCTTCGGCGGCGTGATGTGGCTGTTCGCCTCGATCGCGTAGGTCCGCAACGGCTCGTCGCCGCCCGGGAGCCAGCGGTGCGTCGTCGCCCGCGGGACGACGACGTAGTCGCCCTGGCCCACCTCGAGCGGGCCGAACACGGTCTCGACGGTCGCCGTCCCGCGTTCGACGTAGACGCACTCGTCGCCGGTGGCGTTGCGGTAGAGCGGGCTGGGCAGGGACGACACGGCATAGGAGATCCGCACGTCGGCGTTGCCCAGCACCAGCCGCCGGCCGGTGACCGGATCGGTCCCCTTGTGCTCCTCCCCCGGGAAGAGGTCGTGCAGCTTCAGGTGTCGCGGTAGCAGCGGGGCGTTCGGGGTCAGCGTCTGGTCGGGAAGCTGCCACGGCCGGGCGTCGACGAGGGCGGAGGGAACACCGCGGTGGTAGAGCAGCGCGGCGTCGGAGGAGAAGCCCTCCTCCCCCATCAGCTCCTCGGCGTACAGGCCGCCATCGGGACGGCGGAACTGGGTGTGTCGCTTGGGCGGGACGTCGCCCACCCGCCGGTAGAACGCCATCGTGACCTCCCAGGTGACCGGATGGAACGGCCACCCTTCAGGGTCCCGCGCCGCGGCCCCGCTGCAGGGTCCCACCGCGAGCTTGCGAGCGGTGGGGGGCAGCGGGGTCCTCTTAGAAGTTGCCGCGCCGTGCCTGTTCGCGCTCGATCGCCTCGAAGAGTGCCTTGAAGTTGCCCTTGCCGAAGCCCAGCGAGCCGTGCCGCTCGATCAGCTCGAAGAACACGGTCGGGCGGTCACCGGTCGGCTTGGTGAAGATCTGCAGCAGGTAGCCGTCCTCGTCCCGGTCGACCAGGATCCCGCGGCGCTGCAGCTCCTCGACCGGCACGCGGACGTCGCCGATGCGGCCGCGCAACTCCGGGTCCTCGTAGTAGGAGTCGGGCGTCGAGAGGAACTCGACGCCCTCGGCGACCATGGCGTCGACCGTGGCGAGGATGTCGTCGGTGGCCAGTGCGACGTGTTGGGCGCCGGCGCCGCCGTAGAACTCCAGGTACTCGTCGATCTGTGACTTCTTCTTGCCCGGCGCCGGCTCGTTGAGCGGGAACTTGACCCGGTGGTTGCCGTTGGCGACCACCTTGCTCATCAGCGCCGAGTAGTCGGTGGCGATGTCCTCGCCGATGAACTCCGCCATGTTCGTGAAGCCCATGACGCGGTTGTAGAAGTCGACCCAGCGGTCCATCTCCCCGAGCTCGACGTTGCCGACGACGTGGTCGACGGCCTGGAACAGCCGCCGGGGCGCTCCCTCGCGCCGCACGTGGGTCGACGCCTTCGGCACGTAGCCGGGCAGGTGGATGCCGGTGTACCGGGAGCGGTCCACCAGGCTGTGCCGGGTGTCGCCGTAGGCGGCGATGGCCGCGACCCGCACGGTGCCGTGCTCGTCGGTGACGTCGTGCGGTTGCTCCAGCACGGTCGCGCCCTGGGCCGAAGCGTGCGCGACGCAGCGGTCCACGTCGGGCACCGCGAGTGCGATGTCGACGATCCCGTCACCGTGCCTGCGGTGGTGGTCGGCCAGCGGGCTGGCGGGGTCGTATGCCCCCTGGACGACGAAGCGGGCGGCCCCGGACTTCAGCACGTAGGCGCGGTGGTCGCGGTTGCCGGTCTCCGGCCCGGAGTACGCGATCAGCTCCATGCCGAAGGCCGACTGGAGGAAGTGCGCGGTCTGCGTCGCGTTGCCGACGACCCAGACCAGCGAGTCCCAGCCGCCGACCGGGAACGGGTCATCCGACGGGTCGTACTCGACCAGCCCCACCAGCTGCTTGAGCTGGTCGAGGTCCAGGTCAGCGAGGCGCTCCTCGTCGTTCAGGGTCTGCTCGAGGCTCACGGCCGCTCCTCCGGGATCGCACGGTCCGACGTATGGCGTACGCCACACTGCACACCGCAGAACCGTTGCTGCACAAGAGACACCCCTCGTGGTGATCGGGATGCCAGCAGATGCCAGCTGGGGAGGTTTATAGCTGCACAATGTGCATAGCTGACCGCCATTCTTTTCGGCGGACGACAAGGAGGCCACGTGGCTGTCACCCGGACGCCGGACGACCTGGACATGGCGCTGCTCACCGCACTCGAGGAGCACCCACGCGCGGGTTTCCTCGAGCTGTCGCGGATCACCGGCGTCGCCCGGGCCACGGTGGCCGCCCGCATCCAGCGGCTGGAGGAGGCCGGGATCGTCACCGGCTACGGCCCGGACATCGACGTCGCCGCGGCCGGGTTCGGCGTCCAGGCGTTCGTGACGCTGGAGATCGCGCAGGGCGCGCTGGACGCCGTGCGGGAGGACCTGGAGGTGATCGACGGGGTCCTGGAGGCGCACGCGACGACCGGCAGCGGGGACGTCCTCTGCCGGGTGGCTGCCGCCTCGCACGAGGACCTGCAGCAGGTGCTGCTGGAGATCAGCAGGTCCACCGCCGTGGTGCGCTCGACCAGCGTCGTCGTCCTGTCCGTGCTCGTGCCGCTCCGGACACTGCCCCTGCTGCGCTCGTCCGCCGCACCGGGCTTCGGCCGGTCACCGAACCGGCCTTGAGGGCTCACCCGAGGACGGGCAGCCGCCGCTTCGCCGCCAGCCGGTCCATCCCCGCCTGGATCTCGGCCTCCACCTGGTCGTAGATCTTCTGCACGTAGGCCTTGTCGTCGGCGCGATCCGGGTCGGTGTCGACCTCGATCGGCTCCAGCAGCTCGGTGCGGATCTTCGCCGGCAGCGGCACGTGCGCGGGGAGAACCTCGACCGCGATGGGGAACGGGAAGCCGGCGATGATCGGCAGGTTGGACCCGCGCAGGGTCTTCTTCAGGCCGAGCACCTTGTCCAGCGCGTTGGCCAGCCACTTGCCCTCGTTGAGCACGAAGACGGTGTCGTGGCCGCCCACCGTCGCCACCGGCAGGATGGGGACGCCGGAGCGGATCGCCTGCCGGACGAAGCCGGTGCGGCCACCGAGCGTCGCGACGTCCCGCTTGAACCAGCTGCGCATCGCGTCGACCTCACCGCCGGGCCAGACGACGACGTCCTTCCCCTGGGCCAATGCCGTGCCGACAGTCTTCCGGTTCGCGGCGATCACACCGACCGCACGGAAGTAGTCGCCGAGTCCCGGGGTCGCCATCAGCACGTCGTGAGCGGTCCCGTGCAGGTACCGCGTGCCCCCGAAGTGGTCGTGCCAGGCGCTGACCAGGCTCCATGCGTCCATGGTCAGCGCGCCACCGGAGTGCACCCCGACAGCGAGGCACGGGCGGTCAGGTACCCGGTCCCAGCCGTCGACCTCGAGCCGGAAGTAGTACTTGCTGAGCAGGTCCACGAGCGGCTGCTGGAGCTTGAGCACCGTCTCGTTCGGCGGGTGCGGCTCCATGGCGGCGCTCACCCGCCAGTTGATCAGCCGCTGGATCGGGTTCTGCTGGTCAGGCTCGTCCGCGGGGCCGCGCCCGCCGGAGGAGGCAGCCTCGACGGAAGCCGTCGGCGCAGCAGCCGCCTTCCGGGCCACAGACTTCTTCGCGGGGGCCCGCGTGGCCGGACTCGTTCCGGCCACGGTCTTCTTCGCCGGGCTCTTCTTCGCCACGGTTTTCTTCGCCGGGCTCTTCTTCGCCGGGGTCTTCTTCGCTGCGGTCCTGCCGGCCTCGTTCCGGGCGCTGTCGGCCACGTTGCCTCCCTCGTCCTACTGCTTAACGCGGCACATCGCCGCAGGTCACGCCCGGATGGGCGGGTGTTCGTCCACCCCGAGGCCACTCCCCCGAGGCGCATCCGGCCGCGGACCTTCCGGCCGGTCCACCAGCCAGTCCCGGATCCGCTCGTAGACCAGCGGGTGGTTGAGCAGGTCCAGGTGGTGCAGGCCGCCGATCCGGTGCACCGAGTCGGGCGGGAAGGCCAGCCGGTCGTCGTCCCCCGTGTCGCCGGAGGCGCTGCGGGGCTGCACGAGCAGGTCGCCGAGGAGGTCGGCGACCCGACCGGAGGGGTTCCGGGCGACGGTCACCAGGACGACGAAGTGCCGCGCGCCGTCCAGCAGTGGGACGTGGGTGTGCGTTCCGGGCGCCAGGTCATCGAGGTCGCGGCCGCTCCAGTCGGCCTCGACGAGCGTGCCGCGGCGGAGGTCCTTGATCCCGACACTGCGCAGGGCGAGCAGCCGGGCCAGCGGCCGGGTCTCCGGCAGCGTGGCCAGCGCGGCGGTCAGCCGGTGGACCCCGCGTTCGAGCGGGGCGCCGAGGTGCGGCGAGCCGAGTGTGATCGTGTCACGCACGAGCGACGTCCAGCGATGCGCCTGCGGCGTCCCGCCCCCGGCCTGGTGCAGGGCGCTGCGGGCCACCAGCCCGCCCATCGAGTGCCCGATGAGGACGACGTCCTGGACCGGCACCGGCCACCCGTCGACCAGTGCCCCGAGCAGCGCGTCGAGGGACCGGCCGTTGTCCGAGATGTGCAGGCCGGTGTTGTAGCGGAGATGGACGGGGGTGAGCCCGAGATCGGCCTGCAGTTGGGTGCCGTAGCTGACATCAGCCCGGCCGTGGTGCCGCTCGGCCCGGAAGCACCATGAGCTCTCGGTCTCGGTGAGACCGTGCAGGAACACCGCGAGCCGTCCGCTCGTCCCGGGGAAGGCCTCGGCCAGAGCGGCCGGCTCGACGGGCACCGCGCGGCCGTCGACCCGCACGGTCATGCCCATCGCGAGGCCGGGTGCCTCGCGCTGGACCAGGTCGCCGTGGGCACCGTTGAGGATCGCCAGCGCGACCCGCCCGGCGCGGTCGGTGTCGAGGTCGCGGCCGCTGGCCCGGAACTCGGCGACGACGCCGGCGGCGCGGGCACCGCCGCCGAGCGCCCCCCGCACCGTCGCGTACGTGAACCCGGTGATCGCGTCGTGCACGGCCCGCACCGGGGCGGCGGCCGGGCCGACGGCGTCGAAGGCGCGGTCGGCGATCCCGCGGTGCATCTCGAAGACCCGCGAGGTGCCGCCGCGCAGGGTCACCCGCGCCAGCTGGGACACACCCCGGACCTCGTCTGCCCGCATCGCCGCTCCCCCGCTCGCCGGTCGGACCCGAGCGTGTCGGTTCCGGGCCGCCGCGGCAACTCCGGGCCAGACCTCCGGGCTCAGACCTCCCCGGCGCGGGCCTGGGCCCAGAGGTCGATCCCGGAGTCGACGGCGTGCTGGTCGATGGCGGCGAGCTCCTCGTCGGTGAAGGCGAGGTTGTCCAGGGCACCGAGATTCTGGTCGAGCTGTTCGACGCTGCTGGCGCCGATGAGCGCGCTGGTCACCCGCTGGTCGCGCAGCACCCAGGCGAGCGCCATCTGCGCCAGGCTCTGCCCGCGCCGCTGCGCGATCTCGTTCAGTGCCCGGATGTTTCCGAGCGCCTCGTCGCTGAGCATGTCCGCCGACAGCGACGTGCCCTGGCTGGCCCGCGAGCCCTGGGGGATCCCGCCGAGGTACTTGCCGGTGAGCATCCCCTGCGCGAGCGGGGAGAACGCGATGCAGCCGGCGCCGACGTCCTCGAGGGTGTCGAGCAGGCCCTCGGTCTCGATCCAGCGGTTGAGCATCGAGTAGGACGGCTGGTGGATCAGCAGCGGCGTCCCGAGGTCGGCGAGGATCGCGGCCGCCTTCGCGGTGTCCGCCGGCGAGTAGGAGGAGATGCCGACATAGAGGGCCTTGCCCGCCTGGACGGCGGCGTGCAGCGCGCCCATCGTCTCTTCGAGCGGTGTCGTCGGGTCGGGCCGATGCGAGTAGAAGATGTCGACGTAGTCGAGGCCCATGCGGTTCAGCGACTGGTCGAGGCTGGCCAGCATGTACTTGCGGCCGCCGCCCCCCTGGCCGTACGGGCCCGGCCACATGTCCCAGCCGGCCTTGGTCGAGATCACCAGCTCGTCGCGGTACGGGGCGAAGTCGTCGGCCAGGTGCCGCCCGAAGTTGGTCTCGGCCGACCCGTACGGCGGCCCGTAGTTGTTGGCGAGGTCGAAGTGCGTGATGCCGGCGTCGAACGCGCGGCGCAGGATCTGCCGCTGCCGGTCGAACGGGGCGTCGTCCCCGAAGTTGTGCCAGAGGCCCAGGCTGATCGCGGGCAGGTCCAGCCCGCTGCGGCCGGTGCGCCGGTAGGTCATGGAGTCGTAGCGGTCCTCCGCTGGGCGGTAGCTCATGCCCGCATCGTTCCCGGTCGGCGCGGCATTCGGTGAGCCACCCTGTCCGACACACCTTCATTACCGGGCGGTAACCGGAAACGGCCGAGCTCGTTGGAGGCAGGGCACCGGCAGCCCTGAGCAACCGGCAGCCCTGAGCAAGGAGCCCCCATGCGCCGTCCCCGCCTCATCCGTTCCGGAGTCGCCCTCGGTGCCGCGCTGGGGATCGTCGTTGCCGGCGCCACCGGTGCAGGCGCGGCCCCGGGCTCCGGGCCCGCACCTGGCACGCCGGAGTACCTCGCCCGGGACGCGCAGAACATCGCCGACGCCTACGGCCGGCAGACCGCGCCGGACGGGCAGCTGTCGCCGGAGTACGGGCTGGCCAACGCCCAGGTCGTCGGCCCGGCCTACGAGGCCCAGCTGGCGGCGCAGGCGGCGACCCCGACCCGGCCGGCGCTGAGCCCGGGGATGGCCGTGCCAGGGTGGAACAGCGGCAACCCGTACCGGCGCGACTGGTCGGGCACCCGGGGCCAGATGACACCCGTGTCCTTCACCAACCGCTACGGCGCTCTCGTCCGCGGCGACGTCTTCGCCCCGAAGCCGGGGGCGAGCGACCCGTACACGGGGAAGGCCCTGACCGGCCCCTACCCGGGCGTCGTTCTCACGACCGGTTCGGTCCAGGGCAGCGAGCGGATGTACTGGTGGCTCGCGCAGGACCTCGCCGAGCGCGGTTACGTCGTGCTCACCTACGACGTCCAGGGTCAGGGCGCCAGTGAGACCCTGCCCCACCAGGGGTCGATCGAGGACCTGCCGTACTGCGACCTGGCCGCTCCGCCACGCCCCGGCGAGCAGAGCCCCTGCCCCGGTGTGCCGTTCCAGCAGACGTCGAACTTCGTCTACGGCACCGAGGACGCGATCGACTTCTTCCTGTCCACCCCGTCGGCCCCGTACGGCAATCCCTCGGCCGGCAGCGCCCCGGTCGACCACTACAACCCGCTGTGGACGCGGTTCGACCGCTCCCCTGACACCCAGACGGTGACGCCGGGCCGCACCACCCGGCTCGCGATCGCCGGCCACTCACTCGGCGCCCTCGCGGTGTCCTACGTGCAGTCCATGGACACCCGGGTGCAGGCCGTCGTCGCGCTCGACAAGCTGGCCACCTCGACGGCGATCGGCAACTCGCCGGAGTTCGGGGCCATGGGGCCCCTGCGCCCGGTCGTTCCTGCCCTCGGGGTGCAGTCGGAGTACGGGTTCAACGTCGCGCCCTACTACGCGAACCCGGGGCTGTTCAATCCGTCCGGGGTCTCCTCCCCGACCCAGGCGCCGGACCCCGCCCGGGAGGAGAAGACAGGCTTCGACGGCTGGCAGCAGGCCGGCGTCGACTCGATGGTGATCGTGCCCCGCGCCTCGACCCATCTGGAGTACACCGACATCTCCTACGTGCTGCCGGCCTCCCGCTACGGCCAGGACGTCGCCAGCCACTACGCGCAGGCGTGGCTGGACAAGTACCTCAAGCACGACCCGGCCGCCGACGACGCCCTGCTGGCGACGTCGTTCAGCTACCTGGAGCCGGTCGGCGGAGGGGTCTGGCGCCCGGTGACGCTCGACCGGGACGCCCACCTGTCCTTCTACTTCTGCTCCGGCTACGACCTCGCGACGGCGACCGGCCGAGCGGTGAACCGCGACCTCAACGGAGTGGGCTGCGGGTAGCGCCAGGCGATCCGAGGCGCGATCGACCACGGCGTCGGCGTGACCCCGGACCCTCAGTCCTGATGGGAGAAGGCGCTGTCGAAGGACGCCGCCGGTGGGTCGAACAGCTGTGCACGGATGTAGGCCAGCGCTTCCGGCGCTCCGTGCAGCCGGTCCATGCCGGCGTCCTCCCATTCGATGCTGATGGGGCCGGTATAGCCGATGGTGGTCAGCATCCGGAAGCAGTCCTCCCAGTCGACGTCCCCGCGACCGGTGGATACGAAGTCCCAGGCTCTGCGAGGGTCGGCCCAGGGCAGGTGCGAGCCGAGGACGCCGCGACGACCGTCGCGGGGCCGGACCTTCGTGTCCTTGCAGTCGACGTGGTAGATCCGGTCCCGGAAGTCCCAGATGAAGCCGGTGGGGTCGATGTTCTGCCACACCATGTGGGAGGGGTCCCAGTTGATGCCGAACGCTTCGCGATGACCGATCGCGTCCAGGGCCCGCTGGGTCGAGTAGTAGTCGTAGGCGATCTCGGACGGGTGAACCTCGTGGGCGAACCGGACGCCGACCTCGTCGAAGACGTCCAGGATCGGGTTCCACCGGTCGGCGAAGTCCCGGAAGCCGGCGTCGATCATCTCGGCCGATGCGGGCGGGAACATCGCGATGTACTTCCAGATCGATGACCCGGTGAACCCGACCACGGTCGAGACACCGAGCCGGGCTGCCGTTCTGGCGGCGTTCTTGACCGCCTCCGCCGCACGCTGCCGAACCCCCTCCGGGTCGCCGTCGCCCCATACGCCGCTGGACAGGATCCCGCGGTGGCGTTCGTCGATGGGGTCGTCACAGACCGCCTGCCCCTGCAGGTGCGCCGAGATCGCGAACACCGACAGGCCATATCGGTCGAGGATCTTCCGGCGGTCGGCGATGTAGTCGTCGTCGGTCGCGCCCCGTGTGACGTCGAGGTGATCTCCGGAGCACGCGATCTCGAGTCCGTCATATCCCCAGCCGGCGGCCAGCCGGGCGACTTCCTCGAAAGGAAGATCGGCCCACTGACCGGTGAACAGCGTGATCGGGTGCGGCATCGGAATTCAGTTTCCCTTCTGGCCGTGCGTGTCGGCGATGTACTCCGCCACTCGCCACGCATTGGCCATGATCGTCAGAGTGGGGTTGGCGCCGGTTCCCGTCGGGAAGGGAGAACCGTCCACGACGAAGAGATTGCGCACTTCGTGGGCTCGGCACCACTTGTTCAGCACCGACACCTCCGGGTCATCGCCCATCCTGGCGGTCCCGTGCTGATGCGAGCAGTTGCCGGTGACCCGTTCCGGATAGACCTTGTACGTCTTCCTCGCCCCGGCCGCCGCCAGGATGTCGGCACCCCGGTCGATCAGGAACCTGCCCATCGCGAGGTCATTCTCATGGGTGGCGAGGGTGATCCGCGCGACCGGCACATCCCAGGCGTCGACGACCTCCTCGTCCAGCTCGACCCGGTTGTCATGCTGCGGCATGTCGTGCACAACGATGGAGACGGCCATGCTGTGGTTGAAGAACTGTTCATCCATGGCCTTGGCGTCTGGTCCCCACAGCGGCCGGTCCGGCAGCCCCCAATTGATCGGCAGCGGGATCCCGACCCCGGCAGACGCGATGTGGCCGCCACTGGCGAACCCACGGGAATCGTCGTGGTTGTAGAACTGCATCGAACTGGCGCTGACATATCCGCCGCCGGCCCACCCGTGGACGGGGTCGTCGAACAGCCCGATGGCAGAGCTGTACTCGTGGAAGGTCACGTTGCGGCCGACCATGTCGCTTCCGTTGGCCAGCCCGTTCGGAAACCGGGCGGACGTCGAGAGCAGCAGAAGCCGAGCGCTTTCCACCGCCCCGCAGGCCAGGATGAAGACATCGGCCTCCTGCTCGAAGGTCTCCCCGGCTTCGTTCTGGTACACCGCCGCGGTGATGCGGCCGGAGGCGTCGACCGCGAGCTCACGGACGTAACTCTCCGGCCGCAGGCCGTACCGACCGGTGGCCAGCGCATCGGGGACGAAGACGTTCAGTGCGCTGGATCGGGTTCCGGTCGGGTCGCCGTGTTGCTGGGCGAAGGCGCTGATCACGGTGGCCGGCCGGCCGTTGTACGGCTGCGACAGCGCGGCCTGCGGGGTGGGGAAGGCATTCCAGCCGAGCCTCCGGGCGCCCTGATGAAACTTCTGCGCGTAGCGCGACAGTGGCAGGGGCGGACAGGGATACCCCTTGCTGCGCGGGCCTTCGAAGGCATTCCCGCCGGCCAGACCGGAGACGCCGAACGCCCATTCCACCTGGGTGTAGTACGGCTCGAGGTCGTCATAGCTGATCGGCCAGTCGACGAGAGAGGTGCCGGGTAGATCGCCGACGACGGAGTGCAGCCGGAAGTCCTCGGGAGCGAATCGGGGAAGCCAGCCCTGCCAGTGCACGGTGCCGCCGCCGACCATCTGGGGAACCGGGCAGAAGAGATCGACGACGGCGTCCTCGTCGGCCGACTGCCGGTAGGTGCGCGGGTTCAGCAACGGGTCCGGCCACAGGTTGTACCGGTTGACATTTGCCAGTTCATCGCCGCCGAAGGTCTCTTTGGTCCGCCAGGGGCCACGCTCCAGCGCCACGACGCGGAACCCGCGCTCGGTCAGTACCTTTGCCGCGGCCGCCCCCGACGCACCGGCCCCGATGATGCAGACGTCAGTGCGCTCAGGCTTGGTCGCGGGCACGGCTGATATCCATTTCCTGCTCGTGGGTGCCGTCGGCGAAGTAGTCGATGACGGTGTAGCGGCCGGTGTGCACCTCTGCGAGGGAGCTGGGGCCGGGGAATCCGATGGTCTGCCAGCCCACCTGACCGCGGTTGCCGCCGTAGATCGGGTCGGCATAGAACCCCTGCCGCGTATGCAGCGCGAGCAGGGCGAAGAAGCTGAGCGAGATCTCCGCGCCGACCTGTTGCAATGCCGGTTCGACGGGGGCGAAGCCCATGACGGCCTGCGCCGTGTTCAGCTTCTGCTCCTCGCCCGGACGTTCGATGGCCGCCAGCATGGCATCTTGCTGTGGCTCGTCGAGTTCGACGAACGGCACGCCGTGCGCCTCCCGGCTTCGCTGATCGAGATCGACGATGCCCTCGACGTAGGTCGTGCGAAGGCTGTCGATCCGTCGCCGCCAGGCGTCGGCGCGCCGCCCACTGAGCGTCTCGAATCCGCTCCCGTCGGGCTTGGCGTAGATCCGGTCGATCCCGCCCAGGTATCCGTCGAGGAAGTCGATGGCCCCAGCCTCGGTGGCGCCCGGGGTGCCGGTGGTGGGGATGATCCTCGCCATCGCCGCGGCGATCGTGGCTCGCTGGTGAGGATCGAAGAAGGTACTCATGCGGTCGTCGCGGCGTCAGTGGCGACCTGCACCCAGTCCCCGCTGCGGGCCGACTCCACGACCGCGGCCGTGATCCGGGCCGCGCGCAGGCCGTCAGCAAAATCCGGCAGCCCGTCGGGCTTGTCGCCGGACACCGCGGCGTAGACGTCCGCGACGAAGGCGGTGAAGGAGTCCTGATAGCCCTGCGGGTGGCCCGCAGGCAATCGGGCGTACCGACCGGCCGGAGACGACAGGGTGTCCGGATCCCGTGGCACCACGTGGCTCTCGCGCAGGCCGCCGACCCAGAGGCTGTCCGGGAGCTCCTGGTCGAAGACGTACGCGGCGTCCAGTCCGTCGAAGGAGAACCACAGTCGGTTCTTCCGGCCGAGGGACACCTGGCTGACCACCACCGATCCCGTTGCGCCGCGGTCGGTCTCGAAGGCCACGACTGCGCCGTCCTCGGTTGCCACCGGGACGCGGGCGCCGGTCGAGCCGTTCGTGCCGTCGGGAGGTGCGGGGCGTTCTGCCAGGGCGTTGGCCCAGCGCGCCGTCAACCGCGTGATCCGGTGCCCGGTGACGAACTCCATGAGGTCACACCAGTGGATCCCGATGTCGCCGAACGCTCGGGAGGCTCCGCCGAGGGCAGGGTCGACCCGCCAGTTGGACGCATCCCGGCCGGCGAGCCAGTCCTGCAGGTACGAGCCGTGCAGCAGCCACAGCGGCCCCGCTTCGTCGCGGGCGATCCGATCCCGCGCCTCCCGCACGGTCGGGTAGAACCGGTACACGAACGGCAGGGCGTTGACCACGCCGGCCGCCGCTGCCGCCTCGACGAGTCCGGACGCGCTCGCGGGGTCGACGGCCAACGGCTTCTCGCAGACAACGGCCTTGCCGGCGGCGATGGCGGCATGCGCGAGCTCGGCATGGGTGGAGTTGGGCGTGCAGATGTGGACGACGTCGACGTCGTCCCTCTCGATCAGCTCGAGTCCGGAGGCGGCGGCGTGTTCGCCGTGCCAGGCCGCCGCAGCGTCCTGGGCCTTCTCCGGGGTGGTGGACGCGACGGCTTGGACGACCCCGCCGGCGGCGCGGACCGCGGCGGCGTGCACACCACCGATGAAGCCCGTGCCGATGATCCCGGAACGTATGCGGTCCATGTACTTCCTCTCAGGCGCCGTTGTCGGGCAGCAGAGCGTCGTGGATCGTCATGCCCGAACGTCGGCCCGGAGGAGGGCGGCGAGGCGGGGCACGACCTCGGTGAGATCGCCGACGACTCCGAAGTCGCAGAAACCGAAGACCGGTGCTCGAGGGTCGGTGTTGATCGCGACGATCGTGCCCGACCTCGACATGCCCACCCGGTGTTGCATCGCACCGGAGATTCCGCAGGCGATGTAGAGCTTGGGCCGGACGGTCCGGCCGGTCTGACCGACCTGGTGGGAGTAGGGATACCACCCCTTGTCGACCACCGGCATGCTCACGCCGACGACTCCCCCGAGGACGTCCGCCAGATCCTCGAGGAGGGCGATGTTCTCCGGGCCCCCGAGGCCGCGGCCTCCGGAGACGATGATGTCGGCGGTGTCCAGACCCGTCATCGCCAGGGCGGAGTCGGCCCCGCGGATCACGCGCACTGCGGACGCCGAAGGGCTGAGTTCCACGTCGACGTCCCGGGTCGTGGGCACGAGCGGTTCCGCCGGCGGTACGGGCCCCAGCTGACCGGCCCGGAACACGGCCAGCGCCGGGAGGCCCGACCAGCCCACCTCGACGACCACCGTGTCCTGGACAGCCATCCGGGTGCCGACGAGGGAGCCGTCGCGCATCTCGAGGGCCGCGAGGTCCCAGTTGACACCGGCGTCGAGACGGACGGCAGCCGCGGCAGCGACATCCGCGACGAGAGAGGAGTTCTCGAGGAGCACGACGTCGAACTCCTCCCGCCGCAGCAGATCGATCAGGACCTCGACCCGCGGTTGAGCGACGGGGACGTTCAGCGCCTCGGACGACGCCAGGTGCACCGTCGACACACCGCACCGGCCGAGCAGCTCCACGGCCTCCGCGGAGGGCGCTCCGAACAGCAGCGCCTCGACCGTCTCGCGGACGGCGCGCGCCTGGGCGACGAGGCCGAGCTGGCCCTGGCCGACGACGCCGGCCTGGTGATCGACGATCACGAGTGCACGACCGGTCACAGCAGGCGCCTCTCACGCAGGAAGGCGGCGAGCTGAACGTGGGCGTCGCCCTCATCGCGGATGATGGTCCGGGTGCCCCGCGGCGATGTCTCGCGGATGCCGAGGACGGTGGTGCGTGAGCCCGCGGCGCCGACGCGCTCCGCCGGGACGTCGATACCGCTGCCGAGTCCGAGCACCTCGACGGTCTTCTTCTTCGCCCCGATGACGTCTCTGAACGACGGATAGCGCGGCGCGGCGATCTCACCGGAAATGGCCAGGACGGCCGGCAGGTCGGCCTCGACGACGTCGAGCCCGAATTCCATCTGGCGCGTCGCGGTGACCCGACCGCGTGCGACCTCCGCACTGATGGCACGGGAGACGACCGGAAGATCCAGCCGGGCGGCGACCGCTGCCCAGAGCATCGCGCCGTTGCCGTCCGAGCTCGACGCCCCGAAGACGAGGAGGTCCGGCGCGAGGGCACGCGCCGCCTCGGCCAGCGCGAGACTCGTTCCGAGCAGGTCGGAGCCCTCGAACTCCGGACCGGCGATCACGACGGCACGGTCGGCGCCAATCGCCAGGCCCGGACGGAGGGAGTCGAAGGCGGTGGCCGCGGTGAGCGCGAGCAGGATGACCTCCGCTCCCTCGCTGCTGTCACGGATGCGGAGAGCGGTCTCGATCGCGTGCTCGTCGACGGCCGCGAGACCCACCGGCCCCGTGCGGTCGACGCGTGCCGTCGTCCGGTCGAGCTCAACCGTGAGCGGAACGGGCTTCACGCAGACGACGATCCGCATGACCGTCTACAGCTCCGACGCCAGCTGGAAGGCCTCGAGCAGGATGCTCTGCACGACCCGTGCGGCGGCCGCGTCGCCAACCCGCTCGACCCGCACATCGCGACCGGTCTCGGTGACGATCTGCCGGAGGCGGTGATAGACGTCGTCACGCGAGCGCCGCCAGTAGACC
The DNA here is from genome assembly GCA_025465355.1 of Blastococcus sp. Taxonomy (GTDB): domain Bacteria; phylum Actinomycetota; class Actinomycetes; order Mycobacteriales; family Geodermatophilaceae; genus Blastococcus_B. The sequence goes on along the minus strand of JAODNN010000089.1, from coordinate 18,916 downwards.
GGCACGACGGCGTCGGTGCGCAGCCACGACTCGTTGCCGGTCACGGCGTCGACGAGCAGGACCCGTCCGGGCTCGACCCGCCGCAGGTGCGTGAGGGGCTTCATCTCGATGCCCTTGACACCCACGCGCTGCATGAACATCGCGTGGTTGGTGCCCTCGAGCTCGCTGCCGATCGACGGCCGCGGCGTCACGACAGTGACGTGGTGCCCGGCGTCGGCCAGGAACTCGGCGGTCCCTGCCGCCTCCCAGTGGCCCTGCCCGTCGGCGACCACGACGTGGTGTCCGGGAACCGTGACGCCGCTGAGCACCTCGTCCGTCGACATCACGATGTCGAGGTCCAGACCCTCGACATCGAGACCGATCGTGAGCCCGAGCCGGCGCGCGATCGTTCCGGCGTCGGGGTCGGTGGATGACTGCCGATGGGTCGACGGCAGGTTGGGCTGCGAGCCCGTGGCCACGATGACGACATCGGGATCGAGATCGAGGACGGACTCGGCGTCCGCGTCGACACCCGTCCAGACCTCGACCCCCAGCCGCCGGACCGCAGCCTCGAGGAAGTGGGTGACCTCAGCGAACTCTTCGTGATGCGGCTGTCGGGCTGCCAGCCGCACCTGACCGCCGAGGTGCTCCGCGCGTTCGAACACCGACACGCGGTGGCCGCGTCGCGCGGCGATCTCGGCGACCTTGAGCCCCGCCGGACCACCCCCGATGACGACGACGGACCGCGGCTCGGACGCCCGGACGAGCAGACGCTCGCTGAAGAGCCGCTCCTGACCCGCGGCAGGGTTCTGCACGCAGCGGATCGGCTTCTCCTGCGCGACGGAGTGCAGACAGCCGTCGTTGCAGCCGATGCACGCACGCACCTCCGCGGCACGGCCCTCGCGCAGCTTGCGCGGCGTCTCCGGGTCGGCGATGAGCTGACGGGCCATCCCGATGAGGTCGGCCTCCCCGCTGGCGACCATGTGCTCGGCCAGGTCGGCGTCCTTGATGCGGCCGAAGGCGACGACCGGCAGGTCGGACTGAGCCTTCAACGCCTGGTTGAGCGGCCGGAAGAAGCCCTGAGCGACCGCGGCCGGCGGGATCTCCATCCAGAAGCTGGAGAAGGATCCGGCGTCGCAGTTGAAGTAGTCGACGTACCCACTCGCCTCGAGGTGCTCGGCCATGCGCAATCCGTAGTCGAGCTCGTAGCCGAACGGCGTGTACTCGTGGAGGCAGATCCGGATCCCCAGAGGCATGTGCTCGCGCAACTCCGAGCGAACCGCCGCCACGCACTCGAGGGGGAACCGCATGCGGTTCTCGAAGGAGCCGCCGTAGGCATCCGTGCGCCGGTTGAAGAACGGGGACGCGAAGCTGCGCAGCAGCCCATCGTGGGCGATCTTGATCTCGACCCCGTCGTAGCCGGCCTCGACGAGATTGCGCGTCGAGGCCGCGAAGCCCTCCACCGCCCTGGCCATGTCGTTCTCGTCCATCGCCTTCGCGGTGTGCACGCTGGACGGCTCGGGCATCTGGGTCGGTGCCCAGAGCACCGGCGGCGGGTGCTCGAGCGACGTGTGACCGCCGTGATTGAGCTGGGCGAAGATCGTCGCCCCGTGCGCGTGGACGGCGTCGGTCGTGCGCCGGTTGAGCTCGATCGACCGCGGATCCCACGCGGCGAGGTACTTCCGCGACATCTGCCCCTCGGGCATGGTCGCCATCGAGCCGTCGACGATCAGCCCCGCACCGCCCCAGGCGCGCTCCTCGTGATACGCCGTGAGCGCATCCGTGGGCATGCCCTGCACGTCGCCCAGTGCGTTGAAGTGCGGCTGGAAGACGAACCTGTTGCGCACCTCGACGCCGCGTAGCCGCAGCGGCGAGAACAGGTGCGGGAAGAAGGCCGCCCCGGTGTCCGCGGTGTCCGCGGTGTCCGCGGTGTCCGCGCTCACGCGATCGCACCGTGAGACTGCGAGCCGCCGTCGACGAGGAGGAGTGTCCCCGTCACGTATGCCGAGTCGTCGGAGGCGAAGAACAGCGCGGGGCCGGCGATGTCGTCGGTCCGGCCCAGGCGTCCGAGCACGATCGAACGCTTGGCCGCGCCGATCGCCTCGCCCGGGGTCTCGCTGACGAGATCGTGAAACCCGTGCATCATCTCGTTGTCGATGTAACCGGGGGCGATCGCGTTGACCCGGATGCCGAAGGGGCCGAGGTCGGCCGCCGTCTGCTGGGTGATGAGGTTGACCGCACCCTTCGAGCCGGCGTACACCGCGGACTGCCGGAGCGGAAGGACTCCCTGGATCGAGGAGATGTTGATGATGCTGCCGCCCGCGCCGGACGCCCGCATCGCTCGCGCGCCGTACTTCGTGCCCAGGAGAACGCCGCCCACGTTGATGTCGATGACCCGTCGGTAGTCCTCCCAGGACAGATCGGTGATGTGCTCGGCCACCCCGGTCCCGGCGTTGTTCACGACGATGTCGATAGCGCCGTACAGCTCGACCGCGCGGTCGAACGCCGCCGCGACGCTCTCCTCGTCCGCGACGTCACAGACGACAGAGGTCGCCTTCCCGCCGGTAGCCCTGATCGCCGCCTGCGCCGCGGCACCCTCGGACTCGGTGCGCTGAGCGAGGACGACGCTCGCGCCTTCGGCCGCGAACCGGGTCGCGACCGCGAAGCCGATCTGGCGTGCCCCACCGGTGACGACAGCCACCTTGCCCGTCAGGCGAGCACTCACGACTTCCTCCAGCTGCGTATGTGCACGGAAACGCGCGGCGCCGGCATCTCCTGACGGAGCAACCGGTAGAGAGGGCGAGATCGCGGGCGGCCGGCCGCCCGGGAACCTGCCGCCCGAAGGATTCAGTTCCGCTTCGAGAAGGCGACGGCGAGGATGATGATGGCGCCCTTGACCGCGATCTGCCAGGACGAGCTGACGCCGATGATCACGAGTCCGTTGTTCAGGACGCCGATGATGAGCGAGCCGATCAGGGTGCCGATGATCGTGCCGCGGCCACCGAAGAGGCTTGTCCCGCCGAGGATCACGGCAGCGATGACATCGAGCTCCAGACCGTCCGCGAAGTCCGGGCGGGAAGCATGCCCCTGGGCCGCGAAGATGAGCGCGGCGAGCGCCGCGAGCGCCCCGGTGAGCACGAAGCAGATCATCTTGACGCGTGCGGTGTTGATACCGGAGTAGCGAGCCGCCATCGCATTTCCACCGGTCGCGTAGACCTTGCGTCCGAACGTCGAGTAGTGGAGCAGCAGGCCTCCTCCGACGAGCACGATGATCGACCAGATGATCGGCATCGGAATGCCGAGGATGCTGCCTTCGTAGAAGACCGAGAAAAAGGTCTGGTTGTCCATCAGGACGGGCGCAGTATCGGTGAAGACGAAGGCGAGTCCCTTTGCCACGCCGAGCATCCCCAGTGTCACCAGGAAGCTGGGGATACCGAGCTTGGTGACGAGGAGGCCGTTGACCAGGCCGATCAGCGCCCCCACGACGAGGCCGACGATGACGCCGAGGATCCAGTTGTCGGCGAAGTTCGCCATGAACAACGCCGCGCAGACACCCGACAGCTTGAGGATCGAGGCGACGGACAGGTCGATCTCGGCGGCGATGATGACGAACGTCATGCCGACCGAGATGACTGTCACCAGGGTCGTCTGGCGTCCGATGTTGGCGAAGTTGTCCGCAGCGAAGAAGTACGGCGACTTGATGCTGAAGAAGATGATGAGCGCCACGAGCGCCAGAAAGACGGCGTACGGCTTGTCACTCGCCAGGATCTGGCGGACCGGATTGCGCCTCGGAGCGGCAACGGCTGGGGGGCCGGTCAAGGTTGTCGTCATCGCGCTGACTCCTGTACGAGGTGCTGGAGGGCTTCTTCGCCTTGGACTTCGGACGTGTGAGCGGTAGTGGTGACCTGGCCGTCGTTGATGATGGCCAGGGTGTCGCAGAGCATCTGGAGTTCCACGAGGTCGGAGGACACGACGACGACGGCACACCCGCGTTGGGCGAACCGGCGGATGATGCCGTAGATCTCGTCCCGAGCACCGACGTCGACGCCTACGGTCGGCTCGTCGAGCAGGAGCAGTTTCGGTTCAGGCACGAGCCACTTGCCGAAGACGACCTTCTGCTGATTGCCGCCCGACAGGTTCTGCAGCCGCGTGGAGATGCCGGGCGCCTTGACGTTGAGTTCCTTCAACGCCGACGTCGCCCGTTTGCCGGCCTCTCCCTTGGCGAAGAAGCCGAACCGCGTGAGTCCGCGAAGTTGCGGCAGGGCGGTGTTGGCGGCGATCGAGTCACCGAGCACGAGGCCCTGCAGGTGCCGGTCTTCAGGGACGAGTGCCACGCCGGCCTTGATCGCGGCGGCCGAACTCTTCCACTTGACCTCGGCGCCCTGGTAGATGACCTGCCCCTCGGCCGCCCTGCGCAGACCGAACATCGTCTCGAGCACTTCGGTGCGCCCGCTGCCGACCATGCCGGCGAGCCCGAGGATCTCGCCTGGACGAACTTTGAGGTCGACACCGCGGAGCCGGTCGTTCGTGACATCCCTGAGTTCGATGACCGGTGCGGCCGTGAGCGATTGGTGCTCCGGGTCGGAGAAGCCCTGGCGGCGCTCGCCCTCCTCCAGGCTCAACGTCGCCTGCGCCATCTTCGCGTGGCCCGGGCCGACGATCGCGCTGATGAGCGTCTCCATCGTGATCTCGGGGGTGTCGAACGTCCCGGCGTTCAGGCCGTCGCGCAGTACGGTCACCCGGTCGCTGATGCGGAAGACCTCGCGCAACCGGTGGGTCACGTAGACGACGCCGACGCCGCGTCGGGTGACCTCCTTGACGGCGTCGAAGAGGATGTCCTCCTCACCGGCGGACAGAGCCGACGTCGGTTCGTCCAGGACGAGGATGCGAATGTCCCCCATGAGCGCCTTGGCGATCTCCGTGAGCTGCCGGTAGGCGAACGGCAGGCTCGCGACCGCGGCCGCGGCTTTGATCGGGAAGCCCTGCTCGTCGAGATACTTCTGGGCGGCGGCGTGGAGTCGGCGGCCGCGGACCAGGCTGAGCCTGTCGTGCGGTTCGCGGCCGAGGAACAGGTTGTCGGCCACCGACATCGACGGCACGAGGCTCAGGTCCTGATAGACCATCGCGATGCCGGCCGCCTGGCTGTCCTGCGCGGAGCGGAAGTTCGTCTCCTCGCCGTGGACGAGCACGCTGCCGCCGTCGCGCTGGTTGACCCCGGACAGCACCTTGATCAGCGTGGATTTGCCGGCGCCGTTCTGCCCCAGGAGTGCGTGCACCTCACCCGGACGCAGGTCGAAGCTCACGCCGCGGAGGGCCTTGACGACGCCGCCGAAGGTCAGCGTGATGTCGCGCATGTCGACGAGTGACTCGACGGTGGTCATGACCTGGCTCCTGAGGGGTGGAGGGGTGTCACCTGGCGGCCGATCGCGGGGACCCGTCCGGTCGGGGTCGGGGGCCGACGTCAGGGCGTCGCTCATGGCGACGCGGCGTCGGCGATGAGCGTCACCTTGGAGAGGCCCGCGGGCTGATCCGGGTCGACACCCCGCGCGACCGCGGCCTCGAGAGCGGCGATCTGCAGCGGGAGCACGGTCAGGAAAGGAGCCCAGTGGGCGGGGGCCTCGGGAACGCGCACATGACAGTCCGCCAGGCTCGTCGGGGATGCACCGATCGAGACCGTGCGGGCGCCGCGCGCACGTGCGCCCACCGCGGCCTGGTCACCGAGCCGGCCACCGAGCGGATCGGCAGCGGCGACGATGACCGTCGTGGCGGAGTCGACGCTGTTGATGCTCCCGTGCAGGAACTCGCTGGTCTCGAACGCTGCGACCGGGCGTCGCAGGGTCTCCCGAAGCTTGATGGCCCCCTCTTCCCCCACGGACTCGGCGAACCCCTCACCAGCGCACACGAGGTTGTCGGCGTCGCCGACGTCGAACCGTGCTCCGGCGTGGTCGAGCACGTCGGCCATCAGCGCCGGAAGCGCGTCGGTGGCCTCGTCGAGCAGCGCAGGGCGGCCGGCGAGAGCGATGCCGAGCAGGCAGGCGAGGGACGCCGTGAAGCTCTTCGTCGCCGGCACCGCCACCTCGGCGCCGGCGTGGAAGTCGACCGTCAGCTCTGGGCCCCCGAGCCCCGCCAGCGTGGACGACGGCGAGTTGGTGACGACGACGAGCCGGCCGCCGAGGTCGCGGGCGCGTGCCGCTGCCGCCACGACCTCCGTGCTCTCCCCCGACTGGGAAACAGCGATGACCACCGTTCCGTCGAGCGTCTCCACCGAGTCCGACCACGCGAGGTGCGCGGGCGAGGTGGTGAAGGCGGGCAGACCCGTCAGCGTTCGGAAGGCCGTGGCCGCGTAGGTCGACGCCGACCGGGACGAGCCGCGGCCGAGCAGGACCACCTGCGAGGCGCCCCGCAGTACCGCTGCGAGAGCGTCGGACTGCCGGCCGACCGCCACCAGCGCCTCGCGGACCCTCGCCGGCTGCTCCGCGATGTCCGCGCGCATGTGTCGACCGGGCGACGAGGCCGGCGCTGCGACGGGAATCACATGAGCTCCCTAACCAGGGTTGTTACTACGAGTCGGCCAAGCTAGCGTGGTAATGATGTTACGATGACCCCGGGAGTACAAGTGTCTCAGGCCACAAAAAACGACGGGCCGTCCCACGAGAAGGACGGAATCGTAGAGGACTCGATCCGCTACGTGTGGCGACACGGCGTCTCCGCCGCGGCGACACGCGCTGCTCAGGGGCCGATCGCGGTGTCGGGTAGCGGAGTCCACGTCACCGACAGCGACGGGAACGTGTACCTCGACGGGCTGTCCGGCGGCTCCGCGGCCGCGACCATCGGCCACGGCCGCAAGGACGTCGCCGACGCCGTCCACGCCCAGATGACCACGCTGCACTGGGTCTCCCTGCGTACGTTCCTCAACGAGCCGTCCGTCGAGCTGGGCCGCCGCATCGCCGGGCTCACGGACGCCGATCTGCAGACCAGCTTCTTCGTCTCCTCCGGCTCGGAGGCAGTCGAGAGCGCGACCCAACTCGCCAAGAGCTACCACCGCGCACGTGGCAACCCGGACAAGAACCGCTTCCTCTACCGCAAGACCGGCTATCACGGCACCTCGCTCATCGGCGCGAGCGCGAGCGACAACGCCGAATTCCGCACCTGGTTCGCCCCGCTCGCACCCGGCTTTATCGAGCTCGAGGCCTGCAACCCCTACCGCCGCCCGGAGGGGATGACCGAAGAGGAATACGGTCTGGCCGCGGCCGACGCGATCGAGGCCACGATCTTGGCCGAGGGTCCCGAGACGATCGCCGGGATCCTCGCCGAGTCGATCCCCGCCGCGCTGGTGCTCGTCCCACCGGCCGGCTACCTCCGACGGCTGCGCGAGATCTGCGACCGGTACGACATCCTCTGGATCGACGACGAGGTCTTCATCGGCTTCGGCCGCACGGGCCGGTGGTTCGGTTTCGAGCACTACGACGTCCGGCCGGACATCGTCACGGCGTCGAAGGGCATCACCGGTGGTTACGTGCCGCTGGGCGCCGCCATCGCGACCTCGCGTGTCATGGACACGGTCTTCGGCGACGGCAGTTCCACCCAGGCAAAGGTCTCCGGCCACACCTACGCGGCGCACCCCACCGCCTGTGCCGCCGGGCTGGCCGTTCTCGACGCGATCGAGAGCGAGGACCTTCTCGCGTCCACCGCGCGCATCGGCGAGTGGATGGTCAACGAGTTCCGGCGGATCTACGCCGACCACCCCCACGTCGGCGACGTCCGGGGCAAGGGCTTCCTGATCGGCGTCGAGCTCGTTCAGGACCGTGCGACCCGCGAGGCGTTCCCGAAGAGCCTGGGGATCGGCCGCAAGGTGATGGAGCGCGCGATGAGCGATCTGTTCATGCTGCGGGCGACCGGCGACGTCGTCACGTTGTTCCCGGCACTCGTGACGACACAGGAGGACGCGCAGCAGATGGTGGCTGCCACGTGCCGCGCGATCGACGGGGTGCTCGGTGAGCTCTGACGTCGACGTCCTCACCGGCCTCCTGCGTCAGTGGGACGAGGCCACGGTCCGCGATCACATGTCGGTCGAGGAGGCCGTGCGGCTCCAGTACCGGCTCGTCGACATCGCTGCGCAGGTCATGGGCTCCGACGAGGTGTTCGTCGAGGACTACGGCCAGGTGCGCGAGCTGGCCACGGTCGGCTTCGGCGGCGGCGGTCGACCGCGTGCCACGGCCCGGGTCGAGGAGGTGCTGGCGCGCTTCTTCGAGACCGAGGACGCAGTCCTGGTGCACGGCGCGGGCACCGGGTCGATCCGCGCGATGCTCAACGGGATGGTGCGGCCGGGATCGCGGATCCTGGTCCACGACGCCCATCCCTACAAGACGACGCTGCCGGCGATGCAGCACATGGGTCTGGACGTCGCCTACGTCGACTTCAATGACGGCGCGGCGCTGGAACGCAGCCTGCGCGAGCGGGCGCCGTCCACCGTCTACATCCAGCACGTGCCACAGCAGCTCGGCGACAACTACGGCATCCCGGAGACGATCGCGCTCGTTCGAGAGCACTCGGACGACGCCGTGCGCATCCTCGTCGACGACAACTACGCGGTCATGCGCTCCCCGCGCATCGGCGTCCAGTTCGGCGCGGACGCCTCGGCGCTGTCGCTGTTCAAACTGCTCTCGCCGCACCCCATCGGCGCGGTGCTGGCCGACTCCGGTTCCGTCGGCCGGATCCGTCGCGACCTGGCCTCGGCCGGCTGCCAGATCCAGGGTCCGCACGCCATGGCCGCGCTGCGGGCGCTGGTCTTCGCCCCGGTGGCGCTCGCGGTGCAGAACTCGACCATCCACGAGACGGTCGCGAGCATCAACGTCGATCTCGGGTCGGCCGAGTACCCCTACGTCGCCGGCGCGTACGCCGCCCAGCCCGGGATCCGGTGCATCGTCATCCTCTTCGACCGGCCGATCGCCGAGGCGTTCCTGCGGTCAGCCTGGCGGAACGGCTCACCGAGCCAGTCCGTCGGCGAGGAGGCGCAGTTCGAATTCCTGCCGCTGTTCACGTACCTCACCAGCACCTTCCTCAAGGCGACTCCAGGCCTCGAGAAGTTCGCTGTCCGCATCAACCCGATGCGCGGTGGGCCGGAGACGGTCCTGCGCGTGCTGCGCAACGCCCTCTCCGACCCCGAATTCCAGGCCGCGGCGTCCGCTGTCTGACAGCAGAGCATCCCGACACACAGGAGAAGCAGTCGTGCCCGAAGAGCTGTTGCAACCATTCACCGTCCAGTTGGACTTCACGAGCGGGTTGCTCGCGCCCGACCCGGTCGTCCTCGACCGGCGGCTGTCCGACATGCAGGGCTACTTCCTCGAAGAGCCTGCCGCCGACGCCCTCGCGTACAGCGTGCACGAGATCCACGTGCCGAAGACCAGCAACAACCTGCTCTCGTCGACGACCGTCCTGGCGCCGGGCAAGGTCGGCAACGAGTTCTTCATGACCAAGGGCCACTTCCACGCTGTCCGGGACCGTGCCGAGATCTACCTGACCCTGTCGGGCCAGGGGTTGCTGGTGATGGCCACCGAGGACGGCACCGCCAAGACCCTCGACATGACACCGGGGGGCGCGAGCTACGTGCCCGGCCATTGGGCGCACCGCTCGGTCAACACCGGCGACGAGCCACTCGTCTTCTACGCCGTCTACATCGGCGACGCCGGCTACGACTACGCCACGATCGCCGACGAGGGGTTCCCCGTCGTGGTGGTGGACAACGGGCAGGGACCCGAGGTGGTCGAGAACCCACGGTACCGCCGGTCGTGACCACGATCGCGGTGACCCCGCGCGGTTTCCGTCAGGTACCCGGCCGGCACCAGGACCTGCTGGCGGAGGCGGGACTCGCCGTCCGTTACCCCACGGTCGAACGGCCGCTCACCGCCGGGGAGCTCCGGGACCTCCTCGCCGGCTGCGATGGCGTCATCCTGGGTGTGGACGACGCACCGGCCGACGTGCTGCGCGGCAGCACGCTCCGGGTCATCGTGCGGTTCGGCATCGGCGTGGACAACGTCGACCTCGACGCCGCGCGTGAGCAGGGCATCCGGGTCTCCCGGACGCTCGGCGCCACCACCACCTCGGTAGCCGAGCTGGCGATCGCGCTCATCCTGGCCGCGGCGCGCGGGGTGGCCGAGATGGACCGGACGGTGCGCAGCGGCTCCTGGCGCCGGCTCACCGGTCTCGAACTCGCCGGGCGCACCCTCGGGCTGGTCGGCACCGGCCGCATCGGCCAGGAGGTCGCCCACCGTGCACGGGCCTTCGGCATGGACGTCATCGGACATGACCCCGTGGCGACAGCCGGGGAGATTCCGCTCGTGCCCTTCGACGAGCTGCTGGCCTGCGCGGACATCATCTCGATCCACGCTCCGCTCACCGCGGCGACCCGGCACATGTTCGACGCCGCGGCCTTCGCCGCCATGCGACCGTCGAGCATCCTCGTCAACACCGCACGCGGCGGGATCGTGGACGAGCACGCGCTCGCCGGCGCGCTGGCGAACGGGCCCCTGCACGCGGCCGCGCTGGACTGCTTCGAGGACGAGCCGCTCGTGAACAGCCCACTGATCGGACTGCCCAACATCGTGCTCACGCCGCACAGCGGAGCATCGACGGCCGACGCCGTGGAACGCGCCGGCGTCGTCGCCGTGGAGGAACTCCTGCGCGGCCTTGCCGGGGAGCCGATGCTCTTCGACGTGCTGCGCTGACTGTCGTGGCGCGCAGCTCTCAGCTGCGCGCCCACGCAGGAGGAATCAGCGTGGCTCCACGAGCGCGCTGAGCTCCTCGAGCGCAGCCTCGACATCGGCGTGCCTCCGGGCGCGGAGCACCGACTCCGCGATCCGCCCGATGCCGACCGAGTCGAGCCGCTGGATGCGCGCCTTGATCTCGGGCACGAGCGGCCCGGACACGCTCAGCTGCCGGAAGCCCAGACCCACGAGCAGCGGCAGCGAGCGGGGATCGCCGGCGACCTCGCCACAGACACTCACCGGCGTGGTCCCCGCGCCGACGAGGATCTGGTGCAGCACGCGGAGTACGGCCGGGTGGAACTCGGTGTAGAGGTAGTGCAGGTGCTTGTTGCCTCGGTCGGCGGCGAGCAGGTACGCGGTCAGGTCGTTGGTGCCGACGCTGAGGAAGTCCACTTCCTCGGCCATTTCCGCGGCCAGCACCGCGACACTGGGGACCTCGACCATCGTCCCGAACCGGAACGCTGCCGCGGGCGCCACCTCCTCGAGCACCGCACGCACCTCGTCGAGCTCCTCGAGCCCCGAGACCATCGGCACCATGACGCTCACGTTCGCGTACCGCGCCGCCGTACGCGCCAGTGCGCGGAGCTGGTCGTCGAAGACCCGCCGGTGCGCCAGCGTGAGCCGAACGCCACGAACCCCGAGGAACGGGTTCTCCTCGGCCTCGACGTGCAGGCCGGGCACCGGCTTGTCGCCCCCGACGTCCAGGGTGCGGAAGGTGATCGGGCGGCCGCCGGCGGCCTCGGCGGCCGCGCCGTAGTACGCCGCCTGCGCCTCCTCGTCGGGGAGGCTCTGAGACTGCATGAAGAAGAACTCGGTGCGAAACAGCCCGATGCCGTCGGCGCCCCACCGCACGGCCCGCTCGACGTCCTGCGGGCTGCTCGCGTTGGCGTACACGAGGACAGGGATGCCATCACTCGTCGTCACCGTCTGACGGAGGACCACCCGCCCGGCACGCGAGGCCGCGTCCGCACGGGCCCGGTCGACCAGGTCGGGCTCAGGGTTGACGGTGCACACGCCGGCGTCACCGTCGACCACGACGAGATTGCCGTTGTTCGCGAACTCGAGGAGCCCGGTCGCGCCGACCACTGCGGGGATGCCGAGCTGGCGGGCGAGGATCGCGGCGTGCGAGGTCCGCGCCCCGACCTCGGTGACGATGCCGCGCACGACATCGGGATCGAGACCGAGGGTGTCGGTGGGCGTCAGCTCATGGGCGCCGATGACCACGTCACCGCTGAGGTCGCTCAGCGCCTCGGCGCGCGAGGATCCCGTGAGATGGCCGACCACGCGCTGACCGACATCGAGGATGTCGGCCGAACGCTCGCGCAGGTAAGGGTCCTCGAGTGAACCGAGCAGGTCGGCGATCTCCTGGCTCGTGGCCCAGGCCGCGGCCGTCGGCGTCGCGCCGGCCCGGATCGCGTCGACGACCGGCCCGTACCACTCGGGGTCGTCGAGGACGAGCAGCTGGGCCTCGACGATCGCCGCGTGCTCGGCGCCGATCCGGTCGCGCGCGGCGGCGGCGATCGCGACGATCTCCTCGCGGCTCGTGGCGATCGCCACGGTCAGCCGCGCGAGAGAGTCCTCGACGGATCCCGGGGCCGCGGTCTCCGGATCGCCGTCCATATCGACGTCGATCCCCCCCAGAAGAACAAGGCGTCCCACGGCCGTCCCCGGCGAGGCGCCGATGCCGTGGAGCATCACGGGGACCGCTCCGCTTCAGGCTCTGCCTGCAGCAGCGCGAGGAGGGCGTCGAGAGCACCCTGTTCGTCGTCGCCCGACGCCGTGACCGTGACCTCGGTGCCCTGGGTGACACCCAGCTTGAGGATCGACAGCAAGCTCTTGCAGTTGGCCGACGTGCCGTCCTTGTCGAGAGTGACGTCGGACGCGAACGTCCGCGCCTTCTCCACGAACTGGGCTGCCGGACGCGCGTGCAGTCCCAGCGGGTCGGTGATGACTACGGAACTCGAGACACTCATGACGCCGCCCTTCGGCTGAGGCCACCGACCGGGAGAAGGTCCTCCCCCAGCCGGAAGCCGGTGCTGGTGTACACACCCTCGAGCTGAGGGTCGGAACCGATGCCGCTCACGACGGCGACGAAGCACTTGCTCACGAAGACCTGGGCACGGAAGGCGTAGACGACGGTGTCGCCGACCCGGACGGTCGAGGGATCGTCGACATGCAGGGTGCCGTAGTAGTCGATGGCCTCGGGCGGGTCCAGCTCCACCCGCGCGTTGATCGGCGTAGCCCCCGCGGTGCGGTAGATCAATGCTCTGCGCGCCTTCGACCGGGGGTAGAGACCTCCGGCGATGCCGTACACGGCGTCGCGCGTGAGGTGCGAGACCTCCGAGACGTAGATCATCGCCGGGCGCTCCGGCTCGTCGCTCACGGCGTGCAGCGGCGTCTGACCGGTCAGGCAGGAGCCGGGCTCCACATGCGTTGCGCCGGCCCGCGCCTTGAGCTCGAACGTCGCCGAGCAGCACGCGCTCGGGGCGTTGACGACCGGCGCGTCCAGGCCCGCGGCGTTCAGGGCCGCGGACACCTCGCCGAGTGTGCTCAGGTTGGCCGTCGGCGCGAACGACTGCGTCGGCTCGTCCCAGAGCACCACGGGAAAGCTGGTCACGCCGCGGAGCCGCACGCCGGGAAGGCGGTCGATGCGTCGGGCGACGTCCACGGCGTCGTCGACAGTGACACCGCCGCGCTGGGCCGCGTAGAAGGTGTCGTTCGGACCGACCACCCGCAGGGTGAGGTCCTGCGTGCGGCCCCGCGCTGCCATGACGGCGCTGATTCGTTCGGCCTGCTCGTAGCCGAAGACCGTGAGGAAGTCGGCCTCCATGTCGGCCGCCAGCGGGACGTCGCGCGCCGGAATCTGCACGAGGTGCCCGACGTGGCCCATCCGCAGACCGTGGCTGTCCAGGAGGCGCGCCTCCTCGAAGTCGACCGCGACCACGCGCGAGATCCCAGCGTCGGCGACGGCCTTCGCGACCACCGGGTTGCGGCCGAACTGCTTGGTCATCTGGTACGGGGTGAGCCCGAGACCACCGGCGGCGCGGGCCACGTGCGCGGCATTGCGGGACACCGTGTCGAGGTCGACGACGTAGCAGTTCGACGGGATCCGGCCGGCCTGATGCAGCTCGACGGCGCTGTCGATGAGGTCCGGGTTCCGGCGGCAGGTCACGTCGACGAACACAGGAGCTCCTTTGCGAACGACGTCCCCGACTCGAGCGGAAGCACGCCGAAGAGGTCGGCAACGGTGGCACCGACGTCGGCAAGAGTCGCGCGCACGCCGAGGTCGACGGGCGCGAGCGACGGACCGTAGGCGAGCAGCGGCACATATTCGCGGGTGTGCCGGCTGCTCCCGGAGGTCGGATCGTTGCCGTGGTCTGCCGTGATGAACAGGCAGTCGTCGGCTCCCATGCGGTCGATGAGGTCGGTCAGCCGGGTGTCGACGGTGGCCAGCACGCGCGCGTAGCGATCAGGGTCTTCCTCGTGCCCGGCGAGGTCGGTCTCCTGCACGTTGGCCACGATCAATCCGTGTTCCATCGCGTCGAGATGGCGCACGGCCGCGTCGAACACCTCGGCCGTGGCGACCAGGTTCTCCGCCACCGCGCCCTCGCAGCGCACGACGTCGGCGGCCTTTCCGAGGAGCACGACGTCACCTCCGGCCTCGCGCATCCGCGTGGGCAGCTGGCGCTCGACCGGGAAGTCCAGACCGAGATGGCGCACCTGGTAGTGCTCGTTGTAGACGCCGAGCCCGGGAGTATCGACGCCGATCTGGCCTCCTCCGCGGTGCACGATGTGCTTCCGGATGTCCTCGACGGTGTAGCCACGGCTGCCGACGACGATCACCCGCGAGACCCGTATGGCCCGGCGGACGACCTGGCCGATCTCGCTCAGCGCGTCGAAGGTGACGTCGTCGAGCGAGGCCGTGACGTTGACGTTCAGCCGGGCACGTGCCTCCACGTTGTCGTGCACCACCGCGACGCCGTCGACGAGGAGCATGGACTGACCGGGGATGAGTGGCTCGACGTGGTGCCCTGCAGCGGTGAGTGCCTCGGTGACCGTGGGGGCGAGCTCCTCCAGGAGCAGGAACTCGACGAGCGAGAACCCACCTCCCATGAGTTCCTGGTGCCCCATGTACGTATCCGCCCCCGGGTGCACGGGCGAGACGCGGCCGAAGGCGGCGCGTGGCGCCGCGACATCGGCCAGCGCGCCCCCGGCCACGCGGCCGAGCCCCAGCGACGCGAGCACGGGCAGGTGCAGCCCGACCCGCTCGGCGATGTGGCCGAGGGTGTTCCTGCTGAGCTCGTCCGGTCCGGCGTCGGGGGTCGCTCCCACGCCCAACCCGTCGAGCACGACGATGACGGCCCTCCGGCTCACTGGCCAGACCCTGCGTGGAGATCGACCATCGCTGACAGGTGAACGGTCATGTACGCGATCTCTGATTCGGGGACGTCGCGCTGGAGCAGCCGGGAGCAGTCATGCATGACGCGCGTGACGGCCTCGCGCTCCCGGTGCCGGTCCGCGATCTCCTCGACGGCCACCGGCGAGACGGTGATCTCCGGATCCCCCCGGTTGATCCGGGTGAGTGCTATCGCCAGGTGCGTGACGAACTGCGCGGCGTTGTCCTCCGTGGGGCGCAGCCCCAGCTGCGAGGCAAGATCGGCGAGCGAGAGCTCGGTGAGCCGGCGGGCCAGCTTGGTGACCTGGCCCGACTCTTCGAGCATGTCGAGTCGCTCGGCGAACTCGTCGGCCAGCTGAGCGCGGAGCTGCTCGTCGGTGGGCTGGTTCTCAGCCATCGCTGCCGCCGCCGGACTGGACGTCGCGGTGGGAAAGGATCTCCCTGATGATGATCGGGATCGCCGTGGTGGTCTGCTCGTAGGCGAAGCCGAAAGCGATCCGCCCCTCACCGACCATCGTGCGCACACGCTCCTCGGTCACCACCATTCCGGGCGTCCCGACGATGCCCACCTGGTTCGCTCCGAGAATCGCGGTCGCCGCGGCGAGTGCGCCACCCCCACCCGACCAGCAGGTACCGATGTAGTAGTCGGCCTGGCCCTTCTTGACCAGGCGCGCGCCCTGCATGTCGCCCAGCGCCGCGGCCTCGACCCGGCCGCCTCCGGCGTCCTGAGCGAGCTGGGCCATGGTCGGCGCGTCCACGCCGGCGGCCACGACCCTGATCGGTCGACTTTCGGTCATTGTCGGTTCCCTTCATCATTGAGGGGTAAGGAATGGCGCGAACAGTCATCGTTACGTCGTGACATCATCCCTGCCTGCTAAAATCGCGGTATGGAGGTCAGTGAGATCAGTGAGATCACGCACGACTCCCGGCTCCCCTACTACGAACAACTGAAGCAGTTGCTCATGCGGGAGATCGCTCGGGACAAGCTGGAGCCCGGCCATCTCATGGCTTCGGAGTCCGAGATGTGCCAGCGCTACGGCGTCTCGCGCACCGTGGTGCGGCAGGCGGTCGGCGAACTCGTCCACGAGGGCGTGCTCCAGCGCATCCGCGGCAAGGGCACCTTCGTCGCCAGACCCAAGATCTCCGAGCAGTTCATGGAGAGCACGGTCGGCTTCTTCGAGGACATGACCAGCCACGGCCACTCCGTGACCAGCACCGTCCTCAGCATCGACCGCATCGAGGTGGCCGGTCGCGTGCGCGAGCTGCTCGGAGTTCCCCCGGGCTCGCACTGCATCGAGATCGTGCGGCTGCGCGCCGTCAACGACGAGGTCGTCGCGTTCACGAAGTCCTACCTGAACAGGGACGACGCCGAACTGCTGGAATTCCTGCGTACAGCAGATCTGTCGACGGCGTCGCTCTACCGCCTCCTTGAAGACAATTTCGGCCTGCACATCGACGCCGGCCACCGCTCGATCGAGGCGATCGCCGCCAGCGGGATGATCACCAGACTCCTCGAGGTCGACCCGGGCGATCCACTGCTCTACATCGAGTCGGTCGCCCGGACCAGCGACCAGCGGGTGCTCGAGTGCTTCCAGGCCTGGCATCGCGCCGACCGGGTGAAGGTCGAGATGGACGTCGTCCGGGAGAACCGTGTCGGCGGCCTTCCCTCGCTGCTCAGCCACGGCTGAACCCCGCCGTCGCGTCAGGGCTCGGCGCGGAGCGGCCCGTGAGCCGCTCGGCGATCCCCGCGAGTTCGGCGAACGTCTCCCCCTCGATCGGCTCCTCGAAGATCTCGGCAATGACCTCGGTCCAGCCGTGCAGGAAGTATCGCCACCCGTCCGAGACGAGCAGGCCATCGTGCTCGGCCTGGGATCGCGCGATCTCCAGGAACCGCAGGTCGCCCCGGTAGTTCATGTCCCACGCCACGGCGCCATGCGGGAAACGCACCGCCTCGCTCACCGGTGAGCCCGGAATGTCCTTACCCATGCCGGTGGCGTTGACGACGAGCGCTCCGGGCGACGCCGCCGACACGAGCCGGTCGGCCGCCTGCGCGCCATCCGCGACGACGAAGTCGACCTCCGCGCGCACGTCCAGCGGGGCAAGGGCGGCGCGCGCGACGTCGAGCCGGCGCGGGTCCTTGTCGACGAGCACGTAGCGCGCCGGCTGACGGTCCTCACCCAGAACCGCGACGGTCAGCGCGAGCCCGGCGCCGCCGGCGCCGATGCACACGACGTCGGTGTCGCCGGTGGCCCAGGGGTCGTCGCCGAGCAGGTGTGTGTAGGCCTGGCGCGAGGTGATCGGGTCTTTCGCCCAGCCGAGCAGCGACCGCCCGCGCACGGCAACGCAGGACACCTCACGACAGAGCCGAGCCCAGGTGTCGAGACCGGAGAACCGATCCGCGGCCGAATCGAACATCCGGGCCTTGTGCGTGGTGATGAGAGCTCCGGCCGCCGCGGAGTCGGCCGCCATCTCCTCGAGGACGCCGCGCAGACGATCCGCCGGGGCATCGAGGGGCAGGTCGATCCCGCGGATCTCGGCGTCGAGGCCCAGCGCGGCCGCCCAGGCGGGAAAGATCGTCATGATGCTGGAGCGCGAGGTGGAGACTCCGACGAAATACAGCCGCCGCACGAAGCCTCCCCCAACCGACGCAAACCTGTCATCATGTTATGATGACCTCCGTGGGCAGTCAAGGCCGGATCCGTACCGTCTTGGGCGACGTCAGCCCCGAGGAGCTCGGTCTCACGCTCTGCCACGAACACCTCGTCACGGCACCGGCCGAGCGCCTGCGCGACGGCGACGACCTCCTGCTCGACGACCCCTCCCGGGCCGTACGTGAGCTCAGGGTCTTCGCCCAGGCCGGCGGCGGTGCGCTCGTCGAACTCACCGTCGCCGAGTTCGGTCGCGACGTCGGCTCGCTCCGGCGCATCTCCCGCGCGAGCGGCGTGCACGTCGTGGCCACGACCGGTCACGTGTCGGTCGACTACTGGGACGGCGTGCTCGACATTGCGGCACGCAGCGTCCACCAGCTCGTCGAGGAGATGGTGAACGACCTCCTTACGGGAATGGACGGCACCGATGTGCGCGCGGGGATCATCAAGGCCGGCAGCTCCCGCGACGAAGTGACCGACGCCGAGGAGCGCGTGATCACCGCAGCCGCCCGCGCCCAGGCCGTGACGGGTGCGCCGATCACGACGCACACGACTGCGGGGACGATGGCGCCGGAGCAGGCACGCATCCTTCTGGCGGCGGGCGCGGACCCGACCCACGTGTGCCTCGGCCACCTCGACCGGCGCCTGCGCTACGAGGAGCATCGCGCTCTTGCCCGCGAGGGCTTCACCCTCGGCTACGACTGCATCTCCAAGGACTGGTACGAACCCGATTCCGAGCGCGTGCAGACGATCCTTCGCCTTGTCGACGACGGGCTCGGTGACCATGTCGTGCTGTCCGGCGACCTTGCCCGGCGTAGCTCGTGGGTCTCGTGGGGCGGTGGCCCCGGCTACAGCTACATCCCGTGGCGTTTCGTCCCGTGGCTTCGCCGTGAGGGTCTGGAGGAGGCGAGCATCCGCCGGATCACCGTGGACAACCCGTCGCGTCTGCTCACGTGGCGAACCGTGACCAGGGCGTAAGCACCCAAGACGGCCCGCACGTCAGGAGTCGGGTGTGGGGCGGTAGATCGGGCCGCGGTCGATCACGACGTCGAGGATCCCGTCCTCCAGATACGCCTCGGCCTCACCCGGCAACGCGGGATTCTTCACCGGAGCCGGCCCCGGATACCCCA
>JAODNN010000088.1 GCA_025465355.1 Blastococcus sp. | reverse complement strand
CGACCGGTCCACACGCTGCGCGGCCTTGGCTCTTACCGAGCGCGGCGGCGGAGCCGGTCCTCGTCGAGGACGACGACGGACTTGCCCTGCAGCTGGATCCACCCGCGGTGCACGAAGTCGGCCAGCGCCTTGTTGACCGTCTCGCGGGAGGCGCCGACCAGCTGGGCCAGCTCCTCCTGGGTGAGGTCGTGCTTGACCCGGAGGCCCTCGTTCTCGCGGCTGCCGAAGCGGTCGGCCATCTGCAGCAGCGCCTTGGCCACGCGGCCGGGGACGTCGGTGAAGATCAGGTCCGCGACGGAGTCGTTCGTGCGCCGCAGCCGGCGGGCGAGGACCCGCAGCAGCTGCTCGCCGATCTCCGGGTGGGCCTCGATCCACGGGCGGACCAGCGACTGCGGCATCCGGGCGAGCCGGACGTCGGTCACGGCCGTCGCCGTCGCGGTACGCGGGCCCGGGTCGAAGACCGAGAGCTCACCGAACTGGTCCGAGGGACCCATGACGGCGAGCACGTTCTCGCGGCCGTCCGGCGCCCGCCGGGACAGCTTGATCTTGCCCCCCATGACGATGTAGAGGCTGTCGCCCGGTTCGCCCTCGTTGAAGACGACGCGGCCACGAGGCAGCGTGATCATCTCCAGCCGGCTGGCGACCGGATCCACTGCTTCTTCCGAGAGCCCCTGGAAGAGCCCGGACTGGGCCAGCACCTCGTCCACTGCACGTCCTTCCGCAAACCGTTCTCCACGGACGCACGAGCGTCCGTGTCCCGAGGCAGTCTAGGGGGCTGTGCCTGACGTCACGCGTTCGGTCCGCAGCCGGGTCCCCACTCCGAGCGAGTGCGCTGGGCCACACCAGGGCGAAGGCGGATGGGCGCAGCGGCTCAGACGACCGGGGGGTTGGCCGTCCTGCGGCGGCCACGGCGGCGGCGCCAGCGGAACAGGGCCCGGCGGATCCCGGAGTGGGCGAGGGTGTCCACCTCACCGGGGGTGGCGGTGTCGAGGAACGCCGCGACTTCCCGCGGGGAAGCCGGTCGACGGAGGGGCTCTTCGACGCGCTCCATGATCAGCAGGAACGCGATCAGGAGAGGCGGGAAGAGGATGACGCTGAGGGCGACCACTCGAACCTCCTCTGCTCGGGTGCGGGGCCGTCCGGCGTCGAGCATGACATATGGACGGAATCGGTCAGGATCGCCGCCTACTCTCGAACACGTGTCCCGGCCCGCGTCGATCCCTGTGCCCGTCCCCGAGTCCGCGCCCGAGTCGTCGCCCGCGCCGGATGCCTCCCCTCGGTACGCCCGCCCCGCGCGGCGGAGCGCACCGCGACCCGCCAAGCCGGGGGTGCCCCCGTTCGACCCCGCGGAGACGGCGCTCGCGCGCACCCGCCGCGCCCGCCGGATGGGCCGCGAGCTCGCGACCATCCATCCCGACGCGCACTGCGAGCTGGACTTCACCAACGCCTTCGAGCTCCTCGTGGCCACGGTCCTCTCGGCGCAGACGACCGACAAGATGGTCAACAAGGTGACGCCGACGCTGTTCGCGAAGTACCCCGACGCCGTCGCCCTCGCGGGGGCCGACCGCGGGGAGCTGGAGGCGATCCTCAAGCCGACCGGGTTCTTCCGGGCGAAGGCCAACTCCGTCCTGGGGCTCAGCCAGGCACTGGTCGAGCGCTTCGACGGGGAGGTGCCGGGCCGCATGGAGGACCTGGTCACGTTGCCCGGCGTCGGCCGAAAGACCGCCAACGTGGTGCTCGGTAACGCCTTCGGCGTCCCGGGGCTGACCGTGGACACCCACTTCGGCCGGCTGGTGCGCCGCTTCGGCTGGACGGCGGAGGAGGACCCGGTCAAGGTCGAGGCCGAGATCGGCCGCCTGATCCCGAAGAACGAGTGGACCGACTTCAGCCACCGCGTGATCTTTCATGGCCGGCGGGTCTGCCACGCCAAGAAGGCGGCCTGCGGAGCCTGCGGGCTGGCCCGGTGGTGCCCGTCGTTCGGCCTCGGACCGACCGACCCCGAAGTGGCCATGAAGCTGGTCAAGTCACCCGCCGCCTCGGACACGGAGTGAGGCCCGCTCGGATCGGGCCGCTCGCCGTCGTGGTGGCCGTACTGGCGGCGCTGCTCGCCGGATGCACCGCCACGGACAGCCGGACGTCGGCCGCGACCACGTCAACGGGGGCCGCCCCGGCATCGGCCGGGCCGCTCGAGCCCTGCCCAAAGCAGCCGGCCCGCCCGGCCCGCGGCAGCACGACCCTCCCGCGGCTCACCTTCGTCTGCGCCGGCGGTGGCTCGCTGGACCTCACCCGCGCCCCCGGCGTGCCCACACTGGTCAACCTCTGGGGCAGCTGGTGCGCGCCCTGCCGGGACGAGCTGCCGGTGCTGCAGAAGCTGGCCGACGCCGCCGGTGACCGCGTGCACGTGATCGGGGTCATCAGCAAGGACGGCCTGCCGCAGGCGAACTCGTTCGCGGCCGATGCCGGCGTCACGTTTCCGAGCGCCGTGGACGGGGAGGGTCGGCTCATGGCGGGGGTCGGGATCAATGTGCTGCCCTACACGTACTTCCTCGACGCCGGTGGGGCCGTGACCTACACGCAGGTCGGGCCGGTGTCCTCCCTGGCGCAGCTGCGGACGCTGGTGGCCGAGCACCTCGGGGTGCGGCTGTGAGCGCGGCGCCGGAGGAGGGCACGGCCGGTCTCCCCGACTACCTCGAGCGGTTGATCGACGCCGCGGCCGACCTGCCGCTGCGGCATCGGATGCCACGGCCGACGTCGACCGCGCGCCGCTCCGCCGTCCTGATCCTCTTCGGCGACGGCCCGGCCGGTCCGGACGTGCTGCTGATCGAGAAGTCCCAGCACCTGCGCAGCCACGCCGGCCAGCCGGCCTTCCCCGGCGGCGGCGTCGACCCCGGGGACGACTATCCCGTCGGGACGGCGCTGCGCGAGGCCGAGGAGGAGGCCGGGATCGACCCCGAGGGCGTCCGCGTCCTGGCCACGCTCCCGGAGCTGTTCCTGGGGCCGTCGGACAACCTCGTCGTGCCGGTCGTGGCGTGGTGGGAGGACCCGCGCGAGGTCACCGTGGGCGATCCGCACGAAGTCGCGCGGGTGGCGCGCGTCCCGCTGGCCGACCTCGTCGATCCTGGCAACCGGTTCCGCATCCGGCACCCGTCCGGCTTCGTCGGCCCGGCCTTCGGTGTCGCCGGGATGGTCGTGTGGGGGTTCACCGCCGCGCTGCTCGACGCGATCCTGGAGGCGGCGGGCCTGGCGCAGCCCTGGGACCAGCGGGACGTGCGCCCGCTGCCGATGCCCGGCGTCCACTTCGCCCGGCTCCCGGGCAGCGTCGACGGCGACGATCAGGAGGACGCCGCCGCGCCGACGGTGGCCGACCCCGCGCCTGACGGGTCTCCGACGCGTACGGTTCCCCCCCGATGAACGGGTGGCATGCGGGCGGTGCTGTCCGGCGGCGTACCGGCCGGCTGCTGATCGGGACGCTGCTGGTGGCGGGTGCGCTGGTCGGCTGTGGCGGGTCACCCGCGGCGCCGGCGGCGACGCCGTCCACCCTCGCCGGGGTGGGCACGGTGACGACGGCGCCCGACGGCGTGCAGGAGGTCACGATCCAGACCCAGGACGACTACGTCTTCACCCCTGACCACTTCACGGTGAAGCCCGGGCGGGTGCGGCTGACCGTGGTCAACGCCGCCACCCAGCTCACCCACAACTTCCGGTTCACCCCCCGCAAGGGGCCCGAGGAGATCCCGGAGGGCATCGACCTCCTGGCGCCGGGAGATCGGAAGACGATCGACGTCACGGTCCGGAAGCCGGGTGAGTATCCCTTCGAGTGCAGCTTTCACGTCCAGCTCGGGCAGACGGGCGTCATGACGGTGAGCGGGTAAGCGATGTCCTTCGTCGACCTGGTGCTGATCGCGCTCGCCCTGCTGTTCGCCCTCTCCGGATTCCGGCAGGGGCTGCTGGTCTCGGCCACCTCGATCTTCGGTTTCCTCGGCGGCGCCGTGATCGGCGCGCAGCTGTCCGGCCCGGTGGCCGACCGGATCAACGGCTCGGCGGTGACGCGGGTCTTCGCCGCGTTGGTCGTCGTCCTCGCGGGGGCTCTCCTGGGCCAGATCCTGGCGACCGCCGCCGGTCGCGCGCTGCGCAGGAAGGTCACCTGGGAGCCGGCCAAGGTGCTGGACTCCGTCGCCGGCGCCGTGTTGTCGGCGGCGGCTGTGCTGCTGGTCGCCTGGATGGTGGCCTCGCCGCTGGCCAGCTCGCCGTTCCCGACGGTGGCCAGCCAGGTACGCCAGTCCGCGCTCGTGCAGGCCGTCGACCGCACGGTGCCCGACGGCGTTCGTTCCGTCTACGACTCGCTTCGCAAGGCCATCGACCGGCGCGGGCTCCCCGACGTCCTGGACCCGCTCACGCCGACGCAGGTGAAGAACGTCGCGCCACCCGACAAGAACCTGCTGTCCAGCCGTGTCGTGACGTCGGTCAAGGGCTCGGTCGTCAAGGTCACCGGGATCGCGTCGTCCTGCGCGCGGCAGATCGACGGCTCGGGCTTCGTCTACGCCCCGGAACGGGTGATGACGAACGCCCACGTGCTCGCCGGGGTGAACCACCCGGTGGTGCTCGCCGAGGGGCAGGACTACCACGCGACGCCGGTCTACATCGACGAGGAGACCGACATCGCGGTACTCGACGTCCCGGGCCTGCCCACGGTGCCCCTGAAGTTCGCCGCGCAGCGGGCGCGGTCAGGCGCCGACTCGATCATCATGGGCTATCCCGGTGGCGGCCCCCTCTACGTCGGCCCGGCCCGGGTGCGTGACCGCGGTGAGATCAGCGGTCCCGACTTCCGTGACCAGCGGACCGTGGTCCGCGACGTCTACGCGCTCTACGGAACCGTGCGCGCCGGCAACTCGGGCGGCCCGCTGTTCGCCACCGACGGGCGCGTGCTCGGCGTGGTCTTCGCCTCGGCCATCGACGACCCCAGCACCGGCTACGCGCTGACCGCCCAGCAGGTGGCGAAGGCCGCACGGATCGGCAGCACGGCGAACGCCGAGGTGGGCACCGGGCCCTGCGAGTAAGGGGCCGAATAAGAGCTCAGTCGCCGGCTGCCCAGGCGGCGATCGCCTTGCTGACGGCGTCCGGTGCCTCCTCCTGGGGGAAGTGGCCGATGCCCGGGAGCTCGCGCCACTCGTAGGCCCCGGCGACGTACCGCCCGGACCCGCGGGCGGTGGAGACCAGCACGCTGGGATCGAGCGCGCCGTGCAGCTGGAGGGTGGGCGCGGTGATCGGCGCCGCCATCCGTCGCGCGTACCGCAGCCCGTCCGGCCGCAGCTGCGAGCGCGCCGCCCAGCGGTAGTACTCCATCGCGCCATAGGCGGCCTGCGGGATGCGCGCCGCCGAGCGGTAGCGGTCGACGGCCTCGGCGAAGTCGGCGGTGCGGGTCCAGTCCGGGCCGGCCCACCGCTGCAGCAGGTCGGCGATCGGGTCGTCGTCGGCGCGGGTGAGCATCCGCTCGGGCAGCCGGGGGAGCTGGTAGCGCAGCGCGTACCGGGAGGCTCGACGCTGCCGGGGATCGGTCATCGCCGCACGCAGGCGCCGCGGGTGCGCCATGGACAGCACCACCAGCCGGCGCACGGTGCGCGGGTGCAGCGCGGCCACGGTCCAGCCGAGCAGACCACCCCAGTCGTGCCCGACGACGACGGAGTCCCGCTCGCCCAATGCCCGGACCAGCGCCGCGATGTCGGCGGAGAGTGTGGGCAGGTCGTAGCCGCGCGGCGGCTTGTCGCTGGCGCCGTATCCGCGCAGGTCCGGCGCGACGGCGCGGAAGCCGGCCGCGGCCAGGGCGGTCAGCTGCGTGCGCCACGTCCACCAGAACTGCGGATAACCGTGCAGCAGGAGGACCAGCGGCCCGGTGCCGGCCTCGGCGATGTGCAGCCGGACGCCGTTGGCCGAGATGTCACGGTGCGTCCACGGCCCGGGAAGCAGGACGCTGGTGGCGTCGGGCGGTCCGTCCGCAGGCAAGGCGGTCACGGTCCCCGGGCTCAGACCTGGTACGAGTCGCCGGCCCGCCGGTGGACCTCGCCGTTGCTGACCGTCGGCACGTCCCGGTGCCGTTCACCCGGCGTCTCCCGGTGGATCACCTCGGGCAGGTCGCGCAGCGTCTCCAGCGTCCGCTCGGGCTTCTCGATCCGCTTGAGGAACCGCCGTCCGAGGAGCGCGGCGAGGCCCGCGAGGAGCACGAGGAGGAACCAGACGATCAGGTAGGAGATCCACCGCTGGAGCCCCAGCCAGGTGAGGAACTCGGCGAAGGCGATGCCGAAGAAGAAGCCCGAGAAGGCGAGCACGACTCCCGCGGCGCCGAACGCGCCGGCGCCGACGCCGGCCTTCTTCGCCGACCGGCCGATCTCCGCCTTCGCCAGCTCGACCTCGGCCCGGAGCAGCGTCGAGACGGCGGCCATCGCGCTCTGCACGAGCGTGCCGATCGAGGGCTCGACGGAAGCTGTGGGCCGATCGCGCGGGCCCGGCATCACACTGTGGGCCACGACGGGCTCCTCCTTCGTCAGCTGCAGGTCAGGAGAATCGTGCCGCACGATCACCCCAGGCGCCCCCCCGCCCCTCGCAGGGGGAGGCGGAAAGGCCCCGGAGAGGTGTGTGACGGCCCCCTCCCGGGTCCTTCCCGAGCGTGCGAGGGAAGGCAGGAGGGGGTCCTTGCTCAGTCCTCCGAGGGAGCCGCGGGCAGCTTGTCCTTGATCATGTCCATCACCGACGAGTCGGTCAGCGTCGTGACGTCGCCCAGATCGCGGTTCTCGGCGATGTCGCGGAGCAGCCGGCGCATGATCTTGCCCGAGCGGGTCTTGGGCAGTTCCTGGACGACCATGATCTGGCGGGGCTTCGCGATCGGCCCGATGTCCTTCGC
Source organism: Blastococcus sp. (assembly GCA_025465355.1). Classification (GTDB taxonomy): domain Bacteria; phylum Actinomycetota; class Actinomycetes; order Mycobacteriales; family Geodermatophilaceae; genus Blastococcus_B. The sequence goes on along the minus strand of JAODNN010000088.1, from coordinate 38,771 downwards.
GACGTGCGTCCGCAGCCGCTGGACCAGCTCGTCGCCCGAGGCCTCCTCCTCGGTGACGTTCCCGCGCAGGATCACGAACGCGACGATGCCCTGGCCGGTGGTCGGGTCGCTGGCGCCCACGACCGCCGCCTCGGCCACCGTCGCGTGGCCGACCAGGGAGGACTCCACCTCGGTGGTGGAGATGCGGTGGCCGGACACGTTCATGACGTCGTCCACCCGGCCGAGCAGCCAGATGTCGCCGTCCTCGTCGACCTTGGCGCCGTCCCCGGCGAAGTAGACGCTCGTGCCGAACCGCGACCAGTAGGTCTCGACGTACCTGTCGTCGTCACCCCAGATGGTGCGCAGCATGGACGGCCACGGCTCGGTCAGCACCAGCAGGCCGGTGGCGTCCTTCTCCAGCTCGTTGCCCTCGTCGTCGACCACCTTCGCCGAGATGCCGGGGAACGGGCGCTGGGCGGAGCCCGGCTTGAGCGTCGTGACGCCGGGCAGCGGGGTGATCATGTGCGCGCCGGTCTCGGTCTGCCACCAGGTGTCCACGATCGGGCAGCGGCCACCCCCGATGTGCTCGTGGTACCAGAGCCAGGCCTCGGGGTTGATCGGCTCACCGACCGAGCCGAGCACCCGCAGGCTCGAGAGGTCGAACTTGGCCGGGATGTCCTCGCCCCACTTCATGAAGGTCCGGATCACCGTCGGGGCGGTGTAGAGGATCGTGACGCCGTACTTCTCGACGATCTCCCACCAGCGGCCCCGGTGCGGGGTCTCCGGCGTCCCCTCGTACATCACCGACGTGGCGCGGTTGGCCAGCGGGCCGTAGACGATGTAGCTGTGGCCGGTCACCCAGCCGACATCGGCCGCCGTCCAGAAGACGTCGTCGTCGGCCTTGAGGTCGAAGGTCGCCCAGTGCGTGTAGGCCACCTGGGTCAGGTAACCCCCGCTGGTGTGCAGGATGCCCTTCGGCTTCGCCGTCGTCCCTGACGTGTACATGATGTACAGCGGGTGCTCGGCGTCGAACGACTCCGGCTCGTGCTCGGTGGACTGCCGCTCCACGACGTCGTCCCACCAGAGGTCCCGGCCCTCGTTCCAGGCGACCTCCTCACCGGTGCGCTTGACCACGATCACGTTGCGGACGCCCTCGGTGCGGTCCACGGCGTCGTCCACGGCCGGCTTGAGGGCGCTCGGCGCCCCGCGGCGGTAGCCGCCGTCGGACGTGATGACCAGGACGGCGCCGGCGTCGGTGATCCGGCTGGCCAGGGCGTCGGCGGAGAAGCCGCCGAACACGACCATGTGGACGGCGCCGATGCGCGCGCACGCGAGCATCGAGATGACTGCCTCGGGGATCATCGGCAGGTAGATCGCGACCCGGTCGCCCGCCTGCACCCCGAGCTCGAGCAGCGCGTTGGCCGCCTTGCAGACCTCGTCCTTGAGCTGGGCGTAGGTGATCGTGCGGGTGTCGCCAGGCTCGCCCTCCCAGTGGTAGGCCACCTGGTCGCCGTGGCCGTCCTCGACGTGCCGGTCGACGCAGTTGTAGGCGACGTTGAGCTTGCCGCCGACGAACCATTTCGCGAACGGGGGGTTGCTCCAGTCGAGCACCTCGTCCCAGTCCTGGGTCCAGGTGAGCCGGCGGGCGGCCTCGGCCCAGAAGCCCAGCCGGTCCCGCGCCGCCTCCTCGTAGACCTCGGGCCCGACGTTCGCATGCGCGGCCAGCTCCGGGGGTGGGGGGAAGCGGCGGCCCTCTGCAGTAGTGGTGTCGCCGGCCGTCTCGGTCATGCGCTGCCTCCCGTATTCGGCGCTGCCCTCGTACCGGCAGCGCAGCGTGGCTTCCACCACACCGTATGACCTGGGGCCGGTTCCCGTCTCCCCGTATGGCGCCCACGTGCGCATGCACCCGATCGCCGCGCCAGACTGGCCGGGTGAACCAGGCTCCGCAGGCGGTGGTGGCCGCGCGGATCCCGGGCGCCGCTGCGCTCGGTCTGGTCCCGCCGCCGGCCGCGGAGGTGGTGCCGGCGACAGTGCTCGCCGACCCCGCGTGGACGGCGGCCAGGCTCGTCTCCCGCGCCCGGCGGCAGGGCTCGGCGGACCGCCGCGTCCTCGCGACGGTGTGGTGGTACTCGGCGTCGACGGTGCTGCTCACGCCGCCACTGGCCGGGCTGGTGGCCGGCGTCCCGCTGTCGGGCCGCCTGGAGGACATCTCGATCTCGCTGCTGCCCGGCGGCCTGCCGGCGGCAGCGGTGGCCGCGGCCGGGGGGAAGGACCTGGCCGGGGACGTGCGGGATTCCCTGGCGGCCGTGATCACCGCCGTCGCCGAGGCCGGCCGGATGCGGGAACGCCCGCTGTGGGCCATCGCCACGGACTCCCTGGCCAACCAGCTGCTGACGCTGGGCCGGGCACTGGGCGACGTCCGGGCGGTCACTGCGGAGGCACGGCCGCTGGCCGCTGCGATCGGAGCGCCGCTGCCCGAGCCCCGCTACGTCGACGTCGCCGGTGCCCGCTTCACCCGCCGGGCCTCCTGCTGCCTGATGTACCTGCTCCCGGGACAGCCGTTGTGCACGTCGTGCCCCCGCCGGGCGCCCGCTGAACGCCAGATCCTGCTGGAGGGCCTGGGGCTCTGACGGGGGAGAACGCTGGGTGTCACGCGGACGGATCTGCCCCGGAGGCCGCCTCAGCCGCCGCGATCCGCCGGCTCGGCGCCGGCTCGGGCGACAGGAGCCGGGTCAGGAACGGGGGGTCCTGGTCGGCCCCGAAGGCCGCGCGGGCGACCTCCACGGGAGGGTGCCCGGCCGCGGCGAGGACGGAGCGGCCGGCGTCCTCCATCGCCCGGCGTTCCCAGCGGAGCGCCCACGCGCCCACCGGATACAGCACCAGGACGGTGATCCAGAGCCACGGCGGCCGCGCGGCGAACAGCAGCACCAGATACGCCACGAGCAGGAGGACGAGGAAGAGCCCGCCGAGCCGGTGACGCCGCCGCGGTTCCGGCGAGACCAACCGACCCAGGCACGCCGCGAGGTACCACAGCTGCCGGGGCGGGCTCGCGGTCAGCAGCGACCGCGGGACGAGGACGGTCTGCTCGCCGTCGATCTCACCGACCCTGGGGAGCCGGTCCTCCTTGCGCGGCTTGTCGACCGCCATGGGGGGCACGGGCAGGCCGGAGGCCTCGGCGAGCGTGCGCAGCCGGGCCCGGACGAGCTCGGCCTCCGCGGGCTCCGCCGGCCCCTGGGGCTCCTGGTGGGTGCTCATCGCCCAGCAGCATGGCGGATGTGCTGCCGCCGGCCCGGCGGCGGCCCACGCCCGCGGGCTGAACCGTCCGGTCCCGCTGTGTCGCACCGGGAGGCTCCCGGGGAGATGATCGCGGTCGCCGGCGAGGGGACCGGCGACGACAGGGGGAGGGCCGCATGACCGTCATGCCTGCCGCGTTCATCGGTCACGGCAACCCGATGAACGCGCTCGAGAAGAACCGGTACACCGAGGCCTGGCAGGCGTTCGGCCGGGCGGTGCCGCGGCCCCGCGCGATCCTGGTCGTCTCGGCGCACTGGTACGTGCACGCCACGGCGGTCACCGCGATGCCGCGGCCGCGCACGATCCACGACTTCTTCGGCTTTCCGCCCGAGCTCTTCGACGTCCGGTACGAGCCACCCGGGCTGCCCGGCCTCTACGAGGAGATCGCCGACATCGTGCACCCCACGTGGGTCGGCAGGGACGTCGACAGCTGGGGCATCGACCACGGCGCCTGGTCGGTGCTGAGGCACGCCTTCCCGGAGGCCGACATCCCGGTCGTGCAGTTGTCGATCAACGCGCTGAAATCCTTCGACTACCACCTGCAGCTCGGCGCGGCTCTCGCACCGCTCCGCGAGGACGGCGTTCTGGTAGTGGCCAGCGGCAACGTCGTGCACAACCTGGGTGGCGTCAGCCGCGCCCTGCCCGACGCCGGCTTCGACTGGGCGCAGCGCTTCGACGAGGAGGCGAAGGAGCGCATGCTGACCGACCCCACCGAGGTCGGCCGGCTCGACGGGCACCGCTACTACGACCTCGCCGTCCCGACGGCCGACCACTTCCTGCCCCTGCTCTACCTCGCCGGGGTCGCGGGGGCGACGGACACCCCTGCCGAGGTGCTGGTCGACGGGTACGCCTACGGCTCCCTGTCGATGACCTCGTACACCGTGGGGATGGCCACGCCTCCGGCGTCCGGTTCCGGGTTCGCCGCCCCGCTTCCCGACGGACCACCCCCGGACGGCGCCAACATCTGACCCCTACCGGTCGGAGCGCGCTCAGGCGTGCTCGCCCAGCCGCCGGAGCAGGTCCTCCCGTCGCTGCTCGAGCACGTCGATGAAGGCCTCCTGCTCCTCCGCTTCGGTGATCAGCGTGGCCTTCTCATTGGGGTCCGTGGGATCGTCCGCACGCTCGCCGACCCGGCGGCGCAGCTCAGCGGCGAGCTGACGGAGCTGGGCCAGGTCCTGCTCCACGAGCGTGAGCTCCTGGCGCAGCGCGGCGGTGTCGTCGGCGTCCATCGGCGTCCTTCCGGGACCTTGCCTCCACGCCTGGTCACCTCTCGCCCGGCGAGGTCCATGCTGGCCCTGCCGGTCGGGGGGACACAACGGCGCCCGACCTGCCGGCGGGAACACCGGCCTGGCGCCTACTGGTCGGTGAGACCGACGACGTCACCGACGACCCAGACCGCGGGCGGCCGGATGTTCTCCCCGGCGACCGTCTTGGGCAGCCCGGCGAGCGTCGTCCGGACGACGCGCTGCGTGGGCAGCGAGCCGTCGCTGATGATGGCGACCGGTGTCTCCGGCGCGCGGCCGTGCTCGATGAGCGCGGCGGCGATCGCGGGAGCCGTGTCCACGCCCATCAGGACGACGAGGGTGCCGCGCAACCGCCCGAGCGCCGCCCAGTCGACCAGCGAGTCGGGATGGCCGGGCGGCACGTGCCCCGAGACGACGACGAACTCGTGGGTCAGGCCGCGGTGGGTGACCGGGATCCCGGCCAGCGCGGGTACCCCGATCGCGCTGGTCACACCGGGCACCACCTCGACCGGGATCCCCGCGGCCAGGCACTCCTGGAGCTCCTCCATGCCCCGCCCGAAGACGAACGGGTCGCCGCCCTTGAGCCGCACGACCCGCTTCCCGGCCCGGGCCCGCTCGACCAGCAGCGCGTTGATCTGCTCCTGCGCCATCGACCGGCCCCGGGGCAGCTTCGAGGCGTCGACGACCTCCACATCGGTCGGCAGCGAGGCCAGCAGGGACAGCGGTGCCAGGTGGTCGGCCACCACGACATCGGCCTGGGACAGCGCCCGCAGCCCCTCCACGGTGATCAGCCCCGGATCGCCCGGGCCGCCACCGACCAGCACCACGCTGCCTCCTCGCCCGTCCGTCGGTGCGCGGCCGGCCCGGTCGGCGATGCTGCCGTCGGTGAGCCCGCTGACGACGGCGTCGCGGACGCCCACCGCCCGCAGCGGATCTCCGCCGCCGTGCACCCCGACCACCAGGTCGCCCTGCCGCCCCACGGCCGGCGTCCAGGCGCTGGAGGCCGACCGGTCGTCCGCGCGGGCGCAGAAGATGCGGGCCTGCTCGGCCTCCTCGGCCACGGCGGCGTTGACGGCCGGATCGTCGGTGGCTGCGACGGCGTACCAGGCGCCGTCGAGATCGCCGGGCTCGTACCGGCGGGACAGCCAGGTCACCGAGCCGGGCTGGACCAGCGCTTCCAGAGCGGGGGTGACCTCGGGGCTGACGACGGTCACCCGGGCCCGCGCATCGAGCAGTCCGGCGACCCGGCGGTGGGCGACCTGCCCGCCACCGACCACGACCACCCGCCGGCCGAGCAGGCGCAGCCCGACGGGGTAGACCACCCCTGATGCGGGATCGACGGGGGTGGCGTTCATCGGCTCATTCTCGGCGGAGCAGCGGGGACGCGGTACGTCGGCCCCTCGGCAGGGGTTCGACAGGCCCGGTGCACAGTGGACGGGAACGGTCGCGGTACGAGGAAGCGGGGGCGGAATGGGCAGCCAGCGGGCGCGAGTGCTCCTCGACGGCGCCGCGGTGGTCGTCGGAGCGGCGGCCCTCGCCCTCCTGCTCGGCGTCCTCCGCCTGCCGTCCCCGGCGCTCTTCGGCGGGCTGGTGGCGGGCCTGGTCCGCGCGCTGGCCATCGGCCACCGGGCGGCCGTGCCGAGGTCGGCGACCGTGGCCGCCCAGGCCGTCGTCGGCGTCGCGATGGGCGCACTCGTGGACCTGGGCACGCTGCGTGCGGTCGCCACGAACTGGCTGCCCGTCCTGCTGGTCACCGTGGGCACGCTCGTGCTGAGCCTGCTGGCCGGCCTGGTGCTGCGGCTGAACCGCGGCATCACCCCGGTGACCGGGGCCTTCTCCATGATCGCCGGCGGTGCCTCCGGGATCGTCGTGATGGCTCGCGATCTCGGCGCCGACGAGCGGATGGTCGCGGTGCTGCAGTACCTGCGGGTGCTGCTCATCGTCGTCCTCATGCCGGTGGTGGCGACGACGGTCTACGGCGCCTCGTCCGGCTCCGGCGGCGCTCCTGCCGGCAGCTGGCCCGGCTGGCCGGCCGGGCTGGCGCTCACCGCGGCCTGCTCGGTGGCCGGGCTGGGGCTGGGCCGGTTGCTGCGTATCCCGGTGGCGCCCCTGCTGGGTCCCATGCTGGCCGCAGCGGCCGTCGCCCTCACCGGCCTGGCCCACATCGGTGTCCCCGCCCTGCTGCAGAACGCGGCCTTTCTCGTCATCGGGTTGCAGGTCGGGCTCAGCTTCACCCGCGCGAGCCTGCGCACGATCGGCCGGGCGCTGCCGCTGGCGCTCGTCGTCATCGTCGGGCTGATTCTGGCGTGCGCCGGTCTCGGGGCGCTGCTCTCGGCCGTGACCGGCACGAGCGCTCTCGACGGCTACCTCGCTACGACGCCCGGCGGCCTGTATGCCGTCCTCGCGACCGCCAGCGACAGCGGTGCGGACACCACGTTCGTGCTGTCCGTGCAGGTGCTCCGCCTCTTCGTGATGCTGCTCAGCGCGCCGCTGGTGGCACGGTGGCTCCGGCGGGCCGGAGCCGGCGCGCGCCCGTAGCCCGGGGCAGTTGTACGTTCAACCGGTTCGGGGCCGGACGTCGGCGCCGTCGGGGAGGACCGCTGTGGAGCTGGGTGTCTACACCTTCGGGGACGTGGCCACCGACCCGCGCACGGGGACGGCGCTCAGCCCGCGGCAGCGGCTGGCGAACCTGCTGGAGGAGATCGAGCTCGCCGACCAGGTGGGGCTCGACGTCTTCGGGCTGGGCGAGCACCACCGCCCCGACTACGCGATCAGCGCACCCTCGACGGTGCTCGCCACCGCCGCCGGCCGGACGACGGACATCCGGCTGACCAGTGCGGTCACGGTGCTCTCGTCCGAGGACCCGGTCCGCGTCTTCCAGCAGTACGCCACGCTCGACCTGCTCTCGGATGGCCGGGCCGAGATCATGGCCGGGCGGGGTTCCTTCATCGAATCCTTCCCGCTGTTCGGGTTCGACCTCGACGACTACGACGAGCTCTTCGCGGAGAAGCTCGACCTGCTGCTGAAGCTGCGCGACTCCGAACGGGTCACCTGGTCCGGAAAGCACCGAGCCGCGCTCGAGGACCAGCCGGTGTTCCCCCGGCCGGTCCAGCAGCCACTGCCCGTCTGGGTCGCGGTCGGCGGCAGCGCGCAGTCCGCCGTCCGGGCCGGTGCACTGGGTCTGCCCCTGGCACTGGCGATCATCGGCGGTGAGCCGGCCCGCTTCGCGCCGCTCGCGACGCTGCACCGGCGGGCAGCCGAACAGTTCGGGAACGGGCCGCTACCGGTATCGATCAACTCGCACGGCTTCGTGGCGGACACCTCCCAGGCGGCGGCCGACAGCTTCTTCGCGACCTACGCCGACGTGATGACCCGGCTGGGGCGGGAGCGGGGGTGGGGCGCCATGACCCGCGACCAGTTCGATGCGCTCACCGGCCGGCACGGCGCCCTCGTCGTCGGCAGCCCGGAGCAGGTCGCCGAGAAGATCCTCTTCCAGCAGGAGGTCTTCGGACACCAGCGGTTCCTCATGCAGTCCTCGCTCGGCGCCGCCCCGCACCGCGAGGTGCTTCGCTCGATCGAGCTGCTGGGCACCGAGGTGGCGCCGCTCGTGCGTGCCGAACTGGCCCGGCGGGAGCCTTCGGCCGGCTGAACAGTCGCCCCACGCGCCTACCCTGGTGCGGGTCGTGTGCAGCCGAGCAAGGAGGACCGAACTGGCCGAGGACGGTGCAGCAAGGGCGGAATCCGGCAGGGGCGTTCAGGGCGCCGCCGACGAGGATGCCGTTCTGCTGTTCGTGGGTGGACCCCTCGACGGCAGAGTGGAGATCCGCGCCGCGCGGCACGGGGAGCCGCTGCCGACGGTGACGCATGTGCACCTCCACGACGGGCCCAAAGTGGTCCATCGCTACGACCTGCAGGCCCTCACCGAGCAGGCCGGGGTCTACCACGTGCGGGCGCGGGAGCCCCGGGCCGAGAACGCCGAGCGGCGGGTGGACCGGGGCTCCTCGGACGGCGCCTGAGCCCAGCTCCTCTCGTTCGTCACACGAGACTCATGTGACACTTCGGCACCAATTGGTCACGCGGAGGATTCCGACTGCCGATGAGGGGGCACCATGTCCCCACGGGGTGGTCGTGGCGGGCTCCCCCCAGGAGAGGGGGACTCCACATGACGTCGGCCGAACCGGTGCGTCCCGCGATTCTGCGGCCACGTGAACCGAAAGCCAGTGTCCTTGCCGCGTTCCAGCTCGTCGAGGATGCGCACTACTTCGGTAGCGGCCGCAGACCCCGGCGTGATCGCGTCCGGGTGATGACCGAACGGGCCGTTGCCGATCGCCGCCTGGCCCGGGACCTCCGCGCGAGCTGACCGGTCCCGGGCGCCGTCAGAGCTCGAGGGCCAGGCCGGCGCGCATCGCCTCCTCGTCCTGCGGCACCGTGGCGTCGCGGCAGTGGTCGCGCAGGACCTGCGAGAACGGCGGGAAGACCGACCGGTCCACCCGCCGGGAGGGGTCCCAGAGTCCGGACCGCATGACCGCCTTGGCGCACTGGAAGTAGGCCCGCTCGACCTGCAGGACCAGCACGGACAGCGGCTGCTTGCCGAGGTCGATGAGGTCCACGTCGAGGGTGTCGGGACGGGTGAGCGTGGTGGTGCCGTACACGCGCAACGTCTCGTCGATGCCGGGGACGAAGAACATCAGCGCCGCGCGCGGGTTCGCGGCGAGGTTGCGCAGGCTGTCGACCCGGTTGTTGCCCTGCCGGTCCGGCAGCGCCAGGCGGTGCTCGTCGAGCACGCGGACGAAGCCGGGGTCGCCGCCGCGGGGCGAGACGTCCGGCCAGCCGTCCGGGGAGGCGCTGGCCAGCGTGGCGAAGGGCGAGAGCGCGATGAACGCGCGGCAGTGCTCGTCCAGCCGGTCGATGACCTTGTCGAGCACTCGCTGGGACGCCGGGCGATAGCCGGCCAGGGGATCCACGGCCCGACCGTAACGCGGCGCCCGGATAACGTCTCCGCTCGTGCCGCAGGTCTGGAGCGCCCCCGTCCGGTTCGTCGAGTGCGATCAGCAGGGGATCGTCTTCAACGCGCACTACCTGGTGTGGGCCGACGAGGCGGTGAACTCCTGGTGGCCCCTCCGCGGAGTCGACTGGGCGGCGTTGAGGGCCCGCGGCATCGAGCACCTGGTGGTGGCGAGCTCGCTGGAGTGGCGGTCGTCCGCGCGGTGGGGGGACACCGTCGAGGTGGACGCCGAGCTGGTCGAGATCGGCCGCAGCAGCCTCGTCGTCCGCTTCGTCATCCGTGTCGGCGAACGGATGTGCTGCGAGGTCCGCACGACGTATGTCTGCACCTCGGCCGGTCGGTCGACCGCCTGGCCGGAGGAGATCCGGCAGCTGGTCAGCGCCGGCTGAGGCTGCTCATACGGAGGCGGTCGTCGGACCGCCCCACCCCACCTTCTCCTGCCCGGAGAGCTCGGCGATCGAGTTCATGATCCGGTCGGTGACCTCCCGCCGGGCCCGTCCCTTGCCCGCCTGGCCGCGCTGCTCCGGGAAGGTCAGCGGTTCGCCGAACGTGATCGAGATGCGCCGCGGCCGCGGCCACCGGGCCCCGATCGGCTGCACGCGGTCGGTGCCGGTGACGGCGACGGGGACCACCGGGCAGTCGGCCGTGAGGGCCAGCCACGCGACGCCGGTCTTGCCCCGCGCCAGCCCGCCGTCCCGCGAGCGGGTGCCCTCGGGGTAGATACCGAACGCCTCGCCTCGCTGGAGCACACCGAGCGCGGGCTCGAGGGCGGCCTGAGCAGCGCGCTGCGTGCCCCGCTCCACCGGCAGCGCGCCCAGCGCGGTGAACAGTGCCCGCGACAGCCAGCCCGCGATCCCGGAGCCGGTGAAGTACTCGGCCTTGGCGAGGTAGGCGACGCGCCGGGGAGCGACGGTCGGGATGGCGATGCTGTCGATGAACGACAGATGGTTGCTGGCCAGGATCACCGGTCCGGACGACGGCACGTGCTCCCGACCGGTGACCCGCGGTCGGAACAGCGCCCAGAAGATGGGCCGGATCACGAAGTGGGCGATGACGTAGAACACCCGGGCTCCTCCTCGTCCGGCGCACCGGGCCGGTGGTCGCGTCCACCGGCCACTGCCGTGCCTGCATCATCCCGAACTTTGGAGGAGTGGTCGGACCCAGGGCACCCGAGGGCGCGTGGCGACGGGCGCGGCGGACGCGTCCGCGCGGTCAGCGGCTGCGCCGACGAACCGGCCGGCCGGGAGCTCGAGACGGGTCAGTGCAGGGACTGCTCCGGCGGGCAGGCGTCGCGCAGGATGTGGCGGACGTCCTCCGGCAGCCGGCTGTGGCCCGCGGCCGACTCGGTGATGGACGTCGCCACGTCGCGGACCTTGCGGTGGGTGTGGCTGGAGATGTGCGTCAGCAGGTCGAAGGCCACCTTGTCGCTGCAATTGGTGAGCAGCATGAGAATCCCCTTGGCCTGCTCGATGGCCGCCCTGCTGGCCATGGCGGCGCGCATCTGCTCGACCTCGGTCTGCAGGGCCTGCACCTGCACCGCGGTGGCGTCGACGGGCACACAGTCGGTGATGTCGACGCACACGCCCTCGACGGCGGTCACGCTGCCGTCGCCGTCCAGCGCGGGTTCCCCGACCAGGACCACCTCGCGCTGACCCCCGTCCGGGCCGAGGACACGGCTGCGCACGGTGAACGGCCGCGCCGTCCTGCAGGCGCCCGTGAGGGCGTCGAGGATCCGGGTCCGGTCGTCGGGGTGCTGGTGCTCGAGGAGCGCTTCGGTGCACGGCTCTGCCGTACCGGGGAACACACCCTGCAGGGCGAACATCTCCGCGGACCACCACCATGTGCTGCTCCGCCGGTCATAGCGGTAGCGGCCGGCAAGCCGCGGACTTGCCGCATCGGAAGGTGCCGGCGACCGCGGTTCGCGCGCCGCCGTCAGGGGCGGGCCGTCGGGCTGCAGGGAACGAGGCGGGCGGTGGCGGCTGAGTGCCGGAGAGGACATGCCTTTCTCCTCGCCAGAGGCATGCCGGCGGGGAGCCGGCGGGGTCGCGGATCCGCGGGTCTCGACGTTCGCGCCGGCGTCGGGACCGGCCGATCCTATGGACGAACCGTAGGGGCGCCGTCCGGTCAGCCACATTGGTCGATCAGCCGAGGTTTGTGGAACGGCGGCGAGCGAAACGTCGGACGCTCGTCGCGCCGTCACCTTGGGTGCCCGGCGAACGACCGGTTGCTGCCCGCGGGTTCCCGCGTCGCGCGTCGTCGTCCCTAGGATTGGCGGACATGCGCCTGTTCGGCCGTTATGACGGCCTCGCCCGGCCGATCGTGACCTACGGGAGCAACCCGGTGCTGCACCGTGCGTGCGCACCGGTGACCGTGTTCGACGAGGGGCTGCGCCGGTTGGTGCTCGACATGTTCGCGAGCATGACCGCGGCCGACGGTGTGGGTCTGGCGGCCAACCAGATCGGCGTCGACGCCCGGGTCTTCGTCATCGACTGCCCGGACGCCGACGGCGAGGACGTCGTCGGCTACGTGATCAATCCGGTCCTCGCTGTGCTCGAACCTCGCGAGGACGAGGCCGCCTTCGAGATCACCGAGGAGGGCTGCCTGTCCGTGCCGGGCCCGTACGCCGAGCTGCCGCGGGCGTTCCGCGCGCGCGTGGACGGCGTCGACCTCTCGGGCGAGCCGGTGACGATCGAGGCCAGCGGCATGGCCGCGCGCTGTCTGCAGCACGAGGTCGACCACCTCGACGGCACGGTCTACGTCGACCTGCTTCCCGAGGACGTCCGGGAGCGGCTGCTGGCGCTGGCCGCCGGGCCCTCGGGAGAACTGCCCGCGTGAAGCCGCTGACCGAGCAGCAGGTACGACGCTCGTTGGTGAACTGCTCACGCGGGGAGGCCGAGGGCCTGACACTGCCGCGCGGCTTCGAGGCGACGGAGTGGGCGGGGCTGGAACTGCTGGGCTGGCGCGACCCGAAGGCCCCGCTCCGCGGCTACCTGGTCCTGCCGGTGGACGACGCGCCGGTGGGGATCGCGCTCCGCGCCGCCGAGACGCGGATGTCCAGCCGCACACCCGCGATGTGCCTGCTGTGTCAGACACCCCGGTCCGGCGATGCGGTGTCCCTCTTCACCGCGCGGCGGTCAGGAGCCGCCGGCCGGAACGGCGACACCGTCGGCACCTACATCTGCGCCGACCTGGGCTGTGCCCACCGCGTGCGCACGGAGATCCCGCCCTGGCTCCGGGACCGGAACCCGGCGGAGGTAGTGGTGGAGCTGGCGGCTGGCCTGCGGGATCGGGCACTCGCCTTCCTCGACTCGGTGCGGCGGTCCTAGGAACGGGCAGCTGACCGCACTCAGGCGGCGAACGCGTCGGCGTCCTCGTCCTCGTTCTCCGTGTCGGGGAGGGCCGGCTCGTCCGCCGTGCGGCGGCGGACCAGCAGGGCGGCTGCGGCCGACAGCGCGAGCACGATGACGCCGGCGCTGTAGATCTCCGCCGTCCGGGTCAGCCCGACGACGCCCGCGGCGATCCCGGCGGCGATCGCCGGGACGCTGAACATCAGGTAGCTGACGATGAACACGCTGGACAGCAGCCCCGCCCGCTCGCCCGGTGCCACGCCGCGGGTCACCGTCGCCATGGCGCCCAGGAAGGCCGAGCCGAAGCCGAAGCCGGACACGACGGCGGCGACGAAGAACAGCGGCAACGAGCCGGCCGCCAGCGCGCCGATGGTGCCGCCGACGCCGCCGGCGAAGACCAGCGCGCCGACGACCATGCCCCACTCGGGAGCCAGGCCGCGCATGGTCAGCGAGCCGACCAGACCGGTGCCGTTGAGGGCCAGGATGAGCAGGCTCCCGACCAGGTGATCGTCGAGGCCGAAGACGCCGGCCACGAGCGACGGCCCGAGCGAGGCGTACAGGCCGCCCAGCGCCCACGTGGCCGCCAGGCAGGGCAGCACGACGAAGAAGGCGGCGCGCTGCGCCGGCGGGACGTGGACCTGCGGGCGCAGCGACGCCAGGGCGCCGGGCAGCCGCGGCGAGGACTCGGGCAACCGCAGCACGGCGAGCGCCGCCAGCACGAAGACCGCCGTCAGGACGCCGAACACCCAATCGGTGGGGGCGGGTACGAACTCGACGAGCAGACCGGCCCCGACCGCGCCCAGGGAGAGGCCGAACCCCGGCGACGCGCTGTTGACCAGCGGGCCGAGCGGGCGGTCGCTGCTCTGGAAGTCCAGGAGGGCAGCGCCGAGGGCGCCGGTCATCGCGCCGGTCGCCAGGCCCTGGACGATCCGGGCCGCCATGAGCCAGCCGACGTCCCCGGCCAGGAGGAACAGCACCATGGCGCCGGCCTCCAGCAGCAGGCCGCCGGCCAGCACCGGACGACGCCCGATGTGGTCGGACAGGGCGCCGACGACCAGCAGCGCCATGAGCAGCGCGAACGCGTAGACCGCGAACACCGTCGTGAGCACGCCGGAGCTGAACCCGAAGCGCTCCTGATAGACCCGGTACAGCGGCGAGGGCACCCCGGACGCGGCGAGCACGAGGACCAGGAGCACGGCGACGGACCAGAAGGCGGTCGACCGGGACGGTCCGTGGGACTGCATGACTACGGGCAAGTGCCCTGGCGGAGGCTTTCTTCCCGCGTCCGGCGGATCGGGGTCAGCTCCAGTCCCGGGTGAAACCTGGCGGCACGAGGACGTCCTCGCGGGTCAGGTCGTGCACCGAGGACTTCCCGAGCCCCATGAGGGTCTCGTTCATGCCCGACCTGAGGATCGACAGCACGTTCTGGACGCCTCGCTCACCGTTGGCCGCCATGCCCCACAGGTAGGCCCGGCCGATCATCACGGCCCTGGCGCCCAGTGCCATCGCCTTGACGACGTCGCTGCCGCGGCGGACGCCGCCGTCGAGCAGCACCTCCACCCGGTCACCGACCGCGTCGACGACACCCGGGAGGGAGCGGATCGCTCCCGGCGTGCCGTCGAGGTTGTTGCCGCCATGGGTGGAGACGGAGATCGCGGTGACCCCGGCGTCGACCGCGCGGCGGGCGTCGTCCGGCCGGCTGATGCCCTTGACCATGAACGGGCCGTCCCACTTCTCGCGCAGCCAGGCGATGTCCTCCCAGCGGGCAAGCGGGGTCTGCATCCACTCGAAGTACGCGCCGAAGAAGCCGGGGGCCGGCTCGCCGGGCAGGGCCATGTTCGGGACGGTCAGGTCGGGGAGAGCGCCCGATCGCACGAAGGTGGCCAGCCAGCGGGGCTTGCGCAGGACCTCCGGCGCGAACTTCACCGCGTTCTTGAGGTCGATCTTCTCGGGGATCGGCGGGGCACCCCAGTCGCGGCGGCTCGCGAACGACCAGTCCAGCGTGACGATGAGGCCCTTCGCGCCGGCGGCCCGCGCGCGCTCGGCGCGAGCCAGGATGCGGTCGCGGTCGCCACACCAGTACATCTGGAAGAACAGCTGGGGGTTGGCGGCGGCGACCTCCTCGACCGGCTTGCTCGCGAACGAGGAGAGCCCCATCGCAGTGCCCTCCGCGGCGGCGGCCCGGGCGACGGCGACCTCGCCGTCCGGGTGCACGGCCTGGACGCCGGTGGGAGAGATCAGCACCGGGAACGAGACGTCCTGCCCCATGACGGTGGTCGCCAGCTCCCGCTTCTCCGGCAGGTCCGCCATGTGCGGCCGGAAGCCGAGCTCGTCGAAGGCCAGCTCGTTGTCGCGGCTGGTGAGGCCCTTCTCGGTTCCGGCGACCAGCGCCAGGTACACCGACCGGGGAAGCCGCTTCTTGGCCCTGGCCTGCGCTTCGGCGACCGTCTCGAACCAGTCCTTGGTGCTCGCCATGCGGTCATGATGCACGGCGTGGCACTGAGTGTCACGCGTGGGCGAGGCGATCCTCCGGGGCCGTGGGCGGTGCGGCAACCCCCGGGAAGGGCCTGGTGGCCCTGGCCGTTGACGGACGTATGACCCAGCCGTTCCAGATCGATCTGCACTCGGAGTACCTGCGGGCGGACCTGTTCCTCGCGATCGGGCAGCCGACGGAGGCGGCCCGCATCCTGGCGCGCGTCGTCGAGGCGGAACCGTCCAACGAGGCGGCGCTCGAGTTGCTGGCGCGCTCCTACTTCGGCTCCGCGCAGCTGGGCCGCGCGGAAGAGGCGCTGATCCGGCTGGTCGAGCTCGCCCCGGCCCACGGGTGGGCGCGCCGGGCGCTGGCCCGCACGCTGGAGCGGCAGAGCCGGCGTGACGAGGCCGCCGTCCATCACCGCCTCGCCGATGCCCTGGGCGCCGCCTGACCGACGCTCGCCGCGGACCGGGGTCGACGATCACGGTCCGGGACCGGTGACGCCACGGCGAGGACCCCGCCGGGCCGGGAAATCCCGCCTCGTACCGTCGTGGGCGTGAGCATCCCCGTCCGACCAGGCGCCGCCCCAGCCGTTGCCCAGGCAACGTCCCCCGATCCGCTGGCCCCGCTGCTGGCCCTGCCGGGGGTACGGGACGCCGCCGACGCTGCCCGCGCCGGGATCGACCGGCTGCTAGGGCACCGGGTACTGCGGCGGGAGTCGGCCGGTGTGAGCACCGAATCGGCCCTGCGCGGGGCACGGGCGTCGGCGGCGCTGGCCGGGGTCGAGGTGCCGCTGGCCGACCTGCGCTCCGGCGCCGTCGAGGACCCCGTCGTGCAGGGCGCTCTGCGGGCGTCGGCCGCGCTCGGCTCGATGGTGGAGACGTGGCCACGCGCGCCCGGTCAGGTGCTCGCTCGGCTGCACGTCCTCGCCGCGGCCGACCTGCCTGGGCACGCCGAGCTGGGCCGGCCGGCACCGCATGCCGGCCCGCGGTTGTCCGGGCTGTTCTCGCTGGTCACCGGCACGACAACGGTCCCCGCCGTCCTCGTGGCCGCCCTCGTGCACGGTGAGCTGGCCGCGCTGGCGCCCTTCGGCAGTGCGGACGGCGTCGTGGCCCGTGCCGCCGGCCGGCTCACCGGGATCACCCGTGGTCTGGATCCGAAGGCGGTGTCGGTACCCGAGGTGGGATTCATCGAGCTGGGGCAGGACGCCTACGAGGCCGCCCTCGCCGGTTACCGCTCGGGGGAGCCGGACGGGGTGGCCGCCTGGCTCGTGCACTGCTGCCGGGCGACGGAGCATGGCGCGTTGGAGGGCCTGGCGATCTGCGAGAGCCTGCTGCGGGGCTGAACTCAGCGCGGCCTGAGTACGGCTCACGGCAACCCCGTGAAGCTGGGCCGGTGCACCGGCCCCGAACCCGCCGTGAAGGCGGCTTCCGGGACATCCGACTCGAGTGACGCCGGTACCTCACATGTCCCGGTAACGCACGGCTGCGTCCAGCCTCTCCTTCAGCTGCGCCGCGGTGACCGGGGCACCCGGGCCCGTGCGGTCGCCTCCCGGCGCGAAGTAGGGCGTGACGTACGCCGGGGTGTCACGCTGGTAGCGCCAGCCCTCCGGGAGCGGGCCGACGTCGTAGGCGTCGTACCCGATGGAGTCGAGGAACTCGGTCACCGTCTGCTTGGCCGCCTGGTCGTCGCCGGCGATCGGGAGCACGGAGCGCGCGGGGTCTCCCGCGGGACGCTGCAGGCTGCCGAGGTGGGCGAAGTAGATGTTGTTGAAGGCCTTCACGACGCGCGACTCCGGCAGGTGGGCCTGGAGCAGTTCGCTGGTCGTCGTGGACTCGTCGTCGAGCTCGGCGATGTGGCCGTCGCGCTCGGGGTAGTAGTTGTTGGTGTCGATGATGACCTTGCCGCGCAGCGGCTCGACCGGCACCGCGCGGTAGGCCTTCAGCGGGACGGTTACCACGACGATGTCGCCGGCCTCGGCGGCCTGGGCCGCGGTGGCCGCTCGTGCCCGCGGGCCGAGCTCATTGACGAGGTCGGTGAGGGTCTCCGGTCCACGACTGTTGCTGAGCACCACGTCGTGGCCGGCGTCGACCGCGAGCCGGGCGACGGTGCTGCCGATGTTTCCACTGCCGATGAGTCCGATGGTCGTCACGTACGCCGCAAGCCCTGCACCGGCGGAGCCATTCCGGCGCGGAGTCACCCCGGCCGTGCTCGCGACGGCGGGCCAACTGCAGCCCCTCGATCACGTCGCCGGGAGCGCTGCTGCCGAACTCAGCGCGGCTTGAGCAGCAGACCGACCAGCGCCACCGCCACCACACCCACCGCGCCCCAGGCGGCGGCCACCAGCCATCGGCCGGTGAGCGCCCCTGCGCCGGCGGCGCCGAGCAGAGCCAGCCAGGGGCCGGACAACGACAGGAACAGGCCCAGCCGGGCCGAGCCTGAGCGCCGGACGCGACGCCGGCGCGGGTGGCGGGCGGTCTGACCGAAGAGGACCGCGGCGACGGTGACGGCCACGGCGGCCAGCCACGCCACCACCACGGTGAACACGACCGCAGGATGAACCACGCGCGGCCCACGCGGCCGGTGCCTCGCCGGTGCGGTGCGCGAGGAGCGTTCAGGCGCCGCGGTGCCGGCGACGGCCGGGCACGGGGCCGGGCAGGCCGACGGGGGCGAGCATCCCCGCACGGAGTGCGCGGTGCCGGGCATACCAGGCCAGCCCGACCACAGCTGCACCCACGCCCACGCCCATCGCGGCACCGGTGACCACGGGGCCCGACGGCGCCGAGAAACGGGCCCGCATGCTCACGGGCCGGCTGAACTGCAGCACGGGCCAGCCGTGCTCCAGCGCCGCCTTGCGCAGCCCCCGGTCGGGGTTCACCGCCGTCGGATGCCCGATGGCGGCCAGCATCGGCAGGTCGGTGACCGAGTCGCTGTAGGCGTAGCAGTCCGCGAGGTCGTACCCGCCTTCGGCGGCGACCTCGCGCATCGCCGCGGCCTTGTTCTCCCCGTATGCGTAGAACTCGATCTCGCCGGTGTAGCGGCCCTCGACGGTCACCATCCGGGTTGCGACCACCCGGTCGGCGCCGAGCATCTCGCCGATCGGCTCGACCATCTCTGCGCCGCTGCTCGAGACGATGACGATCTCCCGGCCGGCGGCCCGATGCTCCTCGATCAGGTCCGCAGCCTCGGCATAGACCAGCGGGTCGACGATGTCGTGCAGCGTCTCGCGGACGATGTCGTGCACCGTGGCGACGTCCCAGCCGGTGCACATCGCGGTGATCTGCGCCCGCAGCCGTTCCATCTGCTGCGCGTCTGCGCCGGCGAGGGAGAAGACGAACTGTGCGTAGGCGGTCTTGAGGACGGCGCGGCGATTGATCAGCCCGCCGTGGAAGAACGGCCGGCCGAAGGCCAGGGCGCTCGACTTGGCGATGACCGTCTTGTCCAGGTCGAAGAACGCCGCTGCGCGGGTCACAATGCACGACTGTAAGTGGACAGGAACGCGGCGGCTGGACGCGCGCGCCGTCCACACCCGAACGTGTCATCCACAGATTTCGGCGAACTCTGCTATTCGAGGCCCCGCTCGGATGGGCTCAACGGCGTGCCTGCTTCCCCGTCCCGCTCGCTGTCCCCGTCCGCGACCTCTGGTCCTGGTCGGCCGCTCGTCGTCAGCGCCGACGAACGCCTCCTGGACGACGTGCTCCGCCTGCTCGCCGCGGCGGGCACCGAGCCCCAGCTCGCCACGGGCGGCTCCGCCCTGCGCCGCGCCCACCGCGACGCGACGTTGGTGCTCGTGGGCGCCGACGTCCTCGAGGCCCCGGTGGTGCGTGCGCTCCCGCGCCGCCCGGGTGTTGTGGTCGTGGCCACCGGTGAGCTGTCCCCGGCCGAGTGGGCCACGGCGGTCGAGCTCGGCGCCGAGCGAGTGGCCCTCCTGCCGGACGACGAGGGTTGGTTGGTCTCCCGCGCGGCAGCCGCGGCCCGGTCCCCCGTCGAGCGTGGCTGGCTGGTCGCAGTGGGTGGCAGCTGTGGTGGAGCGGGCGCGAGCACGCTGTCCGCAGCCCTGGCCCTGGCCGCCGGGCGCGGTGGCGCCGAGGCGCTGCTGGTCGACGCCGACCCCTGGGGTGGGGGCCTCGACCTGGTGCTGGGCGCTGAGCGGGCGGAGGGCCTGCGCTGGCCGGAGCTCCGCGAGCTACGGGGGAGCGTTGCCGGCGATGCGCTGATGGCCGCGCTGCCGGAGGTCGGCGGTGTCAGTCTGCTCGCGACGTCACGGGGCGCACCGTTCCCCGTGCCCGAAGAGGCGCTGACCACGGTGATCGGTGCGGCCCGCGCGGGCGGGTGGCCGGTGGTGGTCGACCTTCCGCGCCCCGGCCCGGCGGGACCTGGCCGGGCCGCCGAGGCCGTGCTCGCCGAGGCGGATCTCGCGGTGCTCGTGGTGCCCGCCCGCCTGCGTGCAGCTTCGGCCGCACGGTTGCTCACCTCCGCGGACGACGGTGCGCCGCCGTGGGCGACCGCCGGGCTCGTCGTGCGGTCCGTTCCCGGAGGGCTGTCCCGTGACGAGGTTTCCGCCGTCGTCGGCCGGCCGGTGCTGGCGGAGCTCGCCCACGACCGGAGCGCCGTCCCGCGCGGCGAGCGCGGTGAGCCGCCGGCCGTGGCGCCCCGCTCGCCGTTCGGCGTGGTCGCCCGACGGTTGCTGGCCGAGCTGCCCTCCCGCGTCCGGGACGACCGGTGAGCGTGGTCCCGGACCTGCTCGACCGGGTCCGCGCTCGACTCGCCCTGCAGCCGGGCGTCCCGTCGCAGGCCGGGGTCGCCGCGCTCGTCCGGGAGGAGGCGGGCGGCCTGCTGGGAGACGACGACGTGCTGCTCGCGGTGCGCGATGCGGTCGACGAGCTCGCCGGGGCCGGACCGCTGGAACCCCTGCTGCGGTCGCCCGACGTCACCGACGTCCTCGTCAACGGGCCCGAGCAGGTGTGGATCGACCGGGGGAGCGGGCTGGAGCGGTGCACGGTCCGGTTCCCCGACGACGACGCGGTCCGCCGGCTCGCCGTCCGCCTGGCGGCCGCGGCGGGACGACGGCTCGACGACGCCGCGCCCTGGGTCGACGTGGGCCTGCCCGACGGCACCCGCCTGCACGCGGTCCTCCCACCGGTGTCCGGCAGTGGCACCTGCCTCTCCCTCCGGGTCCTGCGCCGCCGCTCTCTGGAACTGGAGGCCCTGTCGGCTGCCGGGGGTGAGCGCGCATCTGCTCCGGGCGGTGGTGCAGCACCGGGTGGCGTTCCTGGTCACCGGAGGGACGGGCTCCGGGAAGACCACCCTGCTCTCCGCGCTGCTCGGCTCGGTCGACCCGGCCGAGCGCATCGTGACCTGCGAGGACGCTCCGGAGCTCACCCCGCACCATCCGCACGTCGTCCGGCTGGTCACCCGGCCGCCCAACGTCGAGGGCATCGGCGCCGTGACCCTGCGGGACCTGGTGCGTCAGGCGCTCCGGATGCGTCCCGATCGGCTGGTCGTCGGGGAGGTCCGCGGGGCGGAGGTGGCTGACCTGCTCGCGGCGCTCAACACCGGGCACGACGGTGGCTGCGGAACCCTGCATGCGAACCGTCCGGCCGAGGTGCCCGCCCGCCTGGAGGCGCTGGGTGTGGCGGCCGGCCTCGACCGTCAGGCCGTGCACAGCCAGGCTGCGGCGGCCCTCGCCGTGGTGGTGCACCTCCGGCGGACGCCGGCCGGGCGTCGGGTCGAGGAGGTCGGTGTGCTGCGCCGGGCCGGTGACCTGGTTGCGGTCGAGGCGGGCTGGCGGGCCGATGGGGGCCCGTGCCCGGCCAGGAGCCGGCTCGGGGAGCTGCTCGACGTGGCCGACAGGGGGCTGTCGTGAGCCTCGGGCTTCTGCTCCTGGCAGTCGCCGTGCTGCTCTGGCCGGGCAGGCGGCGGCTGGATCGGGCGCGGCTGGCGACCGACGACGTCGGCGGCCCGCTCGGCCGGCTGGCGGCGCCGTTCCGCCGTTTGCCGGTCCCGTTGGTGGCTGGTTGCGCGGCAGCCGCCACGGCGTCGTTGGTGAGCACCGGGCTGGTCGCGGGGGTGGCCGGTCTGTGCGGGGTGCTGGCCGCCCGTGCCTGGATCGCAGGCCGGCGGGCCGCCCGGGAGCAGGCCGACCTCGCCTCGCTGGCGGAGGCGCTCGGTGCCCTGGGTGCCGAGCTGCGCAGTGGCCGGTCGCTGGAGGCGGCCGCGCCCGCGGCGGCCGCCGCGGGCGGGAACGAACGCTGCGGCCGCGCGCTGGTGCTCGCCGTGCGCGCGCCGGACGTGGCGGTCCCGACGACGCCGGGACCGCTCGAGCAGGCCCTCGCCCGCATCTCGTCGGCGGTGCTGCTCAGCGGCCGGACGGGCTGTTCGCTCGCGTCGATCGTCGGTGCGGTGGAGGACGACCTGCGCGCCCGGCTCCGGAACGCGAGGGAGCTGCGTGCGGCCACCGCCGGTCCGCGGTCGAGCGCATTCCTGCTCGCCGGCCTCCCGCTCCTGGGCCTGCTCATGGGCAGTGGCGTAGGCGCTGATCCATGGCACGTGCTCACCGCGACCGGCCCGGGGAACGCGCTCCTGGTGGCGGGCGTGGGGCTGGAGATCGCCGGGGTCGCCTGGTCGGGGCAGCTGGTCGAGCGGGCGCTGCGGTGACCGCCGGACATGCCGGCCGCCGTGACGGCTGACCGGCCCCCGGTAGACCTCCTGGTCCTGGCCGTCGCCCTGCTGGTGTGGCCCTCCGCGGCCCGCCTCGCGGCCGAGCGGGTTCGCGGATTGGTCGACGGGCGCCGCCCGGCGGTCGCACCGGAGGGACGGCGGCTACTCACGGTCGGCCGACAGGACGGTCCGGTACGGCGTCGCCGGCTGCTCGCCGCGAGCGTGGGGGTGGCCGTGGCGGCGCTGCTGGGCGGTGGACCGACCGGCCTGGTCGGGGCCGCGGTGGTGGCGTTCGCCGTCGATCGACTGCTCGCGAAGAGCGCCGACGATCGGCGCCTGGCGCGGCGGACCAGCCGGGCGCTCGAGGACGAGCTGCCCGGGGCATGCGAGCTGCTGGCGGTCTGCCTCACCGCCGGGGTTCCCGTGGGTGCGGCCCTCGCCGGTGTGGGTGCATCGGTCACCGGGCCGCTGGGGGCCGAGCTGAGTGCGGTGGCCGTGCTTCTCCGGCTGGGCGCCGAGCCACGCAAGGCCTGGCTGGCCGCACCGCCGGAGCTGGCCGCTCTCGGGCGCGTGCTGGTCCGCGCCGGCGAGTCGGGCTCGACGGTGACCGCAGCCCTCCGCGCACTGGCCGCCGAGGCGCGCGGCGCCGCGCGGGCCCGCACGGAGGCGGCCGTGCACCGGGCCGGGGTCTGGGTCCTGGCACCGCTGGGTCTGTGCTTCCTGCCCGCTTTCCTGTGTCTCGGCGTGCTGCCCCTGGTGCTCGGCATCGCGGACAACGTCTTCCGCTGATCCCTGTCCACAGCTGCGTCGCGTGTCCACAGATCGCCGCCGCACCTGGGCGGCCCGGCTCCCCATCGGAAAGGTCGACGTCGGGCCCGGCTGGCGGGCCACGAGGAGGAACCGTGACCGTGACCCTGATACCCCCGACCGATCCCGCATCCGCCCCGGCTGTCAGCCGGTGGCGCGGCAGCCTCCGCCGCAGGTGGGCACTCCTGCGGGCGAGGAGCGAGGCCGGGATGAGCACCGCGGAGTACGCCGTGGGAACGGTCGCCGCCTGCGCGTTCGCGGCCGTGCTGTACCGGGTGGTCACGGGCGGTTCGGTGGTCACCGCCCTGGGGCACTTGGTTCAGCGCGCCCTCGAGACGCTGTCCTGACCGTGCGCCGGAGGCTGCGCCAGCGGGCCCCTCGCGGGCAGGCGGGCATGGTCACCGCCGAGACCGCGGTGGTACTGCCCGTGCTGGTGCTGGTCCTCGCCGGCGCGGTTGCCGCGTTGGTCGTCGTCGGCGCCCAGTTGCGCTGCGTGGACGCCGCTCGTGAGGGGGCCCGAGCGGCTGCTCGCGGCGACGACGTAGCTCGGGTCGCCACGGTCGTCGCGAGGGCCGCTCCGGATGGTGCGCAGGCCCGGATCTCGGTCGGCGCGGAGGAGGTCGGGGTCACCGTCTCGGCAGACGTCGCGCCGCTCGGACCAGTTCTGCCGCACGTTCGGGTCTCGGCCCGCGCTGTGTGTGTGCGGGAGCCCGGATCCACCGATGAGATCCCGGGCGGGGCACCGTGAGGCGACCCCGGCTCTCGGGCGAGCGTGGCTCCGCAACCGTGTGGGTGGTCGCGCTGGCCGGGCTGCTGGCCGCACTCGGGGCCGCGGGCGTTCTGGTGGCGGCTGCCGTCACGGGGCGGCACCGCGCTACCTCTGCCGCGGACCTCGCGGCTCTGGCCGGCGCCGCCCGATCCGTGGTGGGTGACCCGGCGGCCTGTTCCGCGGCCGGCCGCATCGCGGCGGCCAACGGGGCGGAGCTCGAGACCTGCGCGCTGCTCCCGGGCGCCGAGGTGGAGGTCCGCGTACGAGTCCCCGTGCGGCTGGGGCCGTTGGGTGTGGCCGACGCGCGGGCGCGGGCACGGGCGGGCCCTGCCCCGCCGTGACGGCGGGCGCCTCTCACTCAGAAGACGAGGTCGTCCTCGATGTCCTCTGGCGGCGGATCCGCCGCACGGTTCCCGGACCCGACCGGGGCGTGCCGCTCCGCCGGCAGCGGGTGCGACTCCGACGCGGCCAGCTCGTCGAGCACGACGTCCAGGACCCGCACGGCGCCGGCCTTGTCGAGAGGGTCGTTGCCGTTGCCGCACTTGGGCGACTGCACGCACGAGGGGCAGCCGCTCTCGCACTCGCAGCTGGCGACGGTCGCCCGGGTGGCTTGCAACCACTGCCGCAGCACCGCGAACCCGCGTTCGGCGAAGCCTGCGCCGCCGGGATGCCCGTCGTAGACGACGATCGTCGCCGCGCCGGTGTCGGGGTGCAGGGCGGTCGAGAGCCCCCCGAGGTCCCAGCGGTCGCAGGTCGCCAGTAGCGGGAGGATGCCGATCGCCGCGTGCTCGGCGGCGTGCAGCGAGCCCGGCAGTGCCGCCTCGTCGACCTCGGCGTGCTCCACGGCCCGGGTGTCGAGCGTGACCCACACGGCCCGGGTCCGCAGCTGGCGGGAGGGCAGATCGAGCGGGAACTCCGCCAGCACCTCTCCGGTGCCGAGCCGGCGGCGCTGGTAGGCCACCACCTGATTGGTGACGTCGACGACGCCGGTGTGCGCGGTGACGGTGCCGAGGCTCCGGCTGCGGTCGGTCGTGACGATGCTCAGGTCGGTGATGTCGCGGGCCACCGTGGTCCACTCCGGGGACTCCGCGTGGACGACGGCGCAGGCGTCCTCCACGTCGAACTCCTCGACGACGAAGGTGTCGCCGCGGTGCACGTAGAGGGCCCCCGCGTGCACGGTCGCGTGGGCGGCGCCTCCGTCGACGGTCCCCAGCAGCCGGCCGGTGCCCGCCTCGATGATCGAGACCGGCTCGCCGCCGCTGCCCCGGATGTCGACGTTCGGCCGTCCTCGCCCGGCCCAGTACCAGCCCGTGGGCCGGCGCCGTAGCTGTCCGGCGCCCACGAGCTCCTCGAGCTGCGCCTCGGCCGTGGCTCCGCCGAAGTCGGCGAGGTCCTCCGGTCGCAGAGGCAGTTCCGCCGCGGCACAGCACAGCTGCGGGCCGAGCACGTACGGGTTGGTGGGATCGGTGACCGTTGCCTCGATCGGTCGACCGAAGACCGCCCGGGGATTGTGGGCCAGGTAGTGGTCCAGCGGATCGTCGCGGGCGACGAAGACCACCAGCGACTCCCGCTGAGCCCGCCCGGCGCGACCGGCCTGCTGCCAGAGCGAGGCGAGTGTCCCGGGGTAGCCGGCCAGCACGACCGCATCCAGTCCGGCGATGTCGATGCCCAGCTCGAGGGCGTTCGTCGTGGCGACCCCGAGGAGATCACCGGAGGAGAGGGACCGTTCCAGCTCCCGCCGCTCCTCCGGCAGGTAGCCGCCCCGGTAGGAGTCCACCCGGCGGAGGAGGTCGTCGCGGCCGCGGGCGTGCAGCAAGCGGCGGGCCTGCTCAGCGACCGATTCCGCGCTGCGGCGAGACCGCACGAACGCCAGCGTCCGGGCGCCCCGCTCCACCAGATCGGCCAGCAGACCCGCGGTGTCGGCGGCCGCCGAGCGGCGCAGTGGCGCCCCATGCTCGCCGGTCCGCTCGGTCAGGGGCGGCTCCCACAACGCGAACGTCGCCCCCGGGCGCGGTGAGCCGTCGTCGGTGACCGCCACCACAGGGGCGCCGACCAGGCGGGTCGCCGCGGCGGCCGGGTCGGCCACTGTCGCCGACGCCAGCACGAACACCGGGTCGGCGCCGTACCGGCGGCAGATACGGCGCAGCCGGCGCAGGACGTGCCCGACGTGCGATCCGAACACGCCGCGGTAGGCGTGGCACTCGTCGATGACGACGTAGGTCACCCGGCGCAGGGTGCTGGACCACTTCTGGTGGGCGGGCAGGATCCCGCGGTGCAACATGTCCGGGTTGGTGACGATCCAGCGCGCGTGCCGCCGGACCCAGTCGCGCTCCTCGCCCGGAGTGTCGCCGTCGTAGGCCGCCGGACGGACCGACGGGTCGGCCAGGGCCGCGACCGAGGCCAGCTGATCGCGGGCCAGTGCCTTAGTCGGCGCCAGATAGAGGACGCAGGCGCGAGGGTCCTCGGCCAGACGGGTCAGCGCGGGCAGCTGGTAGGCCAGCGACTTGCCCGACGCCGTGCCCGTCGCGACGACGACGTGGGTGCCCTGGTGGGCCAGCTGTGCCGCTTCCACCTGATGACGCCAGGGCTCGAGGATCCCGCGGTCCTCGAGCCGGGCGCGCAGCGGGGCGCTCACCCAGTCCGGCCAGGGGAGGGTGCTGCTCGCCCGCGTGGGGACGTGGTGAACATGCGTGACCGGCTGCTCGTCGCCGTCCGTGCCGGCCAGGACCGAGGCCAGCAGCTCGGCTCCGGGGAGAACGGCGCCGGGGGCACGGTCGGGTGCGCGGTCCGGTGCGCGGTCGGGTTCCACGCCCCCTGACGCGGTGTCCGCACCGGGAGGGGGAGCCGGCCGGACCGGGTGGAGCGTGGTCACCGCTCCACTGTCACACCGACAGGTGACAGAGGGGTCAGCCGAGCGTCGCTAATGTGATGCAGGCAACAGAACGTTGTGGACGTCTACACAGCCTGTGATCTCACTTACACTCGCGCGGGTTCCGTTAGCGCGTGTCCGCACGCAGCGGACACCGCACCTCCGCCGGCCCGGGAGCACCGATGCTTCCCGGCGGCAGTTGACGCTTGGAGGAACACATGCCCCGAAGTTCCCTGTCCGGCGGAGACGTGACGCTGGTCGCCGTCGTCCTCGTCGTCTCCCTGGCCGCCCTCGGCTTCGCCGCGTATCTGGTCAAGGCTGTCCTGGCCGCCGACCAGGGCACCGTGAAGATGCGCGAAATCGCGCGGGCGGTCCAGGAGGGAGCGGCGGCCTACCTCAAGCGGCAGTTCCGCACGCTCGCTGTCTTCGCCGTGATCGTGTTCCTGCTGCTCCTCGTGCTCCCGGTCGCCGAGGGCGGCTGGCAGACCCGCATGTGGCGCGCCGTGTTCTTCCTGATCGGTGCCACGTTCTCGGCGTCGGTCGGATTCATCGGCATGACCCTGGCGACCCGCGGCAACGTCCGGGTCGCCGCGGCAGCGCGGGCCGGGGGGTACCGGCCGGCGTTCCGGATCGCCTACCGCACCGGTGGCGTCGTCGGCATGATCACGGTGGGTCTGGGGCTGCTCGGCGCCTCGGCGGCCCTGCTCTTCTTCCACTCCACCGCACCCGTGGTCCTGGAGGGCTTCGGCTTCGGTGGCGCGTTGCTGGCGATGTTCATGCGCGTCGGCGGTGGGATCTTCACCAAGGCGGCCGACGTCGGCGCCGATCTCGTGGGCAAGGTCGAGGCGGGCATCCCCGAGGACGACCCGCGCAACGCAGCGACGATCGCGGACAACGTGGGCGACAACGTGGGCGACTGCGCAGGCATGGCGGCCGACCTCTTCGAGTCCTACGCCGTCACGCTGGTGGCCGCGCTCATCCTCGGCCAGGTCTACTTCGGCGCGGTCGGAATGGTCTTCCCGCTGCTGATCGCCGGCATCGGCATCATCTCCTCGGTCGTGGGCATCCTCGCCAGCAACCCCGGCAAGTCCGATTCCAGCGGGCTCGCGCCGATCAACCGCGGCTTCTTCGCCTCCGCGGCGGTGTCCCTCGTCCTCGTCGCGGCCGCGTCCTTCACCTACCTCCCCAGCATCGCGGACGTCCCCGGCCTCTCGGTGAGCCCGCAGGTGCTCGGCTTCATCGCCGTTCTCGTGGGCGTCGTGCTGGCCGCGGCCATCCAGCAACTCACCGGTTACTTCACCGAGACCAGCCGCAAGCCGGTCCGCGACATCGGCCGGAGTTCGCTGACCGGCCCGGCGACGGTCATCCTGTCCGGCATCTCGCTCGGGCTGGAGTCGGCGGTCTACGCCGCGCTGCTCATCGGCGGCGCCGTCTACGCCGCCTTCCTCATCGGCGGCGGCGCGGCGCTGTACGCCGTCGCGCTCGCCGGCTGCGGCCTGCTGACCACCGCCGGGGTCATCGTCTCGATGGACACCTTCGGACCGGTCAGCGACAACGCCCAGGGGATCGCCGAGATGTCCGGTGACATCGACGAGGACGGCGGCCGCGTGCTCACCGACCTCGACGCCGTCGGGAACACCACGAAGGCGATCACCAAGGGCATCGCGATCGCGACGGCCGTCCTCGCTGCGACCGCGCTGTTCGGCTCCTACGACGCCCAGATCAAGGTGGCGCTCGGCACGGCCGGTGACACGCTCGGAGACGCCTTCAGCCTGGTGAACCCGAACAACGTCGTGGGTGCCGTCCTGGGTGCGGCGGTGGTCTTCTTCTTCTCGGGGCTCGCGATCAGCGCCGTCTCGCGGGCCGCCGGACGGGTGGTGTTCGAGGTACGGGAGCAGTTCCGTACCCGGCCCGGGATCATGGACTTCAGCGAGCGGCCGGACTACAGCGCCGTCGTCGACATCTGCACGAAGGACTCTCTCCGCGAGCTGGCCACTCCCGGCCTGCTCGCCGTCCTGGCGCCGGTCGCGGTCGGCTTCGGGCTCGGTATCGGTCCGCTCGCGGCCTACCTGGTCGGCGCCATCGCCGCGGGCACGCTCATGGCGGTCTTCCTCGCGAACTCGGGCGGCGCCTGGGACAACGCGAAGAAGATGGTCGAGGACGGCGCGTATGGCGGAAAGGGCAGCGAGGCGCACGCGGCGACGGTCATCGGAGACACGGTGGGGGACCCGTTCAAGGACACCGCGGGCCCGGCGATCAACCCGTTGATCAAGGTGATGAACCTGGTCGCGCTGATCATTGCGCCCGGCATCGTCACCCTGACCGTGGGCGACGGCGCCAACACCACCCTGCGCGTCGTCATCGCGCTCGCTGCGGTCGTGGTGATCGTCGCGGCAGTGGTGGTCTCCAAGCGCCGGGCCGTCGTCGCCGGCGGGGCGCCCAGCGACACACCGGACGCCGTCACCACCAGCGCCGGCTGACATCCGCATGCGGGAATCCTCCGGCCGGCACCGACCGGCCGGAGGATTCCCGCGGGGGTTGTGGACGACGCGGTCCGTTGTGGACGACGGCGCCCACGCCGGGGTCATCCGCTCCTAGCGTCCGCTCCGCCGGTCCGCAGGGGCCGCGACGACGCCCCCGGAGGCCCCGATGTCCCTGACCATTTCTGTGCAGCTGGACGCTGTGCAGGCCATGGCCGTCGAGCTGACCGCCCTGGCGGCGGACCTCGACGACGACGCCGCTCTCTGCGGTTCCACGGCCGGGTCCCTGGCGGCCGCGCTCGGCGGCGAAGAGGGCTGGACCGCCGCAGACGCGGGATCCGCGTGGGCCGGGCTGATCGGCGTACTCGCCGCCCGCGCCCGTGCGGTGGCCGGCACGCTCGCCGCCGCGGTCGACTCCTACCGGGCCACCGACCTGGTCCTGGCCGAACGCATCGGGTCACACCGGCCACACGCCGTGGCGGTGGCGTGGTGACCGCGCCCCTGGCCCAGTCGCCCGGTCCCGGGCTCGAAGCCGTCGCGGCATGGGACATCGCGCTGCTCCGCGGGGCAGTGATCACGCTCGGGGCCGTGGCGGCTCGGCTCCCGGTCTGGCGCATGCGGCTGGAGTCGGTCGGCCGGTCCCTCGGGGACGCGCAGTGCTGGTCCGGTCCCGCCGCGCTGAGTGCGGCCGACGCGGTCCTCGGACTGTCCGTCGTCGCCACGGCGGTGGACGCCTCACTCATCGGCTCGCAGACCGCCTTCGAGGGGCTGCTCGTCCGGGCGGAGACCGCGCAGGAGCTCGCGGTCCAGGCGCTGGCCGCCGCATCCGAAGGTCCTGCCGATGCCGTGGAAGCGCAGGAACGTGAGCGGCTGACCGCCGTCATGGCGGCACTGGTCCCCGACGCGGCGGCACCCGACGCCCGGGGCAACCTGCTGGCTCTCAGCGCGCTCGAGCACGCCGAGGCCGCTCGCCGCGCCGCTCGCGCGGCCGGGGACGCCCTGGAGCGCGTGACGGTCGGCGAGGGCGCCGTCCCCGCCACCTTCTGGGACCTCTCAGGGCGGGTCGCGGTCGTCGGGCCGGCCTTGGCGCCCGGCCTGCCCGCCAGGAGGGATCCCGTCGCGGTGGCGACCTGGTGGGCCGGCCTGTCCGCCGTGGCCCAGCTGGCGGTGATCCGCTCCGATCCCGCCGCGGTGGGTGCCCTGGACGGCGTCCCCGCGTGGGCCCGGGACCGGGCCAACCGGATGGTGCTGGCCCGGGCGCGCGACGACCCGCGTACGCCCCCGTACGCCGCCTTCACCGCCCGCGTCGTCGCCGCCAGGATCGCCGCGGAGGAGGCGGCCGGCCGGCAGGTCCAGGTGCAGCTGCTCGATCTTGCCGGTGACCGCGTGGTCGTGGCCCTCGGAGACCTCGACAGCGCCGGGGCCATCGCGCTGCTGGTACCCGGCATCGGCACCACGCCCGGCGACGACCTCGGGCACCTCCTGCAGAGCACCTCTGTGGTGGCGGACGCCGCCCGGGCAGCCGCGCCGGCGATGACCGTCGCGACGGTCGCCTGGCTGGGCTACCGGACACCGAGCGGGCTGCCCGGCCTCGCCACGCGGGGCGCCGCCCGGCGCGGCGGGGTGGCCTTGGACACCGCACTCGACGGGCTGGTCGCCGCGCGCACTGTCACCGGGCGACCACCGGCCCGGACCACCGTTCTGGCACACAGCTACGGAACCGTCGTCGTCGACGAGGCGGCTGACGAGCCCGGCCGACTGGCTGCCGATGCCGTCGTCCTGCTCGGCAGCCCCGGGATGTCGGACGACGCCGCGAGCCTCGAGGCGCCGGAGGTGTACGACGCCGCTGCCCCGGGAGACCCGATCTCCTGGCTGGGTTGGTTCGGCGCCGAGACCTGGGCGCCCAGCTACGGCGCGACCGAGCTGCCCGGCGGCACGTGGCTGCATCACTCCGACTACTACTCCCCGGACTGGCCGACGCTCGCCGCCATCGGGGAGGTGGTGGCCGGTCGGCGGCACCCCGACTGACCCCTTGGCAGGACAGCCACTTCCGGCGGCCGGGAACAGCATCGGACGATGGGTGTTAGTGCCCATGACGGCGCGCCCATGGACCGTCGCCCCGGCCTGTTTGCGTGGCGGTGGCTTACCGTGGCGCGCCAAGGGGCGCTCGGCGGCGGCGCCCGCCGGCGCCGGGAGACCCCGGGGCCGACCACGGCAGCGCGAACAACCGCAGCCTCGACCGGCCCGCACCGCACCGCACCGGGCAACACCTCGCACCACCGACAGGAGCACCGTGCCGACGAACACCACGCAGACCGGAAGCGACACGCCCCAGGGGACCGACGGCGGGACGAAGGTGCCCGCGCGACGGCGATCGGCCGCGGCCGGGGGCAGGCCGCTGGTCATCGTGGAGTCCCCGACGAAGGCGAACAAGATCGCCGGCTACCTGGGCGGCGGCTACGTGGTGGAGGCCAGCGTCGGGCACATCCGCGACCTGCCCCGCAACGCCGCCGACGTTCCGGCCGAGCACAAGGGTGCTGCCTGGGCCCGGCTCGGGGTCGACGTCGACAACTCCTTCGAGCCGCTCTACGTGGTCAGCCCCGACCGCAAGCAGCAGGTCAGCCGGCTCCGTCAGCTGGTCAAGGAAGCCAGCGAGGTCTACCTCGCGACAGACGAGGACCGCGAGGGTGAGGCCATCGCCTGGCACCTGGTCGACACACTGAAGCCGCGGGTGCCGGTGCACCGGATGGTCTTCCACGAGATCACCCCGGAGGCGATCGCCCGGGCTGTCGCCAATCCGCGCGAGCTGGACACCGCCCTCGTCGACGCCCAGGAGACCCGGCGGATCCTGGACCGGCTCTACGGCTACGAGGTCAGCCCGGTGCTCTGGAAGAAGGTCCTGCCGAAGCTGTCGGCGGGCCGCGTGCAGTCGGTGGCGACCCGCATCGTGGTGGAGCGCGAGCGCGAGCGGATGAACTTCCACTCGGCCGACTACTGGTCGCTGGAGGGCACCTTCGCGGTCGCGGACACCACCGCCGGCGCCGACGAGGGCGAGCCCACCACGGTCAAGGCGCGGCTGGTCAGCGTGGACGACAGCCGGGTCGCCACCGGCCGGGACTTCGACGCGTCCACCGGGCGGGTCACCGGGGACGTCGTCCACCTCGACGAGGCCGGGGCCCGCGGGCTGGCCGCCCGTCTCGAGGGCCGGCAGGTGTCGGTCAGCCGGGTCGACGAGAAGCCTTACCGGCGTCGTCCCTACGCTCCCTTCACGACCTCCACGCTGCAGATGGACGCCGGGCGCAAGCTCGGCTGGTCCTCGGCGCAGACGATGCGCGTGGCCCAGCGGCTGTATGAGAACGGCCACATCACCTACATGCGTACCGACTCGACGAACCTCTCCGACGAGGCGATCAACGCCGCGCGGCAGCAGGCCCGCGAGCTCTACGGTGACGCGTTCGTGCCGGCCGAGGCGCGCCGCTACAAGAGCAAGGCCAAGGGCGCCCAGGAGGCGCACGAGGCGATCCGGCCCGCCGGTGACAACTTCCGGACGCCGGGTCAGTTGTCCGCCCAGCTGGGTCGCGACGAGTACCGCCTCTACGAGCTCGTCTGGCAGCGCACCATCGCCTCGCAGATGGCCGACGCCATCGGGCAGACGGTCAGCATCCGGCTGGCCGGCCGGAGCACCACCGACGAGGCGGTCGAGTTCACCGCCAGCGGGCGCACGATCACCTTCCCCGGTTTCCTCAAGGCCTACGTCGAGTCCCGTGACGAGGGCAGCGGCTCCGGCGGTGACGACGACAACGGCAGCGACGACGCCGAGCGGCGGCTGCCCCGCCTGGAGCGCGGTCAGCGGCTGGACACCCGTGCGCTGGAGGCGAAGGGCCACAGCACGACGCCGCCGGCCCGCTACACCGAGCCGAGCCTGGTCGCCCGGCTGGAGGAGCTCGGCATCGGCCGGCCGTCGACCTACGCGTCGATCATGCAGACCATCCAGGACCGCGGGTACGTGTGGAAGAAGGGCAACTCGCTGGTGCCCTCGTTCATCGCGTTCGCCGTGGTGAACCTGCTCGAGCAGCACTTCGCCCAGCTCGTGGACTACGACTTCACGGCCTCGCTCGAGGAGGAGCTCGACGAGATCGCCGGCGGCACCCTGCGGCGGGTGGACTGGCTCACCGAGTTCTACTTCGGCGGCGAGGGCCGGCACAGCGGTGGCATCGCCGAGTCCGGCGGCCTCAAGCAGATCGTCGGCCAGCGGCTGGAGGAGATCGACGCCCGGGGAGTCAACTCCATCCCGCTCCGCGCGACGGGGCCCGGCGGCGAGCCCGTCGTCGCCCGGGTCGGTCGCTACGGCCCGTACCTGCAGGCCGGCGGCGACGACGGTCCCCGGGTGAGCATTCCCGAGAACCTGGCCCCGGACGAGCTGACCAGCGAGAAGGTCATCGAGCTGCTGGAAGCGCCCTCCAGTGACCGCGAACTGGGCAGCGACCCGGAATCCGGTCTCCCCGTCGTGGTCAAGGCCGGCCGATACGGCCCCTACGTCACGACGGTCGTCCCCGAGGGGAGCAAGGAGGCCCCCCGGACGGCGAGCCTGTTCTCCTCGATGTCGCCGGAGACGATCACCTTGGAGGACGCGCTCAAGTTGCTGACGCTGCCCCGCTCGGTCGGCGCCGCGCCGGACGGCGAGGAGATCCAGGCGCTCAACGGGCGGTACGGCCCCTACCTCAAGAAGGGCAGCGACTCCCGTTCGCTGCCCAGCGAGGACGCGCTGTTCACCGTCACCCTGGACGAGGCGCTGGCGATCTTCGCCCAGCCCAAGCAGCGCGGCCGGGCGGCTGCCGCCGCACCGCTCAAGGAGCTGGGTCCCGACCCGGTCACCCAGGGCTTGGTGACGGTCCGTGAGGGCCGGTTCGGGCCCTACGTGACCGACGGCGAGAGCAATGCCAGCCTGCGCAAGGGCGACGACGTCGAGACGATCACCCTCGAGCGGGCCGCCGAGCTGCTGGCCGACCGCCGCGCCCGCGGTCCGGTGACGAAGAAGAAGTCCGCCAAGAAGGGCGCCGCGAAGAAGGCCACCGCGAAGAAGGCGCCGGCGGCGAAGAAGGCGGCTCCCAAGGCCGCCGTCCCCAGCGGGACCTGAGCCGAGCTGCTCGGGTCGCGGAGCCTTAGGGCAGCGGCTCGAGCAGCTCCAGCCGGTTGCCCACCGGGTCGTCGACGTAGAGCCGGCGGTGACCGGGGAAGTGCGGATCCCACGTCACGGGATGCCCGGCAGCCTCGCACGCGGCGGCGAGCCGGTCGAGGTCGTCGGTGAGCAGCCCGGGGTGTGCCTTGCGGGCGGGTCGGAAGTCCGCCTCGACGCCACAGTGGATCTCCGCACCGCCGGACCGGAACCAGGCCCCGCCCCGCGCGGCCAGCACGGCCGGCTTGACCAGCTCGGTCATCCCCAGGACGCCGCCGTAGAACGCGCGCAGCGCGTCCTCGCTGCCCGCCGGACAGGCCACCTGGACGTGGTGCAGTGCGGTCAGCATCGAATCTCCGTTGCTCAGGACGGGGTTGCTCAGGACGGGCGGGTGCCGACGGCGAAGACCCGCCGGAACGGCAGCAGGGTGGTGCCGTCGGGGCGCGGCGGATAGGCGCTGCGCAGCGCGGCGGCGTACTCGGCGGTGAGCTCGGCCGCGTCGTCGTCCCCGAGCTCGGCAAGGACGGGCCGCAGAACGGTGCTGCGGACCCAGGCCAGCACCGGGTCAGGTCCGCTCAGCACGTGCTGGTACGTCGTCTCCCAGACGTCGGCGCGCAGCCCTGCCGAAGTGAGCACGTCGACATAGCCGGCCGGGTCCAGGACGGCGTCCGGCGACGGCGCGGCGTCACCGACCTGCGCCGCCCAGCGCGGGGAACGGCACAGCTCGGTCAGCAGGGCGTGCGTCGGCGCGCGGAAGTTCCCCGGCACCTGGACCGCCAGCCAGCCCCGCGGCGCGAGCCACCCCGCCCACCGGGTCAACAGGTCGGGGTGTCCGGGCACCCAGTGCAGGACGGCGTTGCTGACCACGACGTCGACGGGAGAGTCGGGCTGCCAGTCGCGGACGTCACCCGCCGTGAAGGTGAGCCGGCCGGGAATTCCCGAGCCGGCCGCTGCCGCCAGCATCTCGGGAGAGGAATCCACCGCTGTCACCTGTGCGCCGGGCCAGCGGGCGGCCAGCAAGGCGGTGGCGGTGCCGTCGCCGCAGCCCAGGTCGAGGACCCGACTCGGTTCCCGGGCATCGACGCGGGCGAGCAGCTCGGTGAAGGGGCGGATGCGCTCCCCGCCGAAGCGCCCGTACGCAGCCAGGTCCCAGGCCGCGGCACGGGGGTACGGACGAGTGGCCCGAGCACCCGTCGACCGCGAGTCATCCACCACCGGCTGCGACCCTAGTCAGGCCGCCGTCGGAACGGAAACGCCCAGGAATCGTCGGCACCGACCGGTAACCTGGGGCCTCCGAGGGCCAGAGGCGCCCGACCCCGCGACCACGGGAGCTCCCATTCCGTCCGACCCCATGCCACCGCCGTCGTCTGCTGACGACGGTGGCTCGTCGGCGGTGCAGCCCCCGCCCGGCGGGGGGTCGCAGGGGCAGGACGCGGTGGGGCTGGTCGGCAAGCTCCGTGCCGTCCTGCGGGTGCGTGACTTCCGCCGGCTCTGGCTCTCGACGGCGCTGTCCAGCTTCGGTGACTGGCTGGGCCTGCTGGCGATCACGGCCACGGCCACCTCGCTGGTCACCGGGTTCGCGGCAGCGAACTTCGCCCTGGGCGGGGTGCTGCTGTTCCGGCTGCTGCCGGCGATCGTGCTCGGTCCGCTCGCGGGCGCCTTCGCCGACCGGTTCGACCGCCGCAAGACGATGGTGGTCGCCGACATCATCCGGTTCGCGCTGTTCGCGTCGATCCCGCTCGTGGGCAACCTGATCTGGCTGTTCGTCGCTCAGTTCCTCATCGAGGCGATCAGCCTGTTCTGGATCCCGGCCAAGGAGGCCGCGGTCCCGAACATGCTCCGCAAGGACCAGCTGGAGCCGGCCAACCAGCTGTCCCTGGTGACCACCTACGGGCTCACGCCGGTGATCGCCGCGATCGTGTTCGCGGTGCTGACCTCGGTCGGCGGCCGGCTCTCGAGCCTGCTCCCCGCAGTCGACGAGGTCGATCTCGCCCTCTACCTGAACGCGCTGACGTTCCTGGTCGCCGCGGTGGTGATCTGGAGCCTGCCCTCGATCAGCGGTCACCGTGCGGCGGGCGCCGAGGCGCCGAAGGAGAACTTCCTCCGCTCGCTCGCGCAGGGCTTCTCCTTCGCCGGGCACACCCCGCTGGTACGCGGCCTGGTCGTCGGCATCACCGGGGCGTTCGCCGCGGCCGGTGTGGTCATCGCGACCGGGCAGGCCTTCGCCCATGCGCTCGGTGGGGGAGATGCCGCGTACGGGATGCTCTTCGGGGCCGTCTTCATCGGCCTCGGTCTCGGCATCGCCATCGGTCCGAGCGTGGCCCGCGATCTCGCCCGCGAGCGGATCTTCGGGGTCGCGATCGTCGGCGCCGGCGTCGTGGTCCTGCTGATGGCGTTGACGTTCACGCTCTGGATCGCCCTGCTGCTCGTGGTCGTCATGGGGTTCTTCGCCGGCATCGCCTACCTGGCCGGCTTCACCCTGCTGGGCACCGAGGTCCAGGACGAGATCCGCGGCCGCACCTTCGCCATCGTGCAGTCCCTGGTGCGGGCCGCCCTCATCCTGTCGCTGGCGATCGTCCCGTTCGGGGTGGGGCTGATCGGCCGGCACAGGCTCGACCTCGGGGTCGTCACGGTCCCGGTCACCGGCGAGCGGATCATGCTCTTCGTCGCGGGTCTGCTGGCCGTCGGCGTCGGCGTGCTGGCCTACCGGCAGATGGACGACGGGCGGCCCGTCCCGCTGCTGGCGGACGTCGTCACCGCCCTGCGCCGCGACACCACCGCCCGCCGCCGGCTCGCCGGGGGTGGGGTGCTCATCGCCTTCGAGGGCGGTGAGGGCGCCGGCAAGTCCACCCAGGTCCGCAGGCTGCAGGAGTGGCTGACCAACGAGGGCCTGGTGTCGCGGGCCACCTTCGAGCCCGGTGCCACCCCGTCCGGCGCCGGGATCCGCAGCATTGTCCTGGACCGGGCGCACACCGGGATCGCCTCGCGCTCCGAGGCCCTGCTCTACGCCGCCGACCGCGCCCAGCACGTGCACGACGTGCTGCGCCCGGCCCTGGACGCCGGGGAGGTGGTGATCACCGACCGGTTCATCGACAGCTCGCTGGCCTACCAGGGGGCCGGGCGCACGATCCCGCTGGACGACATCCGGATGCTCTCTCGCTGGGCGACGGAGGGCCTGCAGCCCGACCTCACGATCCTGCTGGACCTGCCTCCGGAGGTGGGGCTGGCCCGCGCCCGTGGCCGGGCGGTGGCCGACCGGCTGGAGTCGGAGTCGCTGGACTTCCATCAGCGGGTGCGGCAGACCTTCCGGGCGCTGGCCGAGGCCGAGGCCGACCGCTACCTGGTGCTCGATGCGCGCCAGACTCCCGAGGAGATCGCCGCGGCGATCAGGGTCCGGGTGGCCGAGTTGCTGTCCGGGCTGCCGTTGCACACCATCGCCCAGTCGGGCGCAGAGCGGGGGGCGGTGAACGGCTCGCCGAGCGACGGGCACCCGGCGACCGCGCCGCACCATCCGCACGCGCAGACCGGCTCGACCCCGCAGCTGCACCCGTGAGCGCCCCTGTCGCAGCACCGGACGGCGTCTGGGCGCACGTGATCGGTCAGCCCGCGGTGCTCGAGGAACTGCGCGCCGCCGTGGGTGACCCGTCGGCGATGACCCACGCCTGGCTGTTCACCGGGCCACCCGGCTCCGGACGCTCGGTCGCCGCCCGGGCATTCGCCGCCGCCCTGCAGTGCCCCGACGGCGGCGACGGCACGTGCCACGCCTGCCGAACGGTGCTGGCCGGCACCCACGCCGACGTGCACGTCGTCGTCCCGGACGGGTTGTCGATCGGGGCGGCCGAGGCCCGGGAGCTCGTGCGGGTCGCCGGACGTGCGCCGTCCCAGGGGCGCTGGCAGGTGATCCTGGTCGAGGACGCCGACCGGATGACCGAGCAGGCCTCCAACGCGGTGCTGAAGATGATCGAGGAACCCCCGCCGCGCACGGTGGTCATGCTCTGCGCCCCGAGCCTGCATCCCGACGACGTCCCGGTCACCATCCGGTCCCGGTGTCGCGTCGTTGCCCTGCGCACGCCGCCGGTCGACGCGATCGCCGATGTCCTGGTCCGCCGGGACGGCGTGGACCCTGCGCTGGCCGCCTGGTCCGCCGGCGCATCCGGGGGCCACGTCGGACGGGCGCGCCGGCTGGCGCGGGATGAGGACGCGCGACTGTCCCGGAAGGCCGTCCTGGACGTGCCGCTGTCCCTGGTCTCGCTCGCGGCCTGCCTCGACGCCGCCGATGAACTCGTCGGCGCGGCCCAGGAGGAGACGGACGCGGCGACCGGCGCGCTCGACGGTGTGGAGACCGAGGCCCTGAAGGCCAGCCTGGGCGTGGGCGCCCGAGGGCCGGGCGTCGTCGCCGCCAGCAGGGGTGGCGCAGGTCAGCTCAAGGAACTGGAGCGCAAGCAGAAGTCCCGAGCCACCCGTATCGGCCGCGACTCGCTCGACCGGGCCCTGGTCGACCTCGCCGGGCTCTACCGGGACGCGTTGATCCTGCACTCCGCGCCGTCCGAGCCGCTGCCGTTGAACCATCCTGACCGCCGCGCCGACGCCGAGGAACTCGCCCGCCGTATCGACCCCGAGGGGGCACTGCGCCGCATCGAGGCGATCCTGGCCTGCCGCCTGGCCATC
>JAODNN010000076.1 GCA_025465355.1 Blastococcus sp. | reverse complement strand
CGGCCCTTCAAGGCGACCCGCGCGGCTCGGTGTACGACCAGGTCGAGCGTCCAGCACTACCGTTCCTGCCCGTGACCCTGGCCGACCGCCCTGCACAAGGGGCTTGCCCGGCTACGAGCCGGCCGCCGGGCCCTTGTTGTCGTCCCGCTGTCTAACAATGTGTTGAGAAAGGGATCAGTCGGCGGTTGCGGGCTGCCAGGGACGGCGGCCCGAGGCCGGAGCGAGGCGGCGGGCCATCAGGCCGATCATGGCCCACTTGATCATCGCTTCGGAGTGCGCGGGCAGCCGTTCGTAGTCCCGGCTCATCCGGCGATGGGCGGTGATCCAGGCATGCGTGCGATCGACCACCCATCTGTGGGGCAGCGGCACGAACCCCTGCTGGCTCACCAGCTTGGCCACCACCTGCACCACGATGCGCAGCGCGCGGGCGGCGAAGTCCTGGCAGCGCCGGCTGTAGGCGGCATCGGCCCAGGCCAGCACCGGCGACGGCATGGCCATCTTGGCCCGGTCGAGCACCGCGATGCCGCCGTCGCGGTCCTGCACGCTGGCCGCGGTCACCAGGACGACGATGAGCAGGCCGAGGGTGTCGACGACCAGGTGCCGCTTGCGGCCGTTGACCTTCTTGCCGGCGTCCCAGCCGCGGGAGTCCTTGCCGACGGTGGACCCGCCGGGCACCGTCTGGGAGTCCACCGCCCCGGCCGAGGCCAGCGGATCGCGCCCGGCGGCATCGCGCACGGCCGCCCGCAGCGCGTCGTGGATGCGGTCGGTGGTGCCGTCGGCGGCCCACCGCTGGAAGTAGTAGAAGACGGTGTCCCAGGGCGGAAAGTCGTGCGGCAGCTGCCGCCAGGAGCAGCCGGTTCGATCCACGTACAGATCGCGTCGACGATCCGGCGGCGCGGATACTTCGCCGGGCGTCCACCGCGGGTGCCCTTGCCGCGGGTGCTCAGCACCGGGACCAGCGGCTCGATCAGCGCCCACTGGGCATCGGTCAGGTCCGAGGGATAGGCCGGGGAAGAGCCCATGACCCAGCCTGGCCCACCACGGCCAGCCTGTCAGCCGCCTTACTCAACACGTACTGAGGCCGTGCGGCGGGGTCAGCCGGCGGACACCTCGCTGCGGTCCTCGGACCAGAGCGTGTGGAAGGCGCCCTCGCGGTCCACCCGGCGGTAGGTGTGCGAGCCGAACCGGTCGCGCAGCGCCTGGATCAGCGCGGCGGGCAGCCGTTCGGCGCGCAGGCCGTCGTAGTAGGCCAGCGCGCTGGCGAAACCGGGCGCGGGGATGCCGTAGCGCGCCGCGTCCGCGGCCACCCGGCGCCAGCCGTCCTGGGCGGCCGTCACCGCGTCGCGGAAGTAGTCGTGGACGAGCAGGGTGGGCAGGTCCGGGTCGTCGGTGAACGCCTGCCGGATCCGGTCCAGGAAGCGGGCGCGGATGATGCAGCCCGCCCGCCAGATGGTCGCGAGCGCGGCCCGGTCGATGTCCCACCCGTGCTCGACGGCGCCGGCTGCGATCTGGTCGAAGCCCTGCGCGTAGGCGACCACCTTAGAGGCGTACAGCGCCTGGCGGACGGCTTCGCCGTAGGCGTCGCGGTCCTCGGCCGCATCCCGCTCGACGGCCGGCCCCCGCAGGACCTTCTGCGCGGGGATGCGCTGTTCGGCGTGGCCGGAGAGCGCCCGGGCGAAGACGGCCTCGGCGATCCCGGAGACGGGGACGCCCAGATCCAGTGCCGACTGCACCGTCCACCGGCCGGTGCCCTTCTGCTCGGCCTCGTCGAGGACGACGTCGACGAACGGCGTGCCGTTGGTCGTGGTGTGCCGGAGCACCTCGGCGGTGATCTCGATGAGGTAGGAGTCGAGGTCGCCCTCGTTCCACCCGGCGAACACGTCGGAGAGCTCGGCAGGGGAGAGGCCGAGCCGGTGGCGCAGCAGGTCGTAGGCCTCGGCGATCAGCTGCATGTCGGCGTACTCGATCCCGTTGTGCACCATCTTCACGAAGTGCCCCGCGCCGTCGGTGCCGACGTGGGTGCAGCACGGAGTGCCGTCGTATACCGCGGCGATGCTCTCCAGCATCGGCCCGACGATCGCGTAGGCCTCGTCCGAGCCGCCGGGCATGATGCTCGGCCCGTTGAGGGCACCCTCCTCGCCGCCGCTCACACCCATCCCGACGAAGTGCAGCCGGGCGAGGGCCAGCGCCTTCGTCCGGCGGATCGTGTCGGTGTACCGCGCGTTGCCGCCATCCATCAGGACGTCGTCCGGGTCGAGCAGCGGCGCGACCTCGTCGATGACGGCGTCAGTGGCGGGTCCGGCCTGGACCATGATCAGGATGCGTCGTGGTCGCCGCAGGGCGCCGACGAACTCCTGAATCGTCGTCGTGGGGACGAAGTCGCCCTCGTCGCCGTGGGCGGCGACGAGTTGGTCGGTGCGGGCCTTCGTGCGGTTGTGCAGGACGACCTGGTAGCCGTGCCGGGCGAAGTTGCGGGCCAGGTTCGCGCCCATCGTGGCCAGGCCGGTCACGCCGATCTGCTCCGTCATGCTCCCGACCCTGCCACCGGCCGGCGACGTTGACCGCCTCTGCGGCCGTCAACCTCCGCTCACCGGCGAGTCCCTCTCCGAGCGGTCGCGTCCGCCTGCGGTGAGCGTTCTGCGCTCGGACGGTCGTTCGTCCTACAGCGTCAGCTTGAAGCCTTCGTGAGAGGCGATGAAACCGAGCCGGCGGTAGAAGCGGTGCACCGCGGTGCGTTGCTTGTCGCTGGTGAGCTGGACGAGCACGCAGCCGCGACGGCGGGCCTCGTCGATCGCCCAGGTGGCCATCGCCTGTCCCAGCCCGCTGCCGCGATGGCTGCCGCGCACACGAACGGCTTCGATCTGCGCGCGACGTGCGCCGCGACGGGCAAGGCCGGGAAGGAAGCTCAGCTGCATCGTCCCCACTACCTGACCGTCGACCTCGGCCACGAGCAGGATGTGCGCGGGGTCGGCGTCGATGGCCTCGAACGCCCGGAGATAGGGGCTCAGGCCGCCGTCGCCGTCTGCCCCCTCGCGCGCCGCTCCCAGCGGGTCATCGCTCAGCAGCTCGACGATCGAGGGCACGTCCTTGATGGACGCCCGCCGCAGGGTCGAGATGGCGTCAGACGTCCGCAGCGATCCCAGGGCCCGCCTGTCGTCCGCGGGACTCTGAGGCCGAGGTGGAAGCCGTGAGGGCGGCCGACGCGACGCTCGTCAATGTGCAGCGAGGTCCGGAAGGCGGCCCGTTCGCGTGCCCATGTTGCGCCTCACTGACGCTGCCCACGCGAGGCGACTACGAGCTGTGCCCCGTCTGCTTCTGGGAGGACGACGGCCAGGATGAGCACGATGCCGACCTGATTCGTGGCGGCCCGAACGGCAGATTGTCTCTGACGCAGGCGCGGGCCAACTACGCCGCCCTTGGGGCCCGCGACCGGACCTTCCTGGACAAGGTCAGGCCGCCCACCGCAGAGGAACAGCTACCAGATGGCAGGCGCGATACGTCGCCCTAAAGCCGCCTTCTGGGCGACGGGCCCGGACTCGAGGGACACCGCCGGGCACGCCCGTGAGTCGGTCACAGGTACAGCGCGTCCGCCGAGCATTTCAAGGGCGGCCATAAGGGCGGTGCTGCGTCCAGCCGTGAGCGGTGCCGAGAAGCACCCGCTCCCCGTACTGCGGCGCGAGCCAGACGTGGGTGAGACCGTCGGGCAGCGGCGGCGGCTCCTCGGTTAGCCGCTCGCCGAACGAGAGCCCGTAGGAGATGGCGAATGGCAGCCCGGTCGAGTGGACGATGACGTATAGGTGCCGCTCCTCCACCCCGGGATGAGCGTTGAGCTTCTCCACCTTCCGGGCCAGGTGCGTGTCGACAAACGCCCCGGCCAAGGCGTCGTTCAGTCCAGTCAGCGCTTCATCGACCATGCCGCCAGAAGGACCTGGCGTGACCATGACCACGCGCCGGCCGTTCGCCAGCTGAAGCGGCCCCCCGGGGTTGCCCGACAGGGTGATGCCCTCCTGTTGGGAGACCCACCACACGTCGGCTGGTACGCCGTGTCGATTCCACAGGTCTTGCGGGCGTGTCACACCATTCGCTTCGCACCAGACGGCTACCGAGGCGAAGCATTCGCGAAGCCGTGGCAGGTGCCGGGGGTCGGAGAGTCCGACTGACCAGCCCCACTCACCGGGCGCCGGCCACACGAAGTCTTGACTTCTGAGGAGAGATTCAAGCTGGATGGCGCCGGGGGCAGCGAGCTTCGAGACTTCAAAGGCCGCCCGCGTCCCATCGCGGTAGTGCAGCACTGCCTCCACCGCGTTCCGGCGCCCGTCCACATCCCACTCCTGGACCCTGACGTCGAGCACGCGTCGGGCGACTTCGCACGCCATCCTCTCGGCGTAATCCAGGCCGCGAGGCATACACGACACCGTGCCCCAAGGAGGTAGGTCAGCGCCACACGCGCTGCGGAGCTGTCTTTCGCGTCGCCGGGCGATGGACCGGCGCGGTCGCCCTGAAGTCCCATTGGCCCCTGTTGGGGAGCGCCGTTCCGGGCTGAAAATGGTGGGCGGCCACCCGTTGACGTCGTAGTCGCCTGGTCGTGCGAGGCCGTTCTGAAGTCGGGCGCCGGGGGCTGTGCTGTGGGCCGTTTCGTGTGCTGCGAGCACGAGGATCAGATTCGCCGTTCCCTGCAGCTCCCACGGGTGGCCGCCCAGGTTCCGTCTGAGGTGTGTGGAGGCGAGGGCGATGCAGGTCGAGACCGACGAGCCCGAGGTCATCGAGCGGGTCGCGGCACTGGATGTGGGCAAGGCCGAGGTGGTGTGCTGCGCTCGGGTGCCGGGCCCGGGCGGGCAGCGGATGCAGGAGGTCCGCACCATCTCCACGATGACGGCCGCGGTGTTGGCGCTGGGCGACTGGCTGGCCGGGCTCGGGGTGACCCGGGTGGTGATGGAGGCGACCAGCGACTACTGGCGGGCGCCGTTCTATCTGCTGGAGGACCGCTTCCAGACGTGGCTGGTCAACGCCCATGACGTCAAGCACTTGCCCGGCCGGCCCAAGACCGACCGGCTGGACGCGGGGTGGCTGTGCAAGGTCGCCGAGCGGCAGATGCTGCGGCCCAGCTTCGTGCCGCCGCCGGCGATCCGGGAGCTGCGCGATCTGACCCGGTACCGGGTGGACCTGCTGGCCGTGCGCACCGCGGAGAAGCAGCGGGTGGAGAAGCTGCTCGAGGACGCGCTGATCAAGCTGTCGGTCGTGGTCAGCGACCTGTTCGGGGTTTCGGGGCGGGCGATGATGGCCGCGCTGATTGCCGGCGAGCGTGACCCGACGGTGCTCGCCGAGCTGGCTCGGGGGTCGATGCGCTCCAAGACCGTCCGGCTGAACGAAGCGCTGACCGGCCGGTTCACCGAGCACCACGCGTTCCTGCTGACGCAGATGCTGGCACGGGTGGATGCGATCACCGCCGACATCGCCACCGTGCAGGCCCGCATCGACGCTCAGATGGGCGAGCTGGCGCCCGCGGTCGC
This sequence comes from Blastococcus sp., assembly GCA_025465355.1. Classification (GTDB taxonomy): domain Bacteria; phylum Actinomycetota; class Actinomycetes; order Mycobacteriales; family Geodermatophilaceae; genus Blastococcus_B. Next base: position 7,411 of record JAODNN010000076.1, on the reverse strand, counting down.
TCGCCTCGATGCCATTCCCGGGATCGGGCCGGTCGCGGCTCAGATGATTCTGGCCGAGATCGGCACCGACATGACCCGGTTTCCCACGCCGGCGCACCTCGCCTCCTGGGCGCGGTTCGCGCCCGGGGTGAGCGAGTCAGCTGGCCGCCCGAAGGGCAACGCCGGCACCGGGAAGGGCAACCGCTACCTGGCGCGGGTGGTGGTCGGCGAGGCCGCCGTCAGTGCCGCCCGCACCGACACCTTCCTCGGAGAGCGATACCGGCGGATCGCCCGCCGCCGCGGCAAGAAACGGGCCATCGTGGCGGTCGGCCGCTCGATCCTCGTCATCATCTGGGCCCTGCTCTCCGACCACGAAGCCCAGTTCATCGACCTCGGCCCCGACTACTACGCCTCCCGAACCAACCCCGAACGCAAAGTCCGCAACCACATCCGTGAACTACGGGCCCTCGGCTACAGCGTCACCCTCAACCCTGCGGCCTGACCTCCTCAACCAGGTGGCGCCCCAACACTGCTGCGTCGCGGTGCGGAGATACCCCATGCCTGGTCACCCGGGATTTTCGGATCAGGCGGCTTCAGAGACACCGAGTTCGGCAGCATCCAGTGGGAAGTGCCACATCACCCGGCCCCTCACGGCGCGGGGCAGGATGGGGCGGTGACGGCACCCCTCGTGGCCCTGGCGGGGACGCTGTGCCCGCCAGGCGTCTTCGACCCCCTCGCCGAGTGCCTGCGCGGTGAAGTGGACGTCGACGCGTTCCCCTGGCTGACCGGCCCCGGACCGTGGGACGTCCCGTCGCTGGCGGACGGCGTCGGCGATCACGTGCGGCAGCGGTACGCCCGGCAGGTGCTGCTCTGCGGGCACTCGACGGGCGGCGCGATCGCCCTCCAGTTGGCGGTGACCGAGCCGGACCTGGTCGCCGGCCTGCTGCTGGTGGATACCGGTCCGCACATGAACGGGCACGGGGACGTCGACGACATCCTGCGCCGGGTCCGCGAAGAGTGGGGCGACGAGCTGCGCGCCGCCGTCCTGGACCGATCGTTCGCCACGCCGCTCGCCCCGGCCGACCGGACGCGCATGCTCGCGTGGGCGACGACGGTCCGGCAGCAGGCGGTGTACGACGTCTTGGCGAGTCAGCGCTCGCTGGACTTCACGGCGGTACTGGGCCGAATCGCCGCGCCGACGGTCGTGCTGCACGGCGAGCTCGACCGGGCGCGCTCCGTCGCCGAGGCATACGAGCTCGCCGCGGGCATTCCGCACGCCCAGCTCCGGCTGGTGACCGCGGGGCACACTCCGGTGTACGAGACGCCCGAGGAGGCGGCGTCCGCCGTCCGCGAGCTACTGCGCTACTGCCGCGCTCCGGAATGCCTGCAGAGCGAGTAGCCCTGGAGGGCCGCTCTGAGCGACTCAGAGGGCGGCTGGTGGGCCAGCTTCCGCCTCGGCTGGTCACTCCGCGAATCGTTCCCAGGCGGATTGCCGCTTCATGCCAAGTGCTGCCCCGATTCGATCCCACGACAGTTCCCGTCGTCGCGCCTCGGCGACCCAGCCGTGTAGGTCGTCGTCCACCTGATCGCGCACTGCCTCGATGCGCGGCAGGTGGTCGAGTAGCGCCAGGTCGTCGATCTGCTCCCAGAGCGGGACACGCGGTGTGGGGCCGCTCGTGCGCTTGGCGGCGATGACCGTCGCGCACAGGTCGACGCATTCGTTGCAGATGAAGACGCCGGCCCCGGCGACCAGGGTGTCGACTTCTTCGGCGGGCTTCGTGCAGAACGAGCATCGGTTGGTCATGACCGGTCCCCCCCCCCGTTCGACGGTGTCAGGGTTTCCCTGACACCGTATGCCGTCAGGGGAGGCTGACGAGCTGTCCAGGCGGCTGACGCAGCGTCTCAGCGAAGGCGCCCAGAAGGGCCGCTCTGGGCGACCCAGGGGGCGACTTCAGGGCGTCGCGACTTGTGGCCAGGGAGGGCGTGAACCTTCGGCCACGCAGATCTGCGATGCGTCAGGCACGGATCGAAGTGCGGCCGACAGAATGACAAGGTGCCCTTCGACATCAACGCCTTCGAGCCGTCCGTGCGCGACTACCACGCCGACTGGGCATCGCTTGGTCTGGCGTGGGCAGTCGGCCCGATCCACCCCAACTACGGCAAGGCGCTTACCTCAGCGACCTTCGAAAGTGTTGGTCTGTTCGCCGAGATCTCGGTCTGGGAAACCGGGGAAGCGGAGCTGGAGAGCGTGAGACTGACAGACGGTCGGATAGTCAACAAGCACTACGACCTCGCTTCTGTCGCAGAACTGGACGTCATCCTGGCGGACCTCATCGCACTAGCGCGTGACGGCGCCGTCCCTCCCGACGCAGTCCTGGCGTACGTCTCGGATCCTCGGCCCTGAAGGGCCGCTCAGGGCGACCGGTCGTAGTCGCTCGTAGGGCGGCTTCAGGGACGGGGTTGGAAACGGCCTTATTGGCCGCGCAGCCAAACTCTGCGGCTGGTGAAAGCGCTAACGTCGCGCAATGCCTGAGGATCTTGATCCCCTCTACGTCGAGGAACTGCGTCGCCGGGTGGTGGACCCAGTCGTCAAGAGCCTCGTGCACCCTGATGAGCTCGAAGAGATCTCGGTGACGTTTGCCGAAGAAGACTTCGCGCGGAGGAGAGCGAACTTCCCTTGGGTCGAATGGCCTTCGTCTCCGACGCGTTACCTGACCGTTGCCCTGAAGGCGTGCGGGGAGTGGGTCGTGTCGGCCCGGTGGGCGGTCTCGGAGAACGATGTGTGGGACGCGGAGCGCTTCGCTGACGACCTCTATGAGCGCCTTCGAGACGAACTGACCGAGAGCAGCTTCGCCTGGGCTCAGCTCCGCGACGGCGAGTACGAGGTCCTTGGACCGCTCCGCGACTGACTGCGTGGATTAGCTCTGAAGGGCCGCTCTGGGCGCCTCGCCCCGGCACACTCCAGGCAGCTCTTGGGACACCTCAACTCGTGCCGCATTATTCGCCGGCGAGCAGCGTCCTTCGTGGTTCTGGATCCCACTCGTCGTCGCCTTCGGGCAGCGGTACGAGTTCCCGCACAGCTCGGTTCTTCCGGTCGCTGCCGAGGCCCGCGATGAGGCAGCGCAGCTGAGGATGGTTGGCCAGGACGCCGACCTGCGCTGGTTCGAGGTGCGCCATGTTGACCAGGGCCACCCGCCGGAGCGCTGATGCTGTCAGCAGCGGCGTGAAATCGGTGAGGCTCTTCATGGTCTCGATCCAGACCGTGTCCAAGCGGGACAGGCCCGAAAGGTTCGCCGGAAGGGCGGTGACCTGCTTGAGGGCTTCCAGGTGAAGGTAGCGGAGGCTGTGAACCTCGGAGAGCGGCCCGAGGTCGTCCACCCCTTGGACCATCCATAGCTCCAGGTACTCAAGTTGCCCGAGCCGGGGCAGCAGCGACAGGTCGTGCGTGCCTCCGAGCTTCAGGTCCAGAGCACGCAAGCCGGTGAGCGGCAGCAGCAGCGCAAGGCCGGGAAGGGTGATTTCTCGCAGCGTGAGGCTGCGTATCGACGTGAGGTGGGAGAGGACGTCGACGTCCTTAGTCTGCTTCTCCAAGTGAAGCCGGCGCAGACCCGTGAAGTGCTTCAGCGGGCCGAGCGACAGGCGCTTGTTGGTCGAGCCGAGAGTCAGTGAGTGCAGGTCGGGGCGCAGGTGGCGCAGCCCGTCAAAGGACTCGGGTGACTGATAGAAGGTGTCGGCCGAGAAGCGCAGCAGCTTGGGGAAGAAGCGCAGGAACTCCAGGTCGGGCACGTTGGCCCAGGCGCGCAACGTGATCGCTGGATGATCGGCCAGCCAGGCGGCTAACGATCGGTAATCGCGGTCAGACAACGGCTGCTTGATCTGGACTGTATGGACTCGCTGCGCCGGGAGACGCCACCGCATGTGCCTTCGCAGCGGAGAAGCAACCTCCAGGATTCCGTGCTGGAGCAGCTGCCCCGCGGTAGGCATCCCGTCGCCGTTCACCCGATCAGCCTGGCAGAAGGGTTGATCTGCGAGATGCCGGACTACCCGGCGCGTCGCCCTAAAGGGCCGCTCAGGGCGACGACAGGGCGCCGTGTCCCAGAGGGCGGCTTCAGAGGGACGTCCGCCCACAGCGCTACGGTCCTGTCATGCCGGAGGACAGCCACATGACGGAGCTGCTCAACTGGCGCGAACGACCGGACGTCCTCGACGACCCGGATGCACTTTGGCGTTTGGCCAACGAGATGGAATCCGCGCCGAGGTACGACCTGGGCGATGTGCAGAAGGCGGAACTCAGGAGGGAGATCCTGAGAGTCGACGTGCACCGGACAGCCTTACTCAGCAAACCGCTGTCCCCGGCCGATGCGTTCGCACTTGGAGAGGCGGCGGAACGGCGGGTCGCATTGGCGCGCCTCGCCGACGAGCCAGAGGGTGACTCCTAGAACCTGCCCCTGAAGGGCCGCTCAGGGCGTTTCGGGGATCCCAGCGTCGCACTCTTCCGGGTGGCGTCTCAGGAAGCGGTAACGGTTGATGGCGACGACCGCGATCAGAACCACGGTAGGAGCCGCTGAGAGTCCGGCCGCAGCCGCAGGTCCCAGATCATTCAGCACGGAGAGCGGCCAGAGGGCGCCGACGATGACCGGTGCGAGGATCGTGACGGCCACTAGAAGTTGGAGATACCAAACCCAGCGGTCGTTGTGGTCCTTCCAGTGAGCATCGCGGGCTTGGAGCTGGCGCTCTTTGTAGATGGTGAGCGTCCACAGCACGGCGATCCCGACCGTTGCCACGACCGGGGAGAGCGGGAGACCTGAGCGCCCGAACACGGCCTGCCCGACACCAAGAATGAGATAGGAAAGCGGAAGGAACACGATCGTCAGCAGGGTCGCCCCCGAGGCCGGCGTTTCACGCTTCACCTCGCCCCCCCTTTCATCGGTCAGTGGCGCCATTAAGCACCCGCGAAGACGGGAAGGAGAAGACGTCCTGCCCCTGAAGGGGCACACCACCAAGCCGCTCTGAAGGGCCGCTCTGGGCGATTCAAAGGGCGGCTTGAGGGACACCCTCTTGTTGTCGCTAGAACAGGTCTACCCACCCGTGAACCGGGCGTGATCATCTCTGTTGTGGCAGTCTCGCGGCATGGCGCCCACCAGGGGACGGCCGTCGGTGTTGGTGGTGGTGGTGCCGGCGGTATTCATGCTCGGCTTCGCCGCGTACTTGCCCGTCGCAATAGCTGAGCGCCACTGGCCGATCGTCATTCTGTGCGCCGGGTTCACTATCAGCTTTGGGCTGATGCTCCTCGGTCAGGTGCGCGTCCGTCGACGGCAGAGCGCGGAGCAAAGTCACGGCAAGGGGCAGGAGGGGCCATAGCTCTGAAGGGCCGCTCAGGGCGACCCAGAAGGCGGCTCCCGGGACACATCGCCACGACCGGCACGCCTCGCTGGGGTGGTATGCATCCGGGGTGACGGACCGCGACAGCTGGCTCGTTCCGCAGATACAGGCGGTTCGACTGCGGGAGGAGTAGGGCGAGTGGCCTCGCAGGCTGACGGGACCGAGGAGGAGCGCCGGGACATGGAGCTCCAGGCCGTCTCGATCGGAACGATCAACCCGCACAACGCGCAGATCACGCTCGCCCGTTACGACCCTGACTGGCCCCGGCTGTTCAACCGCGAGGCTGACCGCCTCCGCTCCGTGCTCGGCGAAGAGGCGCTGCGCATCGAGCACGTTGGCTCGACCTCGGTTCCAGGTTTGATCGCCAAGCCCATCATCGACATCCTGCTCGTCGTGCCCGATGCGGCTGACGAGCCGCGCTATGTGCCGCAGCTCGAGGCGGTCGGCTACGTCCTGCGCATTCGGGAGCCGGAGTGGTTCGAGCACCGCCTGTTCAAAGGACCGGACACCTCCATCAACCTGCACACCTTCAGCTCGGGCGTGACCGAGGCGGAGCGGATGCTGCGCTTCCGGGACCGACTGCGCGACGACGACGCGGCTCGTGACCTCTACGCCTGCACCAAACGCCAACTCGCCCAGCGGACATGGCGGCACGTACAGGACTACGCCGACGCCAAGACTGCCGTGATCCAGGAGATCCTCGACCAGCCGGCAGGTCGCACCACCCCGGACTCAGCTGCCGACGCGGTCGGCGAGTAGCTCTCTCCCCGGGCGGCGAAGCGTCGACGGGTGCCGCACCGGCGCCCTGAAGTCGCGTTGGCCCCTGCTGGGGAGCGCCGTTCCGGGCTGAAAGTCAGCGCAGCGGGCGTCGGTGAGACGGTCGCCGTCGGTCGAGACCGCGTCGTCTAGTAGTTGGAACGGTTCTGGCCAGCGCGTCGCCGAGGAGACTTTCGGATCAGGGCCGCTATGGGACGAGGGGCGGCTTCTGCGAGTGCTCCGCTATCGGATCTTTTCGCAGAGCTGGATGGTGATGTCAGGCTTGAGTGATTGCCTGATGAGCACCAGCCCCGCATGAGGGGTGGGCAGAGTCAGGCAACCGAGGTAGCGGGACCCGTCCCGGTCGAAGACGGAGCAGCCCTCCTTGCCTCCTGCAATCACGTCGACACTGCCAGCGTCGCCAGGCGTGAGATCCAGTGCGTCGTCGATCGAGCACCCACTCAAACGCAGTGGTTCCGCGCTCTCGTTCTGGACACGGACGGAACTGGTTGAGGCGGCGTCGACGATGAAGAGTCCGACGATTAGGAGACCCGCGAGGAGGACGACTCCACAGACGCCGCCCAGCAGCCACCACTTCAGGCGCTGGGGTCGGCTCTGGATCACCACGTGCGACACGGTAAGTCCCGGCTCAGGAGTGGCAGAACGCGACAGGCAGGCGATGGCCGAGATCCCCCGCAGCCACTCGCGCAGAAGGGCCGCTATGGGCTGCTCGCCCAGACTGATTTCGGCGAGATTCTGCGAATGAGACAAGGCGGGGGATACCGTCCGGTTCGTGCCGCAGTCGGCGAGAACTCCCTGGTGGCAGCAGTCGTGGCTGCTGGCGACTCTCGGGGTGCTCTTCGTGATCTTGGTGGTCCTGAACATCTGGGCGCAGGACTGGCTCGGACTCGCCGGCACTGTGCTCGGTTTGATCGCGGTCATGGGCCTGTGGGGCTCGTTTCGCCATCAGCGGTGAGATGGGTCGGCGGAGGGTCCCGGCACGAGACGTTGCCCAACCGCTCAGCGCCTTTGGACGTCTTGCCGGGAGCGCCCTGAAGGGCCGCTCTGGGCGATTGAAAGTTCAGCGCTTGATGCCCAGGCGTTTTGAGATGAGACGACCCACGAGGGTCGAAGCAACTATGAGAGCGGCGCCAAGGATCAGCCTCGTACTGCCCGTACCGCCGTACTCCAGGCGGGTCATGCCGTTGGTCAGGAAGTAGATGCCCACCAGCGCCACGGCGAAGAGCAGTGCGGAGATGACCCAGTACCAGGCTGGAGGGCGCTGCGTCGCCAC
>JAODNN010000068.1 GCA_025465355.1 Blastococcus sp. | reverse complement strand
GGCGGCGGTGGCTGGGGCGACCCGCTCGACCGCCCGGTCGACGAGGTCCTGCGGGACATCGCCTGGCGGAAGGTGTCGGTCGCCGGGGCGCGCGCCGACTACGGCGTCGTCGTCCTCGACTCCGGTGAGGCCGACCTCGAGGCGACCGAGACGCTGCGAGCGTCGATCCGGGCCGAGCGCACCGGGGCCGAGCCGTTCTTCGACCGCGGCCCCGGCTACGCGACCCTCTCCGGCGGCGCGACCTACAACGAGTTCGACGTCCTGTAGGTCGCGGGAGGCCGCACGCGGCGCTCCCTGTTGACCGAGAGAAGAAGTGTTCGCGGAAAGTCGTGCTCTGCCCCGCCTGACGGGGCAGAGCACGACTTTTTCGGAGCACCCGTCAGGCGTCCACGACCCGCCACTCGCCGACGGCGGTGGAGTCGCTGTCGCGGAGGTCCTGCCGATCACCGGGGTTCAGCGGGAGCTGTTTCATGCTGCCGCCCCAGTAGCGCAGGATCCGGCCGAGTTCGTCGCCGCGCCGGTCTCCGACCAGCGCTCCAGCGTCCAGATCCACCTCGAGAACGAAACGCATGCCGCGATCCTGCCGCGGCCGACCGCGGTAGGGGCCGGTCAGGCGGCGGTGCGCAGGGAACGCAGGGCGCCGGAGAGGCGGAGCAGCTCGTCGAGCATGGCCTTCGCGCCGGCCTCGAGCTCGGTGTTCGGGACGAACTCGTCGTCGTCGGTGAGGAACTGGGCGAAGAACGGGATGGACACGGCCTCGACCACGGGAATCATCCGCAGCGCGGCGAGCACCGGCTTGAGGGCCGTGGCGGCGCGCAGGCCGGCCGAGACCCCGCCGTAGGAGACGATGCCCGCCGCCTTGTCCGCCCACTCGGCCGACAGGTAGTCCAGCGCGTTCTTCAGCGCACCCGGGTAGGAGTGGTTGTACTCGGGGGTGACGAAGAGGAAGGCGTCCGCGAGGGAGACCGTCGCGCTCCAGTCCTTGGTGTGCTGGTGCACGTACTGTCCGAGCCGGGGGTGGTTCGGCTCGTCGAGGATCGGCAGGTGCTGCTCGGCCAGGTCGACCAGCGCAACGTCGAAGCCGCCGTGCTGCTCGGCCATGCGCTGGATCCAGCCGCCGACGGCGATGCCCCGGCGACCGGGACGTGTGCTGGCGACGACCACCTGCAGGACGGGACGCGACATCGGAAGCTCCTCCGTGTTGATTGAGGACTCAACCATATGTCGCATCCGGAAACGCCGCAGCGTCCGGTGAGCCGGGGCGGCACATCCGCCCGGGGACGGACCCGTGTCCATCCCCGGGTGGAGTCGGAACCGCCCGCCCCGGATCCAGCAGGGGCCGGAAGAGGTCACGCCGACGCAGTCGCGAGCTCCTGAACCGGCGCGGGAGCCGTGATGCGGCGGGCGACCAGGGTCGCTGCGATGCTCACGATCAGCAGCCGCAGCGCCTCGGGGGCCGGCACGAACGAGGCGACCCCGCCGACCAGCAGCAGGACGCCGAGCCACACCGGGACGACGCGGGCACGCAGCAGGCCGGCGGCCGTCGCGATCCAGCCCAGCGCGAAGACGGCGTAGGACGCCACGTAGCCCACGGTGACACTGCCCATGGCGCCCGAGGCGAGCACCTGCGGCGCGTGCTCGGACAGCGCCGGCAGCACGAACAGGGCCGCCCATTGGCCGCCGGCCACCAGCACGGTGCCGACGACGGCGACCACCGGCGGCGCGATCGACCGGCCGGCGTTCCGGAGCCGGCCGATTCCGAGGAGGGCTGCGGCGCCGATCCCCAGCAGGGCGATCATCAGGACCGCCGTGGAGGCGATCGCGAACGGCGAGGACTCGACGGCGGCGCCGCCGGTCGCAGCCGTCGCGACGACCAGGCCGACGGCGACCACGGTCAGCGGAGCCGTCGCGGTGGCGAGCGAGCGCAGGAGCGAGCTGGGGTTCATGGGAATCTCCTCGAACGGTGTGCCGGCCCCCGGTGGGCCGCTGCACCGAACGCTGCCGGGCGCCGGCTCCCGCCGTCCTCGGCCGTCGGCGTGAACCGTCTCCTCCGCACGGAGGAGGGAACTCGTGCTCCAGGAGGTGGTGGACGCCTCCCCGACCCGGCACCCTGACGCCGTTCCCATGGGGCTTTCTGCACAGAAGGCCCGGACGAGAGACGGAGAAGACGTGGTCGAGCTCGCCGGCGGGACGACGCGCACCGGCCGGGCCGCGACGGTCGGGCCATGGCTCGACGTCGCCGTCCCGGTGCTGCTGGCGGTGCTCGCGGTCACCCAGCTGGTCGCCCGCCGGCCGCCGGGCGACCCCGCGCTGCTCACGGTCTCCGCGCTGGGTGCGGTCCTGCCGCTGGCTCTCCGGCGCCGGGCGCCGCTGACCGTGACCGCCGTGGTGATGACCGCGGTCGTCGTGCAGGTCGTGGCGGGCGGCGGGGAGCCCGCCACCTTCGCCTCCTTCCTGGCCGCGCTGATTTGCGTCTACACGCTCGGTCGGGAGGCGCGGCCGACCGCGATGGCCGCCGGGTTCGTGCTGGTCGCCGCCGGCGTGATCGCGACGGCGTACCTGCAGGCGGCCACGACCCCGATCCATCCGTTCGACGCGGTCTATCCGCTGGTCTACTTCGGCCTCGCCGGCGGTTTGGGCGCGTTCGTGCGGCAGCGCGCCCTCCGGCTGTCGGCGGTCGAGGGCCGGGCGACGGCCCTGGAAGGTGCCCTCGAGCGGGAGGCCGAACTGGCGGCCGCCCAGGAGCGGGCCCGCATCGCCCGCGAGCTGCACGACGTCGTCGCGCACGGGCTCAGCCTGGTGGTCGTGCAGGCCGAGGCCGCCGAGGAGATGCTCACCCGCTGCCCCGAGGCCGCCGCCGCGCCCCTGCACCGGGTCCAGGAGACCGGGCGCCAGTCGCTTGCCGAGATGCGGCGGCTGCTCGGCGTGCTGCGCTCAGCCGGGGACGCGGCACCGGCCACCGCGCCTCAGCCGTCGCTGCGCCGGCTGCCCGAGCTGGTCCACGAGGCCGCGGACCTCGGCCTGCGGGTGCACGTCGAGATCGAGGGCGAGCGCGCCGACCTTCCGCTCGGCGTGGAGGTGGCCGCCTACCGGATCGTGCAGGAGGCCCTCACCAACACCCGCCGGCACGCCAGGGCGCGCCACGCCGCCGTGCGGCTCGGTTACGCACCCCACGCGCTGCGGGTGGACGTCACCGACGACGGCGCCGGGGCCTACGGCCGGCCGAACCCCGCAGGCCACGGGCTGATCGGCATGCGTGAGCGCGCCGCGCTCTACGGCGGCACTCTCGACGCCGGCCCGTTGCCGGGCGGCGGCTTCCGGGTCGTGGCCGTCCTCCCGCTCGGGGACGCCGGGCTCGGAGACGTCTCGCTCCGGGACGTCTTGCCCCGGGACACCGCGTCGTGACGGTCCGGGTGGTCATCGCCGACGACCAGGCGATGGTCCGCGACGGGCTGCGGATGATCCTCGACCTGCAGGATGACATCGAGGTGGTCGCGGAGGCCGCCGACGGTCAGGCGGCTGTGCGGGCGGTGGCCGAGCACCGGCCGGACGTCGTCCTGATGGACATCCGGATGCCGGGAATGGACGGCCTCGAGGCCACCGAGCGGCTGCTGCGCGGTGGCCGGCCGGGCCTCCGCGTGCTGGTGCTGACGACGTTCGGCGAGGACGAGTACCTGTATGCCGCGATGCGGGCCGGCGCGAGCGGGTTCCTGCTGAAGGACTCCCCGCGCGCGGCGCTGCTGCACGCCGTCCGGACCGTCGCCGACGGCTCCGCCCTGCTCGACCCCGCGCTGACCCGCCGGCTGCTGGAGGAGTGGGTCAAGCGCCCGCCACCGGGCGCCGGCGTGCCCGACCGGCTGCGGAAGCTCACCCCGCGCGAGCTCGAGGTGTTCACCGGACTGGCCCGCGGCCGGTCCAACGCGGAGATCGCCGCCGACCTGGTGCTGTCCGAGACGACGGTGAAGAGCCACGTCGCGCACGTCCTGGCCAAGCTCGACCTGCGGGACCGGATCCAGGCCGTCGTCCTCGGCTACGAGTGCGGGCTGGTGCGGCCGGGCGGCTGAGCGCCGCGGCGGAAGAACCAGAACAGCCGGCGCCGGGGGCGTATCGGCGCGGGGATCGCGGCGGGTGCCGGCGCGGGTGGTGGGCGCTGCGCCGTCCACCCCTTCACGAGCGCTTCGACGTCGGCCAGCCCGACCGGCACGGCGGGCCCCTCCTGCGGACGCCGCCAGAACAGCCGGACCCGCTCGTTGAAGTCCTCCACGAGCGTGCGGACCGCCGTCTCCGACGGCAGTGCCGCCGCGCGACGGGGCAGATCCTCGCGTTCCTTCCGCAGGGCCAGCGCGGGCGGCAGCATTCCCAGGACGTCGATGTTCTCCTGCCGCGCCTTGTCGATCACCCACTGGTACGTGGACTCGTCGCTGGTGCGCCGTGGGAGCGGCTTCCCGGCCCCGGCCAGGTCGTCGAAGTCACCGCGGGCCTGGGCGCGGGAGATCTGGCTGTCCACCCAGGTCTCGAAGGACATCCCGGCGCGCTTGCGCTCGGTCATCGCACCGCCCCTCCTCCCGTCGTCCGCACAGCCATGCTCGCACCGCCGCTACGGGCTCTGCCAGGCTCAGGCCATGCGGACGACGAGCAGCCGAGAGATCTATCGCAACGCCTGGATCCGGGTCCGCGAGGACCAGGTCGAGCGCCAGGACGGCTCGACCGGCGTCTACGGGGTCATCGAGCGGGACGACTTCGCACTCGTCCTCCCGGCGGAACGGGACGGGTTCTGGTTGGTCGAGCAGTTCCGGCAACCACTCGGTCGCCGTTCGTGGGAGTTCCCGCAGGGCACCTGGGGCCAGGGCAACGGTGGGACGGCGGAGGAGCTGGCCCGGGCGGAACTGGCCGAGGAGACCGGCCTGCGCGCCGCTGAACTGCGCCGCCTCGGCCACCTCGACCTCGCGCCGGGGTTGTCCACCCAGGCGTTCGACGTGTGGCTGGCGACCGGGCTGACCGCGGGACCGACCGCGCGGGAGGCCACTGAGGCCGACATGCGGCAGGTGTTCGTGACCGGGCAGGAACTCCGGGACATGATCCGCGACGGCCGCTTCACCGACGGCCCCTCGCTGGCCGCCTACAGCCTGCTGCTGATCGAATGATGGCCGGACGGAGGCGGCCGGTCCCGATCGGGTGACGCCGCGGCCCGCTGACCTGCACCGGAGCCGACGACCCGGCAGGCTGTCCCGGTGCCATCGACCGCCCCCGGCCGCCGGGGCCTCCCCGGCCTGCCGCCTGAGCTGGCCGGGCCGGTCGCGGTGGAGCTCGCCAAGCCGGTGCGCGCGATCCCGGCGCCACATGCCCTGCCCGGCGGCTGCCGCTACGAGCCCAAGTGGGACGGCTACCGGCTCGTCGTCGTCCGCACCGCGTCCTCGACCCGGCTGTGGTCCAAGCAGGGGCGCGACCTGACCGACCGGTTCCCGGACGTCGCCGCGGCAGCGCTCGCCCAGGTGCCGGCCGGCACGGTGCTGGACGGCGAGGTGGTGATCTGGAACGGCTCGCGCCTGGACTTCGGTCTGCTCCAGCACCGGATGGTCACCGCGGCAGGCCGAATCGGCCCTCTGGTCGCGGCGCACCCCGCCTCCTACGTGGCGTTCGACCTCCTCGCCGCCGGCGGCACCGACCTGCGTGAGCAGCGGCTGACCCGGCGGCGGGCCGAGCTCGAGGCGCTGGCCGCCCGGTGGGCGCCACCGCTGCAGCTCTCGCCGTCGACCGCCGATCCCGCCGAGGCCAGGCAGTGGTTCGACGACTTCCGGCCGGCCGGCGTCGAGGGGCTGGTCGCCAAGGGCGCGGCCACCCGGTACGCGCCCGGCCGCCGGGAGTGGCTCAAGGTCAAGTCCTGGGAGACCACGGAGGTGCTGGCCGGTGGCGTCATCGGCCCGATCGACCGGCCGAGCCAGCTCGTCGCCGGGCGGTACCGGGACGGCGAACTGGTCATCGTCGGCCGGAGCAGCCCGCTGTCCCCCCGGCAGTCCACGGAGCTCGCCGCCGTCCTCACCGCGCCGACCACCGCCCACCCGTGGCCGGAGCGCATCGGCACCGGCGCCTTCGGCGGGGGGAAGCTGTCGGTACCGCTGACGCGGGTCGACCCGTCGGTGGTCGTCGAGGTCAGCGCCGACGCCGCGCTGCAGGCCGGCGTCTTCCGGCACCCGCTCCGCTTCGTCCGGGTGCGGGCCGACCTGCGGGCCGACGACCTGCCACCGATCTGAGCGTCCTCAACGGATGGTCAACCCCCGGCGGCTGAGCACCCGGCGCTCCAACGGCGCGAAGATCAGCAGCTCGATCGCCATGCCGACCACGAGGATGAGCGTGATCGAGGTGATCACGAGCGACATCTGGGACAGCTCGCGGCCGATGTTGAGCAGCTGCCCCAGGCCCTGGCCCAGCGCCGGCGAGTACGTGATCAGCTCGGCAGCCATCAGCGAGCGCCACGCGAAGGCCCAGCCCTGCCGGAGGCCACCCAGGTACCCCGGTAGCGCCGCCGGGAGCAGCACGTACCGGGTGCGGCCCAGGGCAGAGAGGCCGAGCACGCGGCCGACCCGGTCGAACAGCGGCGGCACCTGCTTCATCCCGCCCAGCAGGCCGTTGGCGATCGACGGCACCGCGCCCAGCAGGACCACGGTGTAGATGGCGGCGTTCGACAGCGAGAACCAGATGATGGCGGCCGGCACCCAGGCCACCGACGGGAGGCTCTGCAGCCCGCTGACGATCGGCCCGATCGCGGCCCGCAGCCACCGGCTCCACCACATCGCCAGCCCCAGCAGGGTGCCGATGACCAGCGACATCCCGAACCCGATCGCCGCGCGGCTCAGGCTGGTCCAGATCGCCTCGCCGGCCCGGCCGTCCTGCACCGTCTCCCAGAACTTCGCGGCCACGTCGGCCGGCGAGGGCAGGGCGTAGGGGGGCTTGAGGTGGGCGACGTAGGCCAGCTGCCACATCCCCACGAGCAGCGCCAGGAAGACGACCGGCGGCAGCACCGACCGCACCAGGATGCGCCCCACTCCCGGACCACGAGGCAGGTCGGGAGCCGTATCGAGCGCGTCGAGCCCGGCCTCCACCGAACGGTCGCGGTTGCCGATCTCCTCAGTGAGCATGGCGGCTGATCTCCTGGTGCAGTTCCCGGGTGATCTCGGCCGCGAGCGTGCTCACTCCCGGCGATTCGATCGTGCGGGGCTGCGGGATGTCGACCTGCCACTCCCGGACGATGCGTCCCGGGCGCGAGCCCATGAGCACCACCCGCTGACCCAGCCGGGCCGCCTCCCGCACGTTGTGCGTGACGAAGACGATCGAGAGCCCCTGCTCGGCCCACACCCGGGTCAGCTCCTGGTGCAGCACGTCGCGGGTGATCGCGTCGAGGGCGGCGAACGGTTCGTCCATGAGCAGCACCGAGCTGTCCTGCGCCAGCGCGCGGGCCAGTGCCACGCGCTGACGCATTCCCCCGGACAGCTCGTGCACCCGCTTTCCGCTGTGGCCCTCGAGGTTGACCACCTCCAGCAGCCGCTGTGCCCCCGTCCGCCGCTCGGCCCGGCCGACCCCGCGCGCACGCAGCGCGAGCTCGACATTCCCCGAGGCGGTGAGCCACGGCAGCAGCGCGGGCTCCTGGAACATCAGTGCGGGGCGCTCTGCGCTGACCTCGATCCGCCCCGCGGTCGGGTCGGTGAGCCCCGCGATCAGGTTGAGCAGCGTGGACTTGCCGCAACCCGACGCTCCGACGAGGCAGACGAACTCACCGGGAGCGACGACGAGGTCCACGCCGTCCAGCACGGGAGCGGCCCCGCGCTCGAAGACCTGCGACACGCCCGCCACGCGGACCGCGGCGGGGAGCGGAGCGCGGGTCGGCCGCGCTTCGTCCAGCTGCGCGGGGGCGTCGACCGTCATCGGCTCCAGGCTCATGGCGTCCTCCCCCTCGTTCGACCGGCCGTCACTCGTCGCCCAGCCCGCCGGCCGAGACCGGTGCGAGCTTCTGGGCGGTGAGGATCTTGTTCAGTGGCCGCAGGTCGTAGATGCCCGACAGGTCGACCTTCTTGTCGGTGGTGCCCGCCGCCAGGCCGTTGTCGGCCGACTTCTCGAGCGCCGAGGCGATCGGGTCGTAGGTGACCGTGAGCTCGCTCCACGCGCGGTCGATGGTCTTCTGGTCCAGCGCCTTGCTGCCGGAGGTCTCCAGGCCGGCGTTGACCGCCGCCTTGGCCGCGGCGGGGTCCTTCTGGGCGAACCGCACCGCAGCGACGTGACCGCGCAGCAACGCGGCAACGGTGTCCGGGTACTTCTGCAGGAACTCGGTGCGGACGACCAGGTGGGTCGTCACGAACTTGCCCGCGGGCCAGAGGTCCTTCTCGTCGACCAGCACGTGGCCGCCGCCCTCCAGGACCAGCTTGGAGGCGTAGGGCTCGGGCACCCAGGCGCCGTCGAGCTTGCCGTCCTTGAACAGGTTGACCACGTCGCTGTTGGCGGTCGGCGTGATGGTGACGTCGCCGCCGCCGGTGACACTGTTCTTCAGGCCCTGGGCGGTGAGCCAGGTGCGCAGGGCGACGTCCTGGGTGTTCCCCAGCTGCGGCGTGGCCAGCGTGGTGCCCTTGAGGTCGGCGGCCTTCTCGATGCCGTTCCGGACGACGAGCTCCGCGCCACCCGAGGCAGCCCCGGCGATGATGCGGATCGCGGAGCCGTTGCTCTGCCCGTAGGCGTTCACCGTCGGGCTCGGGCCGATGTAGGCGGCATCCAGGGCGCCCGCGAACAACGCCTCCACCTCGTCGGGGCCGGCGTTGAACACCTGGGTGGTGAGCTTGGTCTTCCCCAGCTCGTGGGCGAAGTCGCCCTTGCTCACGCCGATCAGGGCGGCGGCATGGGTGAAGTTGGCGAAGTAGCCCAGGCGGAGCTCGGCGGCGGTGCCGCCGCCGGACCCGGACGCCGGGGAGCCGGCGGCGCTGCTTCCGCCGCACGCCGCGAGTGCGAGCAGGACAGGGGCGAGCACGGCAGCGAGCAGCCGGGGCGGTCGTGCGATGCGGAAGTCGGGCATGGCACAAGACGTTAATCGACACTATTCGCATCGATTCGATGCACTTAGTGGAGTTAGCTCGATCGCGCGCTCGAAACCGGCACGCCCTTACGCAGACCGCTAAGTCGATGACGCAGAGTGAGGCTTTACGGCTCCTGCGGCACCCTGCCGAGGCCGACGAGCAGCCGTCGGAGCAGGTCGGCCAGCAGAGCGCGGTCCGCCGACGGGAGCCCCTCGAGGAGCTGCCGCTCGGTCTCCAGGTGGTCGGGGAGCGCGGCGTCCAGCGCCTCCCGTCCGGCGGCGGTGAGCGTGACGACAACGGCCCGCCCGTCCTCATCGCTGCGCTCCCGGGTGATCAGGCCGCGCTCCTCCAGCCGGTCCAGCCGCTGGGTGATCGCACCGGAGGTCACCAGCGCGGTCCGCATCAGCGCGGTCGGCGTGAGCTGATAGGGCGCACCGGCCCGGCGCAGGGCCGCCAGCACGTCGAAGGACGGCGCGTCCAGACCGTGCCTGGCGAAGGTCGAACGCTGCGCGAGGAAGACCTCCCGCTGCAGCTGGGTGATCCGCCCGACGATGCCCATGGGGGAACAGTCGAGGTCGGGACGCTCACGGTCCCACTGCGCCAGGATCAGATCCACGGCGTCCTCCACGTCACTCACGGCAGGTCCCCCCCTCCGCTGGGCCGAATCGTGCCGGCGCCGTGCTGGGCCAGGTGCTCGGCGAACGTACGCGCCGGCCGGCCGAGCAGCGCCTCGAGTACCCGCGGGCTGCCCACGAACCCGTGGGCGCGGTAGTGGTCGAACATCCTCCGGAGACAGTGCGCGGCGTACTCCCCGGACGTGGTGCCCACGGGCGGGACCGGTCCGTCCGGAACGGCGTCCACGGCCCGCACCTCGCGGCCGAGCCGGTCGGCCAGCAGGGCGGCGATCCAGGGTGCGGTCAGCGGCTCCGGACCCACCGCCTCGAACGTGCCGCCGTCCAGACCGTCCTCGGTGAGCAGGACGGCGGCAGCGTCGGCCACGTCGCGCAGATCCACCAGGGACTGCGCCTGCGCCAGCCCCCAGGGGCTGGCGAACACGCCGGTCCGGGCGGCGTCGGCGAGGGCGCCGTCGAGGTTGCCGGCGTAGGCGCACGGCTGGAGCACCCGCCAGGCCACCCCGCTGGTGTCCAGCGCCTCCTCGACCCGGTCCTTCGCCGCGTGGTGCGGCATCGTGCGCACCTGGGGGCGGAGGACCGAGTGGTAGACGACGCGGCCCACACCGGCCCGCCGGGCCTCCGTCAGGAGCGCCGTGGCGCCGGACGCCTCGGCCGGGTCGAAGTTCGGCCACATGAGGTAGAGCGCATCGGCGCCATGGAGCAGCGGCGCGACGCCGTCGGGGTCGCGGAGATCGGCGACGGCGATCTCGGCGCCGAGGGCGCTCAGTTCGGGCCGGGGCCGTGGGGAGCTCACCAGTGCCCGCACCGGCTGTCCCTGTGCCCGTAGAGCCCGGACGACGGCGGTGCCGGTCGCGCCCCCTGCTGCCGTCACCACGATCACCGGAGTACCTCAGCAGTGAGAGATCGGCTGCGTCAAGCGTTGACCCCGTGGTTCACCGTTCGCCACAGGAATCTCCCAGGCCCCGAGGGCGTGCGGTCAGCGCAGCCGGCTGCTCAGGCGGACGGTGAGGCCGTCGGGGCCGGGCAGCAGATCGACGTGGTCCCAGAGCTTGCGGGCCAGCCACAGCCCCATGCCACCGTGGGAGAGGTCCGAGCCGTGGGCGGGGGCGAACCCGGACAACGGGTCGTCGTACGCCGTGCCGCGGTCGGTGATGACGCAGATGAGGCGGTCGCCGTCGGCCCACACCCGGGCGGAGACGGGGCGGACGCCATGACGGAAGGCGTTGGCGGCGATCTCGCTGGCCCCGAGGTGGAGGTCCTCTCGCTGGTCGCGGTCCCGTACCCGGGCAGTCAGCACCGCTCCGAGCTGGTGCCGGAGACCCACCAGGGTGGGCGCGTCGGCGACGGAGAAGACCGGCTCCCCGTCCTCGACCGGTTCGCGTGGGAGCGGAAGGGACGGGACGTAGGTACCCGGATCCTGGAAGCGCGGGCTCGCCGACCGGACCGTCCCCCGGATCAGCTGCGGATGGGTGGGCGCGGCGCTGTCGATGACCGATTCCGGCAACCGCCGGCGGTCGTAGAGGCAGACCGCCGACACGGGGGACTGCCCCATCAGCCGGTTGTAGACCGACTCGAAGCGCTGTCCCTCGCGCCAGCCGGCCGGGGACGGCCCGAAGTCGATCTCCGACAGGGTGCACAGCTGTCCGGAACCGGTTCCCATGGCCCGTTCCAGGTACCGGCGACTGAGGATCAACGCGTCCGGCGCGCGGGAGCCGAGCAGGCTGATGCCCGGATCCGACACCAGGGATGTGGCCCGCTCCCCCAGCTCGCGGCTGAGCAGTTCCACCGTCTCCGTCGAGCAGGCGAGCGCCACGAGGTCGCCGGCTCGGAGGCCGGCGTCGAGGAACGGCAGCGCGACGGCGAGCAGCTCGGCCTCCGAGCCGACGATCGCGGCCGCGTGCCCGGGCCCGGCGGAACCCGGGGATCGGGCCGGTCGGGGACGCGACCGGGTCGCCGGGAACGACCGGTCCGAAGCCTGTGCGTCCACCAGCCCCTCTACCTCCCGTGCCGCACTCTCAACCCACGGCCGATCGAACCGACATTCTGAAACATTCAACCTGTGGCACCACCACCGGGGCCCTCCCCGCGTGTCAGCGGGCCGCGACCGCGTCCCCCAGCCCGGCCAGAGCGAGAACGCGCGCGGACGGCGTCCCCGGCGCCGCGCGCAGCCGGAGGCGGACGCCCCGGTCAGCGGCCAGCGCCAGGACCTGCAGGACCATCCCGACCCCGGCGCTGGCCAGGTAAGCCGTCGATCCGAGATCGAGATCGGCGGCGGCACCCGCCGGAAGGGTGTCCAGCTCGGCGAGCAGCGCCGCATGAATGGACCCCGCCGTCGCGAGGTCCAGCTCGCCGGTCACCTCCCACCGCACGCCCGAGGCCTCCTCGTGCGCGACGACCCGGGCGGCGGTGCCCTCAGCCCACACGGCAGCGCCCTCGACCGAGGCGTCCGGTGGCGCTCCCCGCAAGCGGAGGCCGCGGACCGGTCCCGCGTCGCCGGGCGCCAGCCGGAAGGCGACCGTCGTGCCGAAGCCGATTGCGGGTGCGGAGGTGACCTGGACGTCGAGGGCCAGCGCGTGGATGAGCTCCAGCCCGCGGCCGCGGTGCCCCTTGTCCGACGGCGGCGGCCGCCACGCGCCGGCGTCCTGGACGCGCACGCGCACGCTGCCGTCCGCCTCGCGGGTCGCGCTGTACTCGCACTCCCCGGGACCGTTCGCGGCGTAGGCGTGCTCGACCGCGTTGGCGAGCGCCTCCCCGAGCGCCAGCTGGAGGTCGTCGGCGGTGTCCTCGGGCAGCGCCGCCTGCACCGCCCAGGCCCGCACCGCGCGGCGGACGCCGGCGAGCCGCGCGGGATCGGCCGGAAGACGCTCGTGCAGGGGTGCCGGCAGGAGCCGGGCGGCGATGACCGCGACGTCGTCGGGCTGGTCGGTGTCGGCCAGTACCTCCGCCAGCAGCCGGCCGGTGAGCAGCTCGGGCGCGGCGGCGGCGTGCCGGGCCGCGACGGCGCGGATGCGGCTCAGCCCGTCGTCGAGCAGTTCACCGCGACGTTCCACCAGGCCGTCGGTGTACAGCAGCAGCGTGGCGCCCGGCGGAATGGTCACGGTGCCCTCGGCGTACGGGCGGCGACGCGGGGCACCGAGGACCGGGCCGGAGCCGGCCTGGTCGAGCAGCCGGGTGTCGCCGTCCGGGGTGATGAGCAGCGGCGGCGGATGCCCGGCGCGGGACCACGACACGGTGCCGCTCGACGCCTCGATCACCAGGCACGCCGCCGTGGAGGCCAGGGCGCCGGGCAGCCGGGCGGCGAAGCGGTCCAGCAGCTCCAGCGCCTCCGCCGGCCGACAGCCCTGCAGCAGGGCGGCCGACAGCGCGCTGCGCAGCTGTCCCATGACGGCGGCGGCCGCGGGCCCCTGGCCGACCACGTCGCCGACGGCGATGGCGATGCGGTCGTCCCCGAGATCGACGACGTCGTACCAGTCACCACCGGCCCGGGTGCCCTCGGCGCCCGGCAGGTAGCGCGCCGCCAGTGCCAGCCGTTCCAGGCGGGGCAGCTCGGCCGGCAGCAGGCTCCGCTGCAGCGTCTCGGCGATGCCCTGCTCCGCCCGGTAGAGGCGGGCGCGGTCCAGGGCCTGGGCGCACTGCTCGGCGACGGCGAGCAGCATCGCCCGCTCCGTGGGCGAGAACTCCTGCACCGTGGGGAACCCGATCCCGATGACCCCCACCACGCGCCCGGCCACCATCAGCGGGAGGGCGACGGTGGCCGCCAGCCCGAATGCTTGCGACGCCTCGGCGAGCTCCGGCGGCAGCTCCTGGGGCCGGGGCGGCTGCAGGCTGATGTCCTCGATCCAGATCGGGTGCCGCTCCCGGACCGCCGCCGGCGCGGCCAGCGGAGCGGACAGCGGAACGCTGGACCAGACGCGGTGGGCCTCCTCGCTGCCGCCGCTGATCGTGAGCACCGCGAGCGCGCGGTGCGAGGGGTCGATCTCGTAGACGGCGACCCGGCTGCCCGGGCCGGTCAGCTGCCGGATGTGCTCGGCGGCGGCGACGCCCACGTCGACGGGGGTGGTCGCGGCCGACAGCTCCGCCGTGGCCCCCTGCAGCAGCGCGAGCCGGCGGGCCGCGGCTCGCTCCTCGGCGAGGAGCGCCGTGTTGTCCAGCGCGAGGGCGGCGCGGGCGGCGATCTCCTCCACGAGCGCACGGTCGTCCTCGTTGAACGCGGGCGCGTCCGACCGGCGGCCCAGCGCCAGCACGGCCAGGACCCGCCCGCGGACGGTCAGCGGCAGCGCCATGACCGACGCCATGTCCGTTCCGTTGACGACGTGGGGGGCGGGCAGGTACGGCTGCAGCATCGAACGCCCGCGTGCCACCGCCTCCAGGCCGAGCCCGGTGTCGGGGTCCATCCCGGCCACGAGGGATTCGCTCTCGCGGTCGAGCGCGGCGACCCCCGCGAGCCGCATGTGCCCGTCCTCCCCGACGACCCGCACGGTGCAAAGGTCGGCCAGCCGGCTGTCGACGGTCAGCCGTGCCAGCCGGCTCAGCTGTTCGTCGACCGCCGTCTCGCGGTCGAGCGCAGCGCCCACGGCGGCAAGCAGCGTCTGGCGCTCGGTCTCCCGGAACCGCGCGTTGATGTCGGTGCAGCTGCCGACATAGCCGGCGAACGCCTCGCCGGCACCGATCGGCACGGCCCGCTCGAGCAGCCAGTGGTAGGCGCCGTCGGTCCTGCGGAGCCGGAACTCGACCTCCCAGCCCCGCCGCTCGGCTGTCGCGGCGTTCACCGTTTCCGCGTAGCGGTCGCGGTCCTCCGGGTGCACCCGGTCGGTCCAGCCGACGCCGAGCTCGTCGTTCGTCGATCGCCCGGTGAACTGGGTCCAGCCGCGATTGACGAAGACCCGCCGGCCCACGGAGTCGGCGACCCAGATCAGCGCCGGGGCGAGGTCGGCCATGGCGGTGAACCGCTCCTCGGCCGCCCGCCTGGCCCGGCCCAGGTGCAGGTGCGCGCCGACGCGGGCGAGCAGCTCCTGCGCCGAGAACGGCTTGACGAGGTAGTCATCGGCGCCGGCCGCCAGCCCCTCGACCGCGGCCTGCTGACCGGCCCGGGCCGACAGCAGGACGACCGGGATCCGTGAGGTCCGGCCGTCGGCGCGGAAGGCGGCGAGCAGCTCCATGCCGTCCATGCCGGGCATCATCACGTCGCTGAGGAGGAGGTCCGGCGGGTCGCTCCGCGCGGCCTCCAGCGCGGCACGACCGTCGCCCACAGCAGCCACGACGTAATGAGGCTCGAGGAGACGGAGCAGGTACTCCCGCATGTCGGCGTTGTCATCCGCGATCAGGACGCGTCCGCCCGTGCCGGCCGGCTGCGCCGTGACGGTGGCGAGGTCGGGCTCCCCTGCGTCCCCGACCGACGGCACCCAGCGGAGCGCCTCCGCGACGAACGGCGCCGCCGCCGCCGAGACCGCGGGCGCGGATGAGGCGGGCGCGGGCGCGATCCGGTCGGTCGGCAGATGCGCGGTGCCCAGCGGGAGCGTGACGGTGAACGTCGTCCCGACGTCCGGGGTGCTGGCCACGGCGATCGTCCCGCCGTGCAGGCTGACCAGCTCGCGCACCATGGCCAGCCCGATGCCGCTGCCCTCACCCGACCGGCCCCTGCCGTCGGCGACCCGGTGGAACCGCTCGAAGAGCCTGGGGAGCTCGTCGGCGGGGATGCCCGTACCGGTGTCGTGGACGGTGAGCTGAGCCGCGCCGTCCACCTGGCGCACCCGGACCGCGATCTCACCGTCGAAGGTGAACTTCAGCGCGTTGGAGAGCAGGTTGAGGACGACCTTCTCCCACATGTCGAGGTCGACGTGCACCGGCTCGGTCACCGGGGCGCAGTCGACGACGAACGACAGGCCGGCGCGCTCGACCGCCGAGCGGAACACGCTGGCGAGTTCCGTGGTGACCTCGGCGAGGTCGACCGGCTCGAACCGGGCGTCGATCCGCCCCGCCTGGATGCGGGAGAAGTCGAGCAGCGTGTTGACCAGCTTGCCGAGGCGCAGGGCGTTGCGCTCGATGACCTCGAGTTCTTCGCGCAGCCGCGGATCGCCGTCCACGGCGGGCGAGGCCCGCAGCTCGGCGACCGGACCCATGATGAGGGTCAGCGGCGTCCGGAACTCGTGGCTGACGTTGCTGAAGAAGTCGGTCTTGGCGCGGTCCAGCTCGGCCAGCGCCTCCGCCCGGAGCCGCTCGGCCTCGTAGCTGCCCGCGTTGAGCAGCCCCGACCCGATCTGGTTGGCCACCAGCTCGACGAAGCCGCGGTAGGCGTCGTCGTAGCGCCGGTGCGGGTTCAGCCCCACGACGAGGAACCCGGTGACCGGCGCCCGGCCCTGCGTCGAGGAGGCGATCGGAACGGCGACGGCGTGCGACGGCGGCTGGGCCCATGCCCCCGTGGGCAGCTCCGCGAAGCGCTCCCGGAGGTCGTCGACCAGCACCTGCTCGCCGGCCAGGATGCGGGCCAGGGGCCAGACCGGCGCGGCGTCGTCGGGCCGGAGCACGGCCGGCGCCGCGACCGCACCGGGCTCGATGCCGGCGGCGCAGCCCAGCCGCGCGATCCCGGACTCGTCGAAGAGGTAGACGGCCGCGAACAGCAGGTCGGCGGGGTTGCGGCCCAGCTGGTCGGCGACCGCGGCCAGCACGTCGGCCTCGACCCGGGTGGTGGCCACCGCCGCCGCCAGGTCGCGCAGGTGCGCCATGCGCCGCTCGCCGACGACCCGCTCGGTGGTCTCCGTGACCACGCAGAGCATGCCCTCGATACGGCCGTCGTCGCCGTCGAGCGGGCTGTAGGAGAAGGTGTGGTAGGTCTCCTCCGGATAGCCACTGCGCTCCAGGAAGAGCAGCAGGTCCTCGTCCCACGTCGCGACGCCGGTGTCGAGCACCGACTGGATGCGCGGGCCGATGTCGTGCCAGATCTCGGCCCACACCTCGCGGGCCGGGCGGCCCAGCGCCCGGGGATGCTTGGCCTGCAGAGTGTTCTCGCGGTAGGCGTCGTTGTAGAAGGTGGTCAGCTCCGGGCCCCACGCCGCCCACATGGAGAAACGCGAGGTCAGCACGATCCGGACGGCGTTGCGCAGCCCCGACGGCCACCCCGACGGCGGTCCGACCGGGGTCTCGGCCCACTGACGGGCGCTCATCTCGCGCCCGAGCTCACCACCGTGGGCGAAGAGGGAGCGCTCCAGCGGGCCCTCGATCACCCACTCATCACGTCCCGGATCGTAGCCGTGCGGCCGGATCCCCGTCGGAGACCACCGGCCTCACGCGGTGAGGCGCGCCCCGCACGAGGCCGAGCCCAGCCAGGCGTGCGGCGCCCCCTGGTAACACCAGCCCAGGCGCGGCCGCCGCCCGCTCACCCACAGCGCCGGCACCCGCTTGTCCCCCGCCCGCGAACCCAGCAGCGAGAAGCAGTTCCGGGACCGCAGCACGCCCGGGTCGGAGACGAGCACCGCCAGTCCCTCGGCCAGGGTGAGGGGTGAGCGGCCGGCCTCGGCGATCCGTGGAAGGGCCTCGGCCGGGGGCAGGTTGAGGGTGTCCGCGCCGGTGTCGACGTCCACCATCAGGTAGGGAGCACCCGGGACGTCGAGGTCCGGGAGCGGGCGGAACCGGGCCAGGTCGTCGTCCGCCATGGTCGTGAAGCCCTGACCTCCCACCGTCTGCACGGTCTCCAGCACGTCGACCATCGGCAGGTCGGGCACGACGACGACGAACGGGAGCCGGGCACCCGCCCGGCCGGGCTGCGGGAGCACGTCGCGGAGCGGTTCCAGCCACGCCCGGAAGCAGCTGTCGGGCAGGTCCCGGTACTCCGGGAGACCGGTCAGCGCGAGGGCGTCGACCTGACGGTCGAACTCGAGCTCGGCTTCGGTCGGAGCGGTTGCCGGCAGAGCCGTCATCGTCATCGGGTCCCCTTCGTCCGGGCCGCCGCGGTTCCGGCGGGCCGGGGAACGATCAGCGGCCGCTGGGTCCCCCTGGCCGCCGGCCTGCGAGCCTATCCAGGATGCCCCGGTCCGGAAGCCCTGAATCCCGGACTTCTTCGTCGTCCACCGCGCCGCAGTCCAGCCCGCGGAGCACGACCATGGCCAGTGCCCGGGCCGTGGCGGGCTCGTCGAGCACCCCTCCCTCGGTCCGGCCGAGGTAGCCGGCCAGCCGCGCGGCGGCCGCCGGCAGAGCGGCGCGGAAGAAGGCGTACGTGGCCGTGTAGCGGGTGATCAGCTGGGCCGGGTGCAGATCCCACCCCTGGTAGAGGCCGCGTTCCAGGGCCCGTGTCACCAGTCGGGCGTGCACCCGCCAGGCCTCGTGCACCTGTGTCCGGGAGCCCAGCGGCAGGACGTTGGTCGACCCGTCCACCGCGTGCGCGCCGGTGCCGGCAACCGCCAGCTGCATCACCTGCTTGGCGAGATCGGCCGCCGGGTGGTCGGAGGCCTGGTGGGCCGCGGCGATGCCGAGGGCGGCGCTGTAGTCGTAGGTGCCGTGGTGCAGGCCGATCAGTCGCGGGCCGGCCGCGTGCACCATCCGGGCAACGGTGACCGCGCCGTCGCGGCCCAGCACCGCCTGCGGCGTCTCGATCTGCAGCTCCAGTGCGAGGCGGACGCCGTGCGCCGCCTCGAGGGCCTCGAGCACCGGCAGGAAGGCCCGGACCTGCTCGACGTCGGTCACCTTCGGGAGCGTCACCACGGCCGGCCGCCCGGTGCCGAGGGCACCCAGGAACAGGTCGAGGCTGCGGACGCCACGGCGGCGGGTGGGCCCTTCGAGGGACTTGGCCCGGATGCCGACCGACGGTGGGGCGGCCCCGGCCTCCGCGTCGGCGGCCACGAGCGCGGCGGCGCGCAGGACGTCGTCGTCCTCGGCGTCCGGCGCGCCCCGGTAGCCGTCCTCGGCGTCGACCCGGAGGTCCTCCACCGGCTCGGTGGCCAGCTTCGCCCGAACCCGGGGCAGCACCTGTTCCACCAGCTCCGGCCCGAGGCCGAGGTCGGGCAGGCCGTGCTCGTCGAGTGCCTGCAGCGCCGCGGACCCCCAGGCGGCGGCGAGCCCCGGGACGACGGCGTCGGCGGGGACGTAGCAGGTGTGCACCGGCTGGCGGTCCGGTCGCTCCCCGGGATAGGCGGCCAGCCGGGCCGCGTCGACGGGCGCCAGCCGCCGGTCCAGCTCCGCGTAGACCTCCTCGGGCAAGGTCACTGGGCGGCCCCGTCCAGGGGCCCGACCCGAGCCTGCGAGGGTTGGGGAGGACGGGGTCCTTCTACGATCAGCTCGTACGCCGGCAGCGTGAGGAAGTCGGGGAACTCCGCGGCCAGCGCCACCTGCTCGAACAGCCGGCAGGCGTCCTCCAGCCGGTCCAGGTCCCCGATCCCGGCCACCTCCTCGGCGACGACCCTCCGCACCAGCTCCCGGGTCGCCGTCTCCCCGGTGTCGAGCGCGACGCCGGCGTGCACCCACTGCCACACCTGCGAGCGGCTGATCTCGGCGGTGGCGGCATCCTCCATCAGGCCGTGGATGCCGACGGCACCGTTCCCGCCGAGCCAGGCCGCCAGGTAGCGGAGCGCGACCTCGACGTTGGCGCGCAGGCCGGCCATCGTCCGGGCGCCGGGCACGGAGGCGACGTCGAGCAGCTGCTCGGGCGTGACACGGACGTCCTCCCGCCGCCGGTCGAGCTGGTTGGGCCGATCGCCGAGGACGTCGTCGAAGATCTCCCGGCAGGTGGCCACCAGGTCCGGGTGAGCGACCCAGGAACCGTCGAAGCCGTCGCCCGCCTCGCGGGTCTTGTCCTCCCGGACCTTGGCGAGTGCCCGCTCGTCGGCCCCGGCGTCCCGCCGGCTGGGGATCGCCGCGGCCATGCCGCCGATCGCCATGGCCCCGCGCCGGTGGCAGACGGCGACCAGTTTCTCGGTGTAGGCCCGCATCATCGGCGCGGTCATGGTCACCGCACCCCGGTCGGGCAGCACGAAGTCCGGTCCGGCGTCCCGGAAGACCTTGATGATGCTGAACAGGTAGTCCCACCGGCCGGCGTTGAGCCCGGCGGCGTGGGGGCCGAGCTCGTAGAGCATCTCGTCCATCTGGAAGGCCGCCGGGATGGTCTCGATCAGCATGGTGGCGCGGATCGAGCCGGCCGGGAGGCCGAGCACCTGCTCGGCGCGGTCGAAGACCAGCGCCCACAGCCGCGCCTCCGGCGAGCCCTCCATCTTGGGCAGGTAGAAGTACGGCCCGCTGCCCCGCGCCAGCTGCTCGGCGGCGTTGTGGAAGAGGAAGAGGCCGGCGTCCACCAGCGCGCCCACGGCCCGGGCGCCGTCCACCAGCAGGTGCCGCTCGGGCAGGTGCCACCCGCGCGGGCGGGGCACGATCGTCGGCAGCTCGCCGTCCTCCCGGAGCCGGTACTCGCGGCCGTCGGGTGCGGTGAAGGACAGCGTCCGGCGGACGGCGTCGTGCAGCACGACCTGGCCGCCGACGACGTTGCGCCAGTGGGGGGTGTTCGCGTCCTCCAGGTCGGCCAGCCACACGTTGGCGCCGCAGTTGAGCGCATTGATCGCCATCTTCGGCTCGGTGGGCCCGGTGATCTCGACCCGGCGGTCCACGAGACCGGGTGGTGGCGGCGGCACCCGCCAGTCGGCGGCCCGGACCGGCGCGCTGTCCTCCCGGAAGCCGATCCGCCGGGCGGCGGCGATCTCCGCGCGGCGGCCGGCGCGGGCGGCCAGCAGGGCGTCGCGGTGCGCGCCGAACCGGGTCTGCAGGTCAGCGACGAACTCCAGGGCCTCCGGGGTGAGGATCTCCTCTTCCCGCTCCACGGCCGGGCCCTCGACGCGCACGTCCACCATGTGCCCACCACCGTGTCGATCAGCTCCAGCGCGCTAAAGCGGAGGTCAGGGAGTGGCATCCTCTCACCATGGCGGCCATCGACGAGTTCAACGAGGAGCCCGCCGACCGCGCGATCGAGGCGCTGACCGCCTGCAACGCCGCGCCCCGGTTCGCCGCGGTGGTCGTGTCCGGGCGGCCCTATCCGGACGCCGAGGCACTCGTGGCCCGTGCCGGGGAGATCGCCCGCGGCCTGCCGTGGGAGGAGGTCGCCCTCGCGCTGGCCGCCCATCCACGGATCGGCGACCGCGTGACGGGCGCCGGACGCGAAGCGCAGGCCTCCCGGCAGGAGCAGGGCTCCGTGCAGGGTGCCGGCGCCGACATCCGCGCCGCCCTGGTCGACGGCAACCGCGCCTACGAGCAGCGCTTCGACCACGTCTTCCTGATCCGGGCCGTGGGCCGCACCCCCGAGGAGATGCTCGCCGAACTGACGCGCCGGCTCGGCAACGACGACGAGGCCGAGCGGGCCGAGACCACTCAGCAGCTGGCCGAGATCACGGCGCTCCGGGTGCGGGGGCTCCTCTCGTGAGCGTGTCCACCCACGTCCTGGACGCGGTCACCGGTCGCCCAGCCATGGGGATCGCCGTCCGGCTGTTCGCCGGCGAGGGGCTGGTCGCCGAGGGCGTGACCGACCTCGAGGGCCGCTGCCACCTGGTCGAGGGCGCGACGGAATTCGGCACGCACCGGCTGGTGTTCGCGACCGGGCCGTGGTTCGCCGAGCAGGACCGGGAGGCCTTCTACCCGGAGGTCGTGATCACCTTCGGCGTCGCCGAGCCCGCCGACCACCACCACGTGCCGCTGCTGCTCAGCCCGTTCGCCTACTCGACGTATCGGGGCAGCTGACGGCCCCCTCCAGGGCGGGGGCCACGTGCGACAGTGCCGCATGGCGATCGTGCTCGGCCCCAACCAGTACGGGAAAGCAGAGGTCCGCGTTGTCGCGGTGGACCGCAGCACCCCCCGTCACTCGCTGGTCGACCTCAATGTCAGTTCGAGCCTGCGCGGCGACTTCACCACCGCGCACACCGCCGGCGACAACGCCCACGTGCTCACGACGGACACGCAGAAGAACACCGTCTTCGCGTTCGCCAGGGACGGCGTCGGCTCCCCCGAAGAGTTCGGCCTGCGGCTGGCCCGGCACTTCGCCGGCTCCCACGACTGGATCACCGGCGCCCGCGTGGCGGTCGAGTCCTACGGCTGGGACCGCATCGCCGTCGACGGGCAACCGCACGACCATGCCTTCCGCCGCACCGGAGGCGAGGTGCGTACCGCGGTGGTCACGGTCGATTCCTCCGGGGGCACCCTCCGGACGCACGTCCTGGCGGGGCTCACCGACCTCGTCGTCCTCAAGACGACGGGCTCGGAGTTCTGGGGTTTCCCGCGGGACAGGTTCACGACCCTCGCCGAGACCCGGGACCGGATCCTCGCCACCGCGGTCACCGCCCGCTGGCGGTACGCGACCCCCGAGCTGGACTTCGACGCCTGCTTCGACGGCGTCCGGACGGCGCTGCTGGAGACGTTCGCCGCCACCCACTCGCTCGCGCTGCAGCAGAGCCTGTTCGCCATGGGCCGGACGGCGCTCGAACAGAACCCCGATGTCGCCGAGATCCGGCTGTCGATGCCGAACAGGCACCACTTCCTGCAGGACCTCTCGGCGTTCGGCCTGGGGAATTCCCCCGGTGCGGACGAGAGGCTCGTCTATTACGCGGACGACCGGCCGTACGGGCTGATCGAGGGGACCGTGCTACGCGACGACGCCGCACCGGCCGAGGCGGCCTGGCTGGGCACGCCCGGCTTCTGCTGAGCGGTCAGTCCTTCGGTGTCTCGATGCCGACGCCGCCCATGACCGCGCGGGCGTCCACCCGCACATCCGCCGCCGCGGGGTCGGTCACCCGCTGGATCCCGGTGTCCGCCCCCATGCCCCCCATGGCCCCGCGGAAGTCCCACCACACCCTCCATCCGGCGGGAACCCGCAGCCCCAGGCCGCCCATCAGGGCGCGCACCGTGACGTCGACGCCGCCGGGAGTGGGCGGAACGGCCGTGAGATCGAGCAGCCCGCCGCCCATGGCGAGGTCCAGGCGAACCCGTGACAGCGCCGGGTTGGTCGGCCGCAGCTCCGTGCCGCTCATGACGAGCACGCGCCGGATGTCGGTCGCGTTCTCGTCGCCGCGGTCGAGGCGGTGGGCGACCAGGCGGCTCAGGACGCCGACCATCACCTGGAAGCCGATCCAGATCGCCAGGACCCGAAGGAGCCTGCGGGCGAGGGGGGTCTTTCGTCGCATCGCGCTCATGGCCGGTCAGCCTGCCCCGTCCCGGCGCCCACGCCCAGGGAATGGCGTACGCCGGCCGCCGCCCCCCGAGCGCTCAGTACCGGAACCTGGCCACCGAGCTGTTCAGCGAGGTTGCCATCCGCGCGACCTCGTCGATGGCGGTCTGCGCGTCGGCCATCGCCCGCGTCGTCGAGTTCGTCGCCGCCGACACCGCCTCGATGTTCTCGGCGATCTCACCGGCCGACTGGGCCGCCTCCGTGACGTTCCGGTTCATCTCCGTCGTGGTGGCGGTCTGCTCCTCCACCGCGGCCGCGATGGTGCTCTGGGAGTCGTTGATCAGCCCGATGATCGACGAGATCTGGCTGATCGCCTGCACCGCTCCCTGGGTGTCGGCCTGGATGGCCTGGACCCGCTCGGTGATGTCCTGCGTCGCCTTCGCCGTCTCCTGGGCCAGTTCCTTCACCTCGTTGGCCACGACGGCGAAACCCTTCCCGGCCTCGCCCGCCCGGGCCGCCTCGATGGTGGCGTTGAGCGCGAGCAGGTTGGTCTGCTCGGCGATGCCGGTGATCACCTTGACCACGCCGGCGACCTCGATCGAGGAGTCACCGAGCTTCGCCACGGTCGCCGTCGTGGCGTCCGCGACCTCGACGGCCTGGGCGGCGACCCGGGCCACCTCCGCGGCGTTCTGCGCGATCTCCCGGATCGAGGAGCCCATCTGCTCGGAGCCCGCCGAGACGATCTGCACGTTGGTGGAGACCTGGACGGCGGCAGCGGCGACGGCGCCGCTCTGCGCGGAGGACTCATCGGCGAGACGGGCCATGTCCTGCGCGCTGGCGGAGAGCTCCTCGGTGGCGGAGGCCAGCGTCGTCGAGCTGTCCCCGATCGCGGCCAGGACGCCGCGCATGTTGGTCATCGACACCTCCAGGGCGGCGGCCATGCGCCCGACCTCGTCCTGGCTGTGGACACCTGCCTCGCCGCGGAGGTCTCCCTCGGCCAACGCGGCCAGGACCGTGCCGACCCGGCGAAGGGGACCGACGACCGACCGGGTCACGACCCAGCCCAGGAGGGCGAGCAGGAGAAGCCCGGCAGCCGCTACGAGCACCGAGAGCCGGATCGCGGTGCTGCGCTCCTGGGTGCTGGTGTCCGCCGCGGCGGTCGCCGCGGCCCGCACGGCCTCGCCCACGCTCGGCAGTGACTTTTCCAGGGCGGAGAAGACCTGGAGGAACCCCGGGTAGGCCAGCTGGGCCTGGACGCGGTTCTGCCCCGCCAGGACCACGACGTGCTGGGCCGACGTCAGGTACGCGTCGACGACCGGCGACACCTTGTCGACGGCGGCGGCAACCTCCGGGTCGAGACCGTCGCCACGGACTGCCGCCAGGACCTCGTGCATGGTCGCCGAGTGATCCCGAAGATCGGCCACCGCCGAGTCGTACAGCGGGCCGGCACCGTTGAGCAGCGCCTGGAGGACGTCACCACGGACGGCGTCGTGCATCATGTCGGCCTCGAGCGCCTTGCCGGTGGCATCCGTGGTCACCAGCAGTTCGGCGGTACGGTCCCCGGTCGCCTGCAGAGCGTGCACGGTGATGACGGCGAAGACGGCCAGCGAGACCGTGCCCACCGCGACGAGGGCCGACAGCTTCATACCGAGCGGGCGGTCGGACCAGAGGTTGCGCGACATCAGGGTCTCCAGGGCCACGGGCGGAGGTGGCGGAAGGCCCGCCGTATCCCCGTCTTCGGCCGTAAGTGGAGTGACTACAGCAGAGCATGGCGATCGACGCGGGCTTTCTCGTTCCGCACGGAGACGGTCACGGTGAACTTCGGCGTGCGGTCGACCACGCGAGTCGGGCCGACGAGACGGGCCAGTGCCGGCTTGTGCCGCAACGACGAGTTGTAGACCGTCCAGAGCTCACCGCCGGGACGCAGCACGCGCGCGGCGGCGGCGAACAGCCGGTCGGCGGCGGTGGTCACGACCGCGGCCCCCAGGTGGAACGGCGGGTTGCAGACCACGAGATCGACGCTGCCCCCGGGGATCGAGGAGGCCGCGTCGTCCCGGACGACCGTGATCCGGTCGCCGAGGCCGTTGGCCGTCGCCGTGGCGGCTGCCGAGGCGACCGCGGCGGCGGACTGGTCGACGGCCAGCGCCCGAAGATCCGGACGGGCCTTCACCAGTGCGGCGGCGAGCACGCCGGTGCCGCAGCCGAGGTCGAGGGCCGTGCCGGCAGCGGGGTTCATCAGGTCCAGCGAGCGGAGCAACGCCCGCGTGCCGATGTCGATCTTCGTGCCGGCGAAGGCGGCGCCATGGGCCGCCACGGTCAGCCCGACGTCGGGATGATCCTGCCGCTGCGGAAAGGACGACGGTCCGGGGCGCGGGCCGCGGGCGACGAGCACTCGCGACTTCTGCCGCGCCAGCGTGGCGGAGACGTCGGTGAACGAATCGCCCAGGACGTCGTTCATGGCGTGCGTCATGTGCTTGATCCGCCCGCCGACCAGCACGGTCACGTCCGGTGCCGCCCCCTCCGCGACCACCTCGGCGATCTCCCGCAGGGCATCGAGCGCCTTGGGGGCCTTGACCAGCACCACCCGCGCGCCCGCCGCCGACTCGGCGGTGAGGGGAACCTGGCGGTAGCTGCCGGCCAGCCCGGCCCGCTCCGCGTTACCCGCCAGCGCCAGCTCGCCCACCAGCAGGTCCTGGCAGACGCGGACGTCGTCCGCACCGTGCAGTGCCACCGCGCCGAGGGTCAGCGCCCCGTAGGAGTCGTCGACGACGAGGAGCTCCCCGGGACCACAGCCGGCGAGGAGGCCGGCGGCCTGGTCCAGGAGCAACCGGTCGGTCGCGTCGACGGCGACCAGGTCCGGCGCCTCGATGTCGGGTTCACGGCGGAGCTGGTCGAAGAGAGCAGGGCCGGACACGACCACCACTGTCGCCTACCGGCCTCCGACCGTTAGACGCCGGGCAGCCCGACCGGGCAGGAGACGCCGGTCGAGTTGATCGGGCAGTAGCCGTTGGGCACCTTGTACAGGTACTGCTGGTGGTAGTCCTCCGCGTAGAAGAACTCCCCCAGCGGCGCGATCTCGGTCGTGATGTCGCCGTAGCCGGCAGCCTTCAGCCGCTCCTGGAACTGGTCCCGGCTGGCACGGGCCGCAGCTTCCTGCTCCGGCGTCGCGAAGTAGATCGCCGAGCGGTACTGGGTGCCGACGTCGTTGCCCTGGCGCATGCCCTGCGTCGGGTCGTGGTCCTCCCAGAACACCTTCAGCAGCTGCTCGTAGGAGACGACCGCGGGATCGAAGACGACCAGGACGGCCTCGGTGTGCCCCGTCCGCGCCGAGCACACCTCCTCGTAGGTCGGGTTCGGCGTGAAACCGCCGGCGTAGCCCGCCGCAGTCGAGTAGACCCCCGGCGTCTCCCAGAACACCTTCTCCACGCCCCAGAAGCAGCCGGCGCCGAAGACGGCCGTCTGCAGGCCGTCGGGGAACGGCGGCTGGATGCGGTTGCCGTTGACCGCGTGCACCTCGGGCACGTGCGGCAGCGCGTCGGGCCGGCCGGGCAGCGCGTCGTCAGCGGTGACCGATTGCGTCTTCAACCGGGAGAACAACATGCTCCGAGCCTAGGCCCGTCGGGCAACCCGGTGGAGGCACGATGCACGGGGCCGGACGGCGCCCACCACTCACTGGAGGGCAGGATCGGTGCGTGTCCGTCCCGACCCGTGAGTGGCAGCTGGCGGCGCGGCCGCACGGCGAGCCGACCCCGCAGGACTTCCGGCTGGTGGAGCGCGAGCACGCCGATCCCGCCGAGGGCGAGGTCGTCGTCCGGATGCTCGTGATGTCCGTCGACCCCTACATGCGCGGCCGGATGAGGGCGGGGAAGTCCTACGCCGCGCCCTGGGGGGTGGGCGAGACCATGAAGGGCGGCGCGGTCGGCCGGGTGGTCGCGTCGCGGTCGCCGGAGGTCCCCGAGGGCGCACTCGTGTTGACCGACGCCGGCTGGCGCGACGTCGCCGTCCTGGACGCGGCCCATGTGCGCGTGCTGCCGGACCTCCCGGACATCCCGCCGAGCTACCACCTGGGGGTCCTGGGCATGCCGGGCCTGACTGCCTGGGCGGGGTTGTTCCGGGTCGCGGCCTTCCAGCCGGGTGACGCCGTCTTCGTCTCCGGAGCCGCGGGCGCCGTCGGCAGCCTGGTCGGTCAGTTCGCCCGGTTGCGGGGCGCCTCCCGGGTGGTGGGCAGCGCGGGCAGCCCGGAGAAGGTCCGC
The DNA here is from genome assembly GCA_025465355.1 of Blastococcus sp. Taxonomy (GTDB): domain Bacteria; phylum Actinomycetota; class Actinomycetes; order Mycobacteriales; family Geodermatophilaceae; genus Blastococcus_B. The sequence goes on along the minus strand of JAODNN010000068.1, from coordinate 26,998 downwards.
TGGCTGATCGAGGAACTCGGCTTCGACGCCGCCTTCGACTACCACGACGGCCCGGTCGCCGACCTCCTGGCAGCGGCGGCACCGGAGGGCATCGACGTCTACTTCGACAACGTCGGCGGGGAGCACCTCGAGGCAGCCATCGGCGCGCTGCGGCTGCACGGACGGGCGGCCGTGTGCGGCTCGATCTCGGCCTACAACGCGGTGACACCGCCGCCCGGGCCGCGCAACCTGTCACTGCTGGTCGCCAACCGGCTGACGCTGCGCGGCTTCCTCGTCGGCGACCACACCGATCTCTGGCCGGAGTTCGCCGAGGCCGTGACGGGATGGCTGCGCTCCGGCGAGCTGGTCGTCCGCGAGACGGTGCGGGACGGCCTGGAGGGCGCCGTCCCGGCCTTCCTGGACCTGCTGCGCGGCGGCAACACGGGCAAGATGCTCGTCCGGCTGGCCGGCGACCCGGCCTGAGCGGTTGCCGGGCGCCACGGCGGGGAACCGGGTGCCCATGTGGCTGTTCTTCACCCGCCGGCTGCGCGCCTGGTTGATCCTGACCGTCCTCGTCCCGCTGACCACCGGGCTGTTGCGCCGGCTCGGGCGCATGATCGAGGACCGGCACGGCCCTTCCCGGATCAGCCGGACCCTGGTCGGAGCCGGCGACATGGTCGACCGGGTGCGGGGCCGCGTGCGCGGAGACCGACGCACAGCCTGATCGGGGCCGTCTGCCGTGACCTGTACCGGGCCCGTGACGCCCCGCGGCCAGAATGGGACGCATGGAGCACCCCAGGCTCGACATCTCCCCGGCTCACGGCCGGCTGCGGGGGATCGCCGTCTTCTGCCACGGCGGGACCGAACGCAAGGTCGAGCCACCCCGGGAGCACGCCCTCTCGCTGGTGCGGATGCGCGCCGTCGAGCAGGTCGTCCGCCGCGCTGCCGGGGCCCGCGGGATCGCCACGTACGTGGTGCGCTACCGGATGGCCGGCTGGAACGGCGAGGCGGCCGACGCGCACGCTGATGTGCGCTGGACCCTGGAGCAGATTCGGGCGGAGCACGGCGGCGAGGTACCGATCGTGCTCGTGGGCCACTCGATGGGCGGCCGCGCGGCCCTCCGGGCCGGCGGTGATCCGCAGGTCGCGGCGGTGTGCGCACTGGCCCCCTGGACGCCGCCGGGCGAGCCCGTCGACCACCTCCGGGACCGGACGGTGACGATCCTGCACGGCCGGGGTGACCGGTGGGTCCCCGCCCGGCAGTCGGCGGACTTCGCGTTGCGAGCCCGCGCGGCGGGGGTGCGGGTGGCCCGCTTCACCACCGCCGGCGGGCACTCGATGCTCCGCGGCGCCGAGCGCTGGCACCGGTTCGCCCTGGACACGGTCCTCGGCGCGACCGGGATCGAACCGATGCGGCCCGACATTGCGAATGCCCTGCAGCTTCCCGTCCCGGAAGGGATCGCCGCGCAGCTGTAGCGCGCTCTGTTTCCAGCACCCTCGTCGTTCCAGCACCCTCGTCCGCCTGCAAGGAGGAACTCTGTGGCTGCGCCGCTTGCCCGTGATCGCCGCCGGTTCGGACCGGCCCGTTCCCCCTCCGCGGCCTCCTGATGGAGATCCGGGGAGCGCGGGTCTGGGTGACGGGCGCCTCGAGCGGGATCGGGGCCGCGCTGGCACGAGAGCTCGCCGACCGGGGCGCCGTGGTGGCGGTGAGCGCCCGCAGCGAGGACAAGCTGCGGGCGGTCGCCGGGGACCGGATGCACGTCGTCCCGGTCGACGTCACCGACCGGGAGGCCACCGTCGCCGCTGGTGCCGCGGTGCGGGAGGCCCTCGGCGGCCTGGACGTCGCCGTGCTGAACGCGGGCACGTGGTCGCAGTTCTCCGTCGAGGAGTGGGACAGCCAGGAGTTCGCCGACCACCTGCAGATCAACGTGATGGGCACGGTGCACGCGCTCGAGGCCGTCGTCCCGACGATGCTCGCGGAGGGCCGAGGGCGGATCGTCGGGACGGCGTCGGTCGCGGGTTACCGGGGGATGCCCGGGTCGGAGGCCTACGGGGCGGGGAAGGCAGCGTTGCTGAACCTGTTCGAGGCGCTGCGCGGCTCGCTCGGGCCGCGCGGGATCGTCGTCCAGACCCTCGCCCCGGGCTTCGTGAAGACGCCGATGACGGATCGGAACAGCTTTCCGATGCCGTTTCTCATCTCCGCGGAGGCCGCGGCGAAGGCGATCGTCGCGGGGATCGAGAAGGACAAGGCCGAGCTGGTCTTCCCGTTCCCGATGATGCTGACGATGAAGGCCGCCCGGCTCGTGCCCGTCCGCGCGTGGACGGCGATGACCGCCACGCTGGCCCGGCGCGGGGTCACCCGCCGGCGTGGTTAGCGGCCGGCGGCGGCAGCGATGGCCCGCCACGGGCTACCCCGCGCGGCCACCCCTCAGGAGAACAGCGCGCTGTAGCCGTTGAGTGCCGGCTGTCCACCGAGGTGGGCGTAGAGAACCGTGGACGCCGGATCGATCTCCCGGCGGCCGACCAGGTCGATCGTCGCGGCCATGGACTTCCCCTCGTAGACCGGGTCGGTGACCATTCCCTCGGTGCGGGCGGCCAGCTTCATCGCGGCGACGGTGGTCTCGTCGGGGATCCCGTAGATGCCGGCGTGGTAGCGCTCGTCGAGCTCGACGTCCGCAGCGGTCAACTCCCGCTCGACGCCGATGGCCGTCGCCGTCCGCTGGGCGATCCGCAGCACCTGGTCCCTGGTCTCCGCCGGCCTGGCCGACGCGTCGACGCCCAGGACCCGGCGACGGCGGCCGCCCTGCTCCTCCAGCTGCGCGAACCCGGCCACCATGCCGGCCTGGGTCGAGCCGGTCACCGAGCAGACGATGACCGTGTCGAAGAAGACGCCGAGCTCGGCCTCCTGAGCCGCCACCTCGTGCGCCCAGTTGGCGAAGCCGAGGCCACCGAGCGGATGGTCCGACGCCCCGGCGGGGATGGCGTACGGCTTGCCGCCGCGCTCCTCGATCTCGGCCAGAGCGGCCTCCCAGCTCTCCTTGAAGCCGATGCCGAACCCGGCCTTGACCAGACGGACGTCGGCCCCCGCCAACCGGCTGATCAGGATGTTGCCGACCTTGTCGTAGACGGCGTCCGGCCAGTCCACCCAGCTCTCCTGGACCAGCACGCACCGCAGCCCCACCCGGGCCGCGACCGCAGCCACCTGCCGGGTGTGGTTGCTCTGCACGCCACCGATCGAGACCAGCGTGTCGCAGCCCTGCGCGAGCGCATCGGCGACGAGGTACTCCAGCTTCCGGGTCTTGTTACCGCCGAAGGCGATACCGGAGTTCACGTCCTCGCGCTTGGCCCAGACGGCGGCGCCCCCGAGGTGCTCGGTCAGCCGATCGAGGCGGTGCACGGGCGACGGCCCGAACAGCAAGGGATGACGCGCGAAATCAGACAGCCCCATCGGTGGTCTCCTCCAGCTCGGACAACAGTGCCGTCCAGATCTCGGTGGTGGCGGCGACGGCTGTATCGACGTCCCCGGCCGCGCAGGCGGCGATGAGCCGGTCGTGCAGGTCGACCGACGGATGACCGGTCGCACCGAAACGCTGCCGCTCCAGCCGCCGGATCGCGGGGGTGAAGCGGTCGACGGTCGCGCTCACCGCCGCGTTCCCGCACCGGGCAAGCAGGGCCCCGTGCAGGTCGTCGTCAGCAGCGAGGGCCGCGTCGAGGTTGCCCGACCCGACGGCGGCGGCAAACCGCTCGTTGGCGGCGCGCATCGCGGCCAGGTCGTCGTCGGTGACCCGGGCGGCGGCTTCGCGGGCCGCGACCTCGTGCATCGCGCGGACGACGACCGCGGCGTCCCTCACCTGCGGCAGGCGGAGGGGGGTGACCCGGGTGTGGCTCTGCGGCTTGGCCTCGATCAGCCCCTCGTCGACCAGGCGGGTCAGCGCGGAACGGACCGGTGCCACGGTCAGGCCTAGTCGGGACGCAAGATCGGCGTCCTTCACCACGGATCCCGGGCTCAACTCACCGGCGACGATCGCCGCCCGGAGACGGCTCAGCGCCTCGTCCCGCAGGAGGACCCGCCGGGTGTCACCCGCAGCCGTGGACATGACTGAAATCTTAGATGTCACTCCCCGCGGGTCAAGCCGTTCGGCAGATCCGCCCCGGCGCCGCGTCGGCGATCAGCCGAGCGCCGGGCTCGAGACCCCGACCCCGCCACGGGTCTGCGCACCGTAGCGCTGGATCTCGGCGTCGAGATCCAGCGGACGGATCGACGCCCCCTGCTCCTGTGCCTCGGGGGTGATCAGATCGGCCGGCAGCAGCCAGGACACCTCGAACTCGAGGCCGTCCGGGTCCTGCGCGTAGAGCGCCTTGGTGGTGCCGTGGTCGGAAGCGCCCACCAATGCACCGACCTCCAGCAGCGCCTCGCGGATGCGGGCCAGCTCGGCCAGCGTGTCGACCTCCCACGCCAGGTGGTAGAGGCCGACGGTGCTGCGGCCGGCCGGCGAAGGACCGGCGCCCACACCGATGGCGAACAGGCCGAGATCGTGATCGTTGGTCGAGCCCTCCGCCTGGAGGAAGACCGCCCGGCCGGGGATCTCGACCTTCGCCCGGAAACCGAGGACGTCACGGTAGAAGGCGAAGCTGCGGTCCACGTCCCGCACGTAGAGAACGGCGTGGTTCAGGCGCTGAACGGGCATGGCGCGCTCCTGGTGCTCTCGGGGATACCGCGTCCAGCTTCCACCAAGATAAATGAAAGCTCAAGCATTTTGGCCTTCAGTGCACTCGAGGCCGGAATCGAAGGACCAGGCCCTGGCGGCTAGGCTCCGCCGCACAGCTGAAAAAACCGACAGGGGAGCGCCTCGGCGCTGAGAGTGCGGGCAACCGCAGACCCTCGAACCTGATCCGGGTCATGCCGGCGCAGGGAGTCTGGAGGAATCATGGCCGAACCGGCCGTCCGTCCGTCGTCCACCGGAGCCACCGGGAACCCAGGGGCGGTTCGTCCCGGCTCCCGCTGGCGCACCGTCGACATCGTCGTCACCGCAGTCCTGGGCGTCGCGTTCGGCGTCCTCTTCTGGGCCTGGAACCTTCTGTGGGCCGCCACCGGCACGGCCTTCACCGCCTTCCCGCCCGCACAGGCGGTGATGTACGGCGTCTGGCTGCTGCCCGCGGTGGTGGCGCCGCTCGTCGTGCGCAAGGCGGGGGCCGGGCTCTTCGCCGAGCTGATCGCCGCCGTCGTGTCGGCGCTGATGGGTTCCGCGTGGGGCGCGGTCGTCCTGCTCTACGGCCTGCTCCAGGGCGTGGCCGGAGAGGCCGGTTACGCGGCCTTCCGGTACCGGCGCTTCGGCCTGCCGCAGGCGGTTCTCTCGGCGCTCCTGGCGGGCGCGATGGCCGCGGTGCTGGACCTCCTCTACTACTACCCGACGTGGGCGGCGGGCTGGAAGATCGGCTACGTGGCCATGGTCGCCGCCAGCACGATGATCCTCGCCGGGCTCGGCGGCACGGCCCTCGTCCGCGCCCTGTCCCGCACCGGCGCCCTGAGCTCGTTCGCCTCGGGCCGTTCCCGCGTCTGAACCGGCTCCTCCGGTGACCAGACCTGGTCTCTCCGACAGTTGTGCTCTGCCCACCGTCGTGGGCAGAGCACAACTGTCCCGGGAGGCACCTGCCCGCGTCGTCGCCCGCGGCCTCGGGGTCCGGCACTCCTCCAGGCGGTCGTGGGCGTTGACCGGCGTCGACCTCACCGTGGAACCGGGCGAGCGGGTGCTGCTGACCGGCCCCTCGGGCGCCGGAAAGTCGACCCTGCTCGCGGCCCTCGCCGGGATCCTGGACCCCGAGGGCGCCGAGCTCACCGGCGAGCTCACCGTCGACGGTCTCGCGCCACCGGCGGCCCGGGGGCTGGTGGGGCTGCTGGCGCAGGACCCCGACAGCCAGCTCGTCATGACCCGCGCCGGGGACGACGTCGCCTTCGGTCTGGAGAACGCCGGCCTGCCACCCGGTGAGATCTGGGCACGGGTGGACGACGCCCTGGCCGCCGTCGGCTTCCGCTACGGCCGGGAACGCCCCACCCAGGCCCTGTCCGGGGGCGAGAAGCAGCGGCTGGTGCTCGCCGGCGTGCTGGCCCGCCGGCCCGGTCTCCTGCTGCTCGACGAGCCCACCGCCCAGCTCGACGGGCCGGGCGCGGCGCTCGTCCGCGACACCGTGGCGCGGGCCACCGCAGGCCGGCTGGCTACCGTGCTCGTCGTCGACCACGACGCCGGCCCGTGGTTGCCGCTGGTCGACCGGGTGGTCGAGCTCGCGCCGGGCGGGGTCGTCGAGCACCGCCCCGGCTGGCGTCCCGCCTCGCGCACCGCCGGGCTCCGGCTGCCGCCCGCGCCGGACGGACCGGTCCTGCTCGGCACCCGGGCGGCCGGCTTCAGCTACCGCGGCAGCCCCGTGCCCGCCCTCGCGCCCACCGACGTCGCCCTGAGCGCCGGTCGCGCACTCGCCGTCACAGGGCCCAACGGAACGGGCAAGTCGACGCTGGCCCTGCTCCTGGCCGGCCTGCGGGCACCGACGACCGGCCGGGTCGAAGCGGCACCAGCGCTCGCCGCCGGCACCCGGCGGGACATCCGGGAACCCGTCCGCTGGCGGGCCGGCGAACTGGTCGGCCGGATCGGCACGGTCTTCCAGAACCCCGAGCAGCAGTTCCTCACCGGCCGGCTGCGCGACGAGCTGGCCCTGGGGCCGCTCCGGTCGGGCAGCCATGCCACGGCGGCCCGCGCGACCGCCGACGTCCTGCTCGAACGGCTGGGCCTCACCGGGTTCGCCGAGGCCAACCCGTACACGCTCTCCGGCGGCCAGCAACGGCGGCTCTCGGTGGCCACCGCCCTCGCGACGTCCCCCCGGGTGCTGGTCCTCGACGAGCCGACATTCGGTCAGGACGCCGAGACCTGGCGCGAGCTCGTGACGCTGCTCGCCGAGCAACGCGCCCAGGGGTGCGCGGTCGCCGTCGTCACGCATGACACCGACCTCGTCGACGTCCTGGCCGACGACCGGCTGGCCCTCGCGTGACCACGGCGTCCCTCGCGCTCGGGCCGGTGCCCGACGTCCCGCTGGGACGGATCAACCCGGTGGCGCAACTGAGCGCCCTGACCGTCGTCACGATCGTCCTGCTCACCAGCCTCGACGTGGTCACCCCGGCGGTCGTCGTTGCGGCGGAGCTCACCCTGCTCCCGGCCGCCGGGTTGCACCGGCCGGGTGCGCTGTGGCGGCGCACGTGGCCACTGCTGGCCGGGGCGGTATCGGTCGGGGTGGTGAACGTCGCGCTGTCGTCGCACGCGACCGTCGTCACCGGGGTCGCGCTGGCCCTCCGCGTCGTCGGGCTGGCGCTGCCCGGGGTCCTGCTGGTGGCCTCCACCGATCCCGTCCGGCTGGCCGACGCGCTGACCATCCACTGGCGGGTGCCGACCCGGTTCGCCTACGGGGCACTGGCGGCCCTGCGCCTGGCCCCCCTGCTGGTCGCGGAGTTCGAGTCGATCCGGCTCGCCCGGCGGACCCGCGGGGTGGCGGCCGGCCGGAACCCGGTGGCGGCGATCCGGCTCGGGGCCGGGGTGGGCTTCGCCCTCCTGGTGGGTGCGGTGCGCCGCGGCTCCCGCTTGGCGACCGCGATGGACGCCCGCGGCTTCGACTCGGGCATCCCCCGCAGCAACGCCCGGGGCTCGGTGCTGCGACCGCGGGACACCTGGTTCGTCGTCGGCACCGTCGCCGTCTGCGCGACCGCCGTCGCCCTGAGCGTCGTCACCGGAGCGTGGTCGCCGGTCTTCGCCGGCGGCTGACGGGGCTGTCCGTACCTGAAGCCCGGGGGGACGGCGTTACGGTGCGGGCGTGAGCTCCGCGACGACCCGCTACGTGGCCCTGCTGCGCGGCATCAACGTGGGCAAGGCCAAGCAGGTGGACATGCCGCGGCTGCGTGCGGTGCTCACGGCCCGCGGGCACGGTGACGTGCGCACCCATCTGCGCAGCGGCAACGTCGTCCTGGACAGCCCGCTGGGTGAAGCGGACCTGGCCGCGGACGTCACGAAGGCGATCGACGAGGAGTTCGGGATGGACGTCCCGGTCGTCGTCCGCTCCGCGGCGCAGCTGGCCGCCGTGGTGGCGGCCGATCCCCTCGGGTCGACGGTCACCGACCCCTCCCGCTACTCGGTGACGTTCCTTCCGGAGCCGCCGGCCAGCACGCTGGTCGCGGCTCTCCCACCCGGAGACGGCGGCGAGTACCGCGTGCACGGCCGAGAGCTGTACCTCTGGCTGCCGGACGGGATGATGAAGAGCCCGATGGGCACCTGGAAGTGGGGCCGGCTCCTCGGCGTCGTCGGCACGAACCGTAACTGGAACACCGTCACCCGGCTGGCCGAGCTCGCCGGCTGAGCCCCCTGCCTGCGCGCCTGCTCCAGGGGTGTCACACCCCACGGGGGTGATGCTCGTCGCATCAGGTTTGGAAGTTCGCCGGGAAGCCGATACGGAGGTGTTCGGCCAGCCATGCGACGGCGGCCCACGGGCAAGGGGAACGGCGTGACAGGGCAGGGGGCTGGACCGGCGTGGCCGACCGCGTGGCCGCCCCCGGCCAGCCCCATTCTCACCTGGCAGCTCCGGGACATCGCCGAGCTGCCCCGCCTCCGCGACGAGCTGCGACGGCACACCAGCGCCACCGCCCGCGGGAACGACCAGGAGAGTGCCGACCTCCGCGATCAGCTCGTCCTGGCGTTCGACGAGATGGCCTCCAACGCGCTGCGCCATGGCGGCGGGGAGGTGCGGGCGGTCCTGCGGCTGACCGAGGACTCCTACCTCATCGAGGTCTCCGACCAGGCTGCCACCGCACCGCCCGCCCCCGCCGTCGACCGGGACCCCAGCGAGGGAGGCCTCGGGCTGTACCTGATCGCGGAGCTGGCGAGCATGCACGGGTGGTACGTGCGCGCGGGCCACAAGCACGTCTGGGCGCTGCTGCCCCGCGCCTGAGCCGCACCGAGCCCCGGCAGGCTCAGCGTCCGGCGGCGTAGCCCGACAGGCCCCGCGGGTCGGCTGCCGCGCGGAGGATGCCGGTATCCGGATCGCGGCCCACAGCCGCCAGCCGGCCCAGCGACCACGGGGCCGCCACCGTGACCAGATGCCCGCGGCGGCGCAGCTCGGCGATCACGCCGTCCCCCACCCGGGACTCGACCACGACCTCGCCGGGCGTCATCTCCCGCGGATAGAAGGACGACGGGAAGCCGGTCGTGTGCCAGGTGGGCGCGTCGATAGCGGCCTGGAGGTCCAGCCCGGCGTCGGCGTGCGCGAGCCAGAAGCACAGCTGCCACTGCTCCTGCTGATCCCCGCCCGGGGTGCCGAAGGCCAGCGCGGGCACGCCCCCGCGCAGCGCCAGCGTGGGAGTGAGCGTGGTCCGGGGGCGCTTGCCGGGAGCGAGGGAGTTGGGGAGCCCGGGCTCGAGCCAGAACATCTGCGCCCGGGTCCCCAGCGGGAATCCGAGCTCGGGGACGACGGGAGAGCTCTGCAGCCAGCCCCCGGACGGCGTGGCCGACACGAGGTTGCCCCAGCGGTCGACGACGTCGACGTGGCAGGTGTCCCCGCGGGTGGTGCCGTTGGCATCGAGGGTGGGTTCACCGGTCCCGGCGCCCCTGGGGGCCCGGCGAGTGGCGGCGTAGCGGGTGGAGAGCAGTTGGGCCACCGGGACGTCGTCCACGTCCCCGTACCAGGCCTCCCGGTCGGCCATCGCCAGCTTCACCGCCTCGACCCCGGCGTGGATCACGCCGGGGTCGGGGAGGGTGGAAGCAGCCCGCCCGCGGGACCCTTCCGTGGCAGCGTCGTCCAGCATCGCCAGCGCCTGGAGCAGTGCCGGTCCCTGGGACCACGGGCCGGCCTTCGCGAGCGTCCAACCCTGCCGGTCGAGGGTGACCGGTTGCTCGTACCTCGGGGTCCAGCCGGCCAGGTCCTGTCCGGTCAGAAACCCGGCGTGCGAACGACCGGAGTCGTCCCGCACCGGATACCGGCAGAACCTGTCGATCGCCTCGGCGACGAATCCGGTGGACCAGGCAGCCAGTGCCGCATCGATCTGGGCCTCCCGGGAGGGTCCGCGCGCTGCGTCGAGCAGCCGGCGGTAGGTCGAGGCCAGAACTGTGTTGCGGAAAAGTCTGCCGGCGGCCGGAGGTGCACCGTCGGAGGAGAGCCAGGTGGCGGCCGAGGTCGGCCACTGGGTTCGGAAGTGCTCGGAGACCGAGCCGACGGTCGCGGTCACCCGGGGAAGGAGAGGGTGACCGGTCTCGGCGTACTCGATGGGCTAGCGGAGGACGGCGTCCAACGGCTGGGTGCCGTGGTCGCGCAACAGCGTCAGCCAGGCGCTGACGGCGCCGGGCACGGTGGCGGCAAGGAGGCCGGTGCCGGGGACCAGGTCGAGGCCGAGTGCGTCGAAGGCCTCGATCGTGGCTCCGGCGGGGGCGACCCCCTGACCGGACAGGACAACGGGTCGCCCCGCGCCCTCGCCGGCCCCCTCTCCGCGGGCGAAGAGGACGGGGACCTCACCACCGGGGCCGTTGAGGTGGGGCTCGACGACCTGGAGCGCAAAGCCGGTGGCGACGGCGGCGTCGAACGCGTTCCCGCCGGCCTCGAGGGTGGCCATGCCCGCGGCGGTGGCCAGCCAGTGCGTGGAGGCGACCATGCCGAAGGTTCCGGCGAGCTCGGGACGGGTGGTGAACACCAGCCCACCGTAGGTTCCGGCGGGCCGGTCCGAGGTCCGGCGCCGGGCCGGTCCCCGGTAAGAAGCGCCGCAGCGGGGGAAGACGCCGCGGGCTTGATCGTGGGGGTGCTGGGCATCTCACGCAGCACCACGGGAGGGTCGACCTCGCGGCGGGATGGTCGCCGGGCGGGACCGCCCCAGGCGAGGTTCTCCCCGTGGGCGCCGGCCCCCCAGAGGGCGAGCCGCCGGCTCAGGCGGCCCACCGCGGACCCGGGGACGGCGGAATGGCCGGTCGGCCGGGCCGTCGGGACGCGCCAGGCCAGATGCTCGACGTCGGCGCCCCAGAGCGCCACCCTGCGGGTGAACCGGTGCCACCGGCCCGGAGTGGACGTGCCCGGCAGGGAAGGGGACGCATCGGCCGGGGCCTGCCAGGGGAACGCGCCCGCGGGAGCCGCACTCGCGGGGAGAGTGCCCGCAGCAGGGGCCGGGGCAGCGGCACGGCGGGCCATGGGCGCCGGCGGCACGGACCGCAGGGGCGCACTGCGGACGGCGGCAGCGCGGGAGGCGCCCGCGCGGTACGCGGCCGACCGGGCGGCGGCCGACCGGCGCGTCCGTGGGCGCCGGCGCGCCATCGCTCCGGCGCCGCCGTCGGCGCGGTCGAGCACGTCGATCAGCCCGGCCAACGTCAGCGACGGGTCGCGGCCGGAGAGGTCGGCAGGCACGCGCGGCGTGGCCGGAGTGGCCTGATCGCTGGTCATGTCGCCTCCTCCAAGTTGGTAACCGCGGCCGGGGAAGGTGCCGCGGTCAAGGGAAAACCTAGGGAGCCGAGGCAGTCGCGACCCGCTTCCGGGCCACCCGCCCGCGGCCGCGTGACCGAACCGTTGTCCAGGCCCGCCGGAACCGGTACCGACCCGTCCCTCAAGCCGGGCACATGTCGACAAGCCGTGCCGGCTGAGCGTGAAAACCGCTGGCCCCCGGGACGGTCATCCCCGCGGGGCACCGACACACCCGGCGTGTCGCTGGAAGGACCCCCTCCTTCTCGGCCCTCGCACGCTCGGGCCGAGCCTCCGGAGGGGGCCTGAGAGAATCTGCCCGTGCCCGTCCCCCTCGTCATCGACACCGACCCCGGCATCGACGACGCCCTGGCCATCCTGCTGGCGCTGGCCAGCCCCGAGGTCGACCTTCGCCTGGTGACCACCGTGCACGGCAACGTCGAGCTGGCGCAGACGACGGAGAACGCGCTGCGCGTCCTGCACCTGGCCGGCCGCTCCGACGTGCCGGTGGCAGCCGGTGCCCGCGAGTCGCTGATCCACCCTCAGCCGGAACGCGCCGGCCACGTGCACGGGGACGCCGGGCTGGGCGGGGTCCGGTTACCGCCGTCGCCGGCGGCGCTCGACCACCGCCCCGCCGTCGTGGCGCTCGCCGAGCTGCTGACCTCCTCGCCCGTCCCCGTCACCGTGGCGGCCATCGGGCCGCTGACCAACATCGCCCTGCTGCTGCGGGTCTTCCCCGGCGCCGCCGCGCGCATCGGCCGGCTGGTGGTCATGGGCGGCTCGGCGGCTCGCGGCGGGAACGTGACGGCCGCCGCCGAGTTCAACGTCTGGTCCGATCCGGAGGCCGCCCACGCGGTGCTGACCTCGACGCTGCCCACGGTGATGGTGGGGCTGGACGTCACGCTGCCGACCCTGCTGCGCCCCGAGGGGATCGCCCGCTTCGCCGCCGCCGGCCCGGTCGGCGCCCAGGCGGCGGCGATCCTCCAGCAGTACCTCGACGTCCAGGAAGCCGCATCCGGCGGAGCAGGGGTCGTCGTCCACGACGCCCTTGCCCTCACCGAGGCCATCGCCCCCGGCACGCTGGGCGCGGTCCGGCGGGACGTCGTCGTCGACACCTCCCTGGGGGCCGGACGCGGGCAGACGCTCGTCGACCGGCGCCGGACGTCCGCGGCGCCGACCGCGGTCGACGTCGCCGAGACGGTGGACAGCGCCGCCGCCGTGGAGTTCCTGGTGTCCCGGCTGGCCGCGCTGGACACGCTGTGACGACGGAGGGGCCGACCGCGCGCTACCGGGTCCGGCTCTGGGTGCTCTCCACGATGCCGAGCGCGATGTCCCGAAGCTTGCGGTTGTAGCGCTGCGACGCCTCCCGGAGGATCTCGAAGGCCTGATCGGAGTCCACGTGGCGTTGGGCCATCAGGACGCCCTTGGCCTGCTCGATCACGGCGCGCGACTCCATGGCCAGCCGCATGTTCCGCGCCTCCTCACCGAGCTGGGCGTGTGCGTCCGCGTTGGCCACCGCGACGGCCACCACCTCGGCAACCTCGAGCGCGGCCCGCAGCGACTCCGGGGTGGCGAACGCCGACGCAGTCGTCGAGTAGTTGTTCAGCGCGCCGATCGAGGCGCCCTGGTAGGGCAGCGGCACCGACAGGGAGCTGCGCACGTCCGTCGTCTCCTGCAGGTGCGCGACGTAGTCCGGCCACCGCTGCTCGGTGCGGACGTCGTCCATCCGGAGCGGCACCCCACCGCGGCCGGCATCGATGCACGGGCCGTAGCCCTGCTCGTACTGCAGCTCGTCGGCGGCGAGTGCCATCTCACCGTGGTGCGCCACCGTGAAGGCCTTGTCGTCGCGGACGAGGGTGATCGAACTGGCTTCGGCGCCCGGGATGCCGCGGGCCGCGATCCGCGTGACGTCGCCCAGCACCTCGGCCAGCGACCGGTCGACGAGGACGACCCGACTGAGCTCCCGTAGCCACTGCTCCACGGTGCACAGTCTGCCGTGAAGGGACCACGGTCCGCGGCCCCCCTCTGCGCGCCGGAACACCATCGGTCAGGATGGAGGCGGCCGGGCCCGACTCCGGTCCGCCTGCGAAGCAGACGCGAGGGGGAGGCGATGGCCGAGGAACCGGCCCAGCACGCGTGGCCGTGCGCTCCGGTTCCATCCGTGCCCGGCGACGTCTGGCACTGGCAACTGGCAGCCATGCACGTCGTCTCCCGCGTGCGGTCGGACCTGCGCGCGCGGATCGCGCACCCGTCGGTCTCCACGGGGTCCACGGAGGACGCCCGCGACGGGCTGCTGCTGGTGTTCGAGGAACTGGCCTCCAACGCGCTGCGCCACGGCGGGGGAGATGTCCGGGCACTGGTCGTCGCCGGGCCGGGCGGCTGGCTGCTCGATCTCAGCGACGAGGCCCCCGAGCGGCCGCCCATTCCCGCCGTCGACCGCGATCCGGCCCTCGGAGGCATGGGCCTGCACCTGGTCGCGCAGCTGTCGCTCGAGTACGGCTGGGAGTCGCGTCCCGGGCGCAAGCATGTCTGGGCTCGGCTGCCCTCGGGGCGGACCGAGCCTCCCAGGCAGCGGCAGAACCGGCTCCCCGAGCCGCGCTCCCCCGAGATCTACCGCGACTGACCGCCGCTCACCGGAGCGCGGCGTCGACCGCCGCCCGGAAGCGGTCGGCGTCATGGCGGACGGCGGCCATCAGCGCCAGCACGTCCTCGTCGGCCACCTCTTCGACCGCGGCCCACAGCCGTCGTTCCGCGGCCCGCCCCCGTCGGCGCGCCCGCAGCCGGACCAGCGGCCGGGCCACCAGCGCCAGCAGCAGGCCGGCCAGCAGACCGCCCGCGACCAGAAGCGTCGGCAATGGCACCCGCTGGACGTGCGGCAGCGGAAGGACGCCGTCCAGCCGGAAGAAGCCGAGCACGACCAGGGCGAGCAACCACAGCGCCCCGGCGAGCGCCACCAGCGCCAGCAGCCACTGCAGCCCACCGACCGCCCGCTGCCACACCGGGGTGCGGTCGGGGCCCAGGTCGGTCGCGGCCACCGCACGGTCGAGCCGGTCGGCCAGCTCCTCCTCCGATCCCGCGACCGTCCGGCGCAGATCCTCGCGCCACACCTGCGGCAGCCCTTCCCCTTCCACGTCGCGGGCCCGGCGGAGGGCCGTCGTCACCGCGGCGCGTTCCCCGGGGCCGGCCGCGGGCAGGGAGGTCCGGGCCCCCACGTTCCCGAGGTGCAGTCGTTCGAGCGGGTCGGGCCGCAGTTTCCGCGTCCAGCGCACGAGTGGCCACCCGGTCAGCGCCCAGCCCACGCGGACCGTCGACCGTTCCACGGCGGCGCGGACCGTGCCGACCCCCGCGGCGGCGGCGAGCGCCTCGACGAGCTCGTCCCGCTCGTCCGTGCCCAGCCCGGCGCGGACGTCGTCCCGCGGGCAGTACGCCTGGAGTGACCCGGCAGCCGCTCGCACGTCGGCGGTGAGCCGGTCGGTGGCGGCCCGGCGCGCGGCGACCCGCCGGGCGAGTTCCCCACGCAGCTCCGCGACGCCCGCGCCGGTACGTGCCGACATCGCCAGCACCGGCACCCCGGCCAGGCCTTCACCGTCGAGCAGCGCACGCAGGTCGGCCCGGCACGCCCGCGCCGCGGTGTCCTCGAGACGGTCGACCTGGTTGAGGACGACGAGCAGGACACCGGTATGCGAGGCCAGCGGGCGGAGATAACGGTCGTGGACGGCGGCGTCGGCATACTTCTCCGGGTCGAGCACCCACACCAGGACGTCGACGAGCCCCACCAGCCGGTCGACCTCCAGCCGGTGCTCCAGCCGGACGCTGTCGTGGTCGGGCAGGTCGAGGAGGACCAGTCCGTCCAGGGCGGGTTCGGGTGCGTGCCGGTGCCGCCGCGGCACCTCCAGCCAGTCGAGCAGCCGGTCGGCGCCGTCGTCCCCGGCCTCTCCCCAGACGGTCGCGTGGGCGACGCCCGTCGTCGGCCGCCGCACGCCCGGAGAGCTGACCTCGCTGCCGGACAGCGCGTTGAACAGCGTCGACTTCCCGCTGCCGGTCGCCCCGGCGAGCGCGACGACCGTGGCGTCGCCGAGGGCGGCGCGCGCCCCGGCCTTGGCCAGCAGTGCGCGGGCCCGCCCCACCTCGGGGACCTCGAGGCGGCCCTCGGCCACCTCGACCGCTTCGCGCAGGGCGGCGAGCCGCTCGGCCAGGGGCCGTTCGCCGCGGTTCCCCCGTCGGCTCACCGGTCCGCCCCCCGGGCCGCGGCCAGCGCGTGGACGGCGGCCCGGAGATGTGCCGCGGCAGTGGACGTGGGCGCGGCGGCGGCCACCCGGCTGTCGAAGCGGTCCTGCTCGTACCTCAGCAGCGCGTCCGCGCGCGCCTGCAGGTCCTCCCGCGCACGCGCGGCCAGGGAACGGACGGCCGAGTCGCCGAACACCGCCTCCAGCACGCGCTGGCCCGCGGCCGTCGTACCGCCCGCGACGGCGATCTCGCCGCCGGTGAGGCCACCGGTATGGGCGAACACGGCCACCATCACCGCGGCCCCGGCGCCGTTGACGCCCCAGGACAGCACCCGGGCCCGTGACCGCTTGTCCGCCCCCTCGGAGCGCACCAGGTCGAGGACCGCACCCTGCCAGTCGCGCACCTGTGCCGCGGCCGCCTCGGGGAAGTCCGGCGAGACCTGCTCGAGGTCCCGGTCCACCCCCGCCAGCAGCGCCGGCCCGCCCGGCAGCGACCGCCAGGCGGTCACCGTCCGCTCGGCCGCGCGCTCCGCCTCGGCCCGGAGCAGCCGCTCGACGCTGTTCTCCAGAGCGCCGTTGAGTTCCTCGGCGGGAGCGGGGCGCCCGGTGACCGCGCTGACCACCCGGTCGCGCAGCCGGCCCACCTGACCCTGCAGCGCCCGCATCCACTCGCCGGTGCCGACGAACTCCTGCCACCGGGCGAGCACCTCCCCCCGCAACAGCGTCCCGCTGCGAACCCCCTCCCCGATCCCGTCGAAGGCCGCTGCGTAGGCGGCGCCCGCTGCACCGCGGAGCGCGTCCGCCGCGGCGGACTGCTCCTCGACGGCGGCAACGACCCCGGCCACGCGCTGCTCCAGGCTGTCGAGCGCGCCGGTCAGGGTCTGGCGGACGACGGCGGCCCGCGCCTCCTGGTCGGCCGCCAGCGCATGCAACCAGTCGCGCACCGGCCGGACCTGATCCTCGGGGAGCCGGCCGTCCACGAGCGGGCGCTCCTCGACCACGAACAGGCGCGCGGTGGCCAGGCCGGCTCCGGTCAGCATGCCGGCGAGGTCGTCGGCCACCTCGGTCACCGCCTCGGGCGGCACCCGGTCGAGGACGACGGCCAGCGCAGTGCCCCGCTCCTGCGCCGTCCGGAGCAGATCCCAGGGCACCGCGTCGGCGTACCGCGCAGCCGTGGTGACGAAAATCCACAGGTCCGCCGCCGCCAGCAGCTGGCCGGCCAGGGCGCGGTTGGACTCGACCACGGAGTCGACGTCCGGAGCATCGAGCAGCGCCAGACCAGGCGGCAGGCCCTCACCGGGAACGAGCTGAACCGTGCCCGGGCCCCCGGCGGCGCCCGTGACCCGGGGCAGGCCCGGCAGCACGCGGTCGCCGGAGAAGGCGGCCATGTCCGCCGCCGCACAGACGAGCACGGGGGACCGGGTGGTGGGTCGCAGCACGCCGGCGGTGGTGACCGTCGTACCGACCAGGCTGTTGACCAGCGTCGACTTCCCGGCGCCGGTCGAGCCGCCGACGACGGCCAGCAGCGGCGCACCCAGGTCACGCAGGCGGGGCAGCAGATAGTCGTCGATCTGGTCGGTCACGGCCCGGGAGGAGCGGCGCGCGGCGTCGCGCCCGGCCGTGGCCAGTCCGAGCGGGACCGCGGCCAGCCGGTCCCGTAGCGCCGAGAGGGCGTCGGTCAGCAGGGTCGGCGGGGCGGTCACGTCCCGCTTCCTGCCCCGTCCGGGCGATTGCTACCCCCGTCCGGCCGTCCGCACTACCCCCGAAGGTCGGGCGGCGAGTCGTCGGCCTTGCGGGCGCGTTCCTCGCGCAATGCCTGGAACACCCGCCGGCGGGCCCGGTCCTGGTCCTTCTCCGGGATGTTGAGGAAGCGGATCGAGATCACCCAACGAGCCCCGCGGGCCTGGGTGCGCACGACCTCGGCCATGGTCTTGAGGGGACCGTCCTCGAGCTTCACCATGAGATCGAGCTTGGTCCCGGCCTCGGGGGGCGCGCCGAAGCCCTCGAACTCCGCGCGCAGACCGGCCTCGCTCAGGTCGACGGTCTCGCCCTTGAGCTCGACCGCACCGAACCCGACTTCGACCGGGACGGCGACCCGGCCGCGGACCGCCCTGCGCCGCTGGCTGTCCTCCGCCGGGCCGGTGGCCCGCATCCGCCAGCGGACGACCGCACCCTGCTCCACCTCGGTGACCTCGGCGGGCAGCGCCCGCTGCGAGTCCTCCGTCCTCCAGAAGACCTCCACGACGTCACCGACGTGGACCACGACCTGGTCGACGAACTCTCCTACGGACGGCCGCACCGCGATGAAGCCCTCGTGGACGACCTCGACGCGCGACGTCACCGAGATCCCGCGACCCACGAGCGTGATCTCGGCCTCGGACTGCTCCTCCGGGTGATCGACGCCGGGAACGCTCGTCATTGACCTTCTCCGATCCTGTGCCCGGGGGTGCGCACGGCTCCGGTGCCCTGGAAGCCGGACCCCACGGGGGGGAACGCTAGCTGCCGGGCCGGCGTGCGACGACGCCGCCCGCCCTCGACGCGCCGCACGGGGCGGCAGGGGCGGTCCGGCTCACCGGGCGCGGTCGGTCATCGGCGGTGCGGACGGGCAGGCAGTGGTCCATCGGATCAGGGGCCGGCCGCACCGCTTCGGCGGCGGTGGGAAGGCCGGGCTGACGCGGGCAGGGCAGCTGATCCCGGGGGGACGCGACCGCGTTCCGGGTGATCTTGGCGCGGTAGAGCTGCCCGTCCGCCCGGGACATCAGCTCGACGGGGAACGCCGTCGCTCCCGACGCCGCCGCGACGCCGAGGGACAGGGTCAGCTCACCGGTGGAGAAGCCCGGAGGCTGCAGCCGGGTCGCCTCCTCCCGCAGCCGCTCGGCCAGCTGCTCGGCGCGGTCCAGGTCGGCTCCGGGCATCAGGACGGCGAGCTCGTCGCCGCCCAGGCGGGCCACCAGGTCCCCCTCGCGGACCCGGTCGGCGAGCAGCGCGGCGACGTCCCGCAGCGCCGCGTCGCCCCCGCCGTGCCCATACCTGTCGTTGATCATCTTGAAGTGGTCGAGGTCGAGCAGGACCACGCCGACGGATCCCCCGTGCGTGCGCGCGGCGTCGCAGGCCTCGGCGAGTTCGCCGTCCCAACGGCGGCGGTTGGCCAGGCCGGTCAGGGGGTCCTCGTGGCTGAGCCGCTCCAGCCGCGCGAGCAGCACCGCGGTCCGCTTCTGTTCGTGCTCCAGCCGGGCCCGGGTGAGCAGCCCCTGGTTGCTCAGCGCGTAGCGGCGGACGTGGGCCAGCACGGCGACCAGCGAGGCGGTGCCCACGTAGATCCCGACCGCCACGAGCTCACTGACCCGCAGCGGCTGGGGCGTCGTCAGCGCCGACACGAGCAGCGAGCCCCAGGAGACCGCCACCAGCCGGCCGGTCCACCGCGGGCGGGCCACGAGGACACAGCCACTGAGATAGATGGCGACCGTGAAGCCGAGGAGGTAGTAGCCCACGTCCTGCACGCGGAGCGCCATCCAGGCCACCTCCCCCTGGATGACGAAGAGGATCAGGTAGGTCAGCCGTTCGGGTTGGCGGCGCCCGACGGGCAGCCGCCACAGGGCCCAGAGCGCCAGCAGCATGGGGATGTCGCACGCCAGGCGGACCACGAGGAACGTCCCGACCTGGTTCGGTGCGAGCACGCTGTCGACGACCGTCCACAGCGGGACCACGACCACGGCTGCCGAGCCCACCAGGAGCCCGGCCCCTCGCGCGCGCTCGATCAGCCGCTCGCGCAGGCCCGGGATGGCCGCGGTCATGTCCCGCAGCGACGACCGGGCGGTCAGCTGATCGGTGTCCCCGGCCCGGGCACGGCCCGCCGACAGCCCCACCCGGGGCGGCGCCGGTTCGTTCCCCGACGGCACCTCCCCTCGATGGCGCCGCACGCTCAGGCGGCGGAACAGGGCAATGGACACAGGATTCCATCGGCACGGCCGGGTGCCGCCATGAGGCAGCACGGTGCGCCTGACCCTTGTGGGTGACACCGGTCTTGCGTGCGGCCGCCGACGGACTCCGCCGCAGGTCAGCGGCCGGCGCGGTGGGGCCGACCGGGTGCCTGTGCGGTCCGGTCAGCCGTTCCGACGGGCCGTGAAGGAGCTGACGAAGTCCCGCAGGCTGCGCGTGGGCCGCAGCCATGCGCCGTCCGGCGGCAGTGCGTCCAGCCGGACGCGGTCCAACGGCTCCACGAACGCCCCGGGGACGTCCTCGATGTCGATGAACTGCAGGAGCTCCGAGCTGATCGCGTACCCGGCGACCTCGCTGAACGCGACGACGACGACCTCTGTGCCCTGCCGCACGAGCTCCTCGAGCGGTTCGGCGAAGTTGCGGCCGTCCCCGGAGAACACGACCAGGCGCCGCAGGCGATGACTGTGCGCCCGGACGTCGATGTGGTCGAGCATGTCCTGGTCGATGTCGTCGTCAGGCTGCGACTTGGGCCGGGCGAAGACCGCGAAACCGAAGCCGCGGAGAGCCTCGACCCAGCGCTGGAGCGGGCCGGGCACCGGCGGGATGTTGGCGAACACGCAGGCCTCGACGTCGGGCGCGTCGGGGAGGGATGGATCCCCCGCGGCCTCCACGAACCAGGCGGCGATCGCGTCGAACCGGGGTCGCGATGCCGCCGTCGGCCGGGCCCCGATGACCGTCGACAGGGTCATGTCGATGTTGGGGGCGTCCCAGATGAGCAGGTCCAGCGGCGGCCGCGGGCGACCGTCCACCGCAGCGGCACCCGGTCCCGTACCGGGCTCGGCATCGTCGACCGGTGCGGTGTCGGTGAGGTTCGCGGGAGCGGCGTCAGGGCTGTCGAGCACGCCAGCAGTCTGCCGGGCCCGGGGCCTGCCCGCCGACCCGGTCGCCCCATCCGGTTCTCAGGAGGTGCTGGCGGCCTCTGGACGGGCGGCCGCCAGGGCGCACAGGTCCCCGCCGGCGTTCTGCACCGACCGCACCCAGTCACAGACCTCGTCGGCCGCCATCGGCTGGCCCAGCAGCCAGCCCTGGGCCAGGTCACAGCCGGCTGCCTGCACCATCCGGAGGTGCTCGACGGTCTCCACGCCTTCGGCGACCGACCGGATCCCGAGGCTCCGGGTGAGACCGACGATCGCGGCGAGCACCGCCCCGGTGTCCCCGGGGGCGGCGCGCTCGGCGGCAACGAGCAGTGAGCGGTCGATCTTCAGGATCCCGATCGGCAGCGCGAACAGCTGGGCCAGCGAGGACCACCCGGTCCCGAAGTCGTCGAGCGCCACCCGCACTCCGAAGCTGCGCAGGACGGTCAACTGATCCTCGGCACGGGTGGGGTCCTCCGCCACGCAGGTCTCGGTGAGCTCGAGGACCAACTGCTCCGGCGGCAGCCCCGAATCGCGCAGCGCCACCCGCACGTCGCCGACCAGCGTCTCCGCGGAGAAGTGCCGCGCGCTGACGTTGACCGACATCCGCAGCTGCAACCCCTGGGCCCTCCATTCGGCGGCCCGCCGGGTGGTCTCCCGCAGCAGCCAGCGAGTGATCGGGATGACCTGCCCGGTCTCCTCGGCCACCGCCAGGAAGGTGTCGGGCGGCAGCAGCCCGCGCTCGGGGTGCTGCCAGCGCACCAGCGCCTCGACACCCTCGACCTCGCCGGTGTCGAGGCGGACCACCGGCTGGTAGTGGACGACGAGCTGGTCGATCGCGTCCTCCCGCAGCCGGGAGGCGACCTCGAGCCGCCAGCGCGCGGCCTCGCGCAGCGCGGGAGAGAACAGGTGTACGCGGTCGCGACCGGAGCTCTTCGCGGAGAACATCGCGGCGTCGGCGTCGCTGAGCAGCTGATGCGGATCGGTAGCGCCCTCACAGGCGACGGCCACACCGATGCTGGCCGTCAGCGGCACCGTGATGCCCGACCCGGCGAAGGGGAGCGCGAAGGAGGCTTGCAGCCGGTAGGCCAGGGCGGCCGCCTCGGTGGAGTCGCAGTTCTCGGCCAGGACCACGAACTGGTCGTCGCCCAGCCGTCCGACGGCGTCCCCGGGCCGGATCTGCTCCACCAGGCGCCCGGCGACCTGGCACAACAGCGCGTCGCCGACCTGGTGGCCGAGCGAGTCGTTGACGGTCTTGAACGCGTCCAGGTCCAGCACGAGCAGGGCCGTGCCGCCGGCGTCGGGGGCGTCGAGCGCGGCCCCGATCAGCCGGAGCAGCGCGGCGCGGTTGGGCAATCCGGTGAGCTCGTCGTGCGTGGCCTGCCAGGCGAGCGCCTGCTCGCCCCGCACGCGGGCGGTGACGTCGGTATGGGTGATGACGAGCCGGTCCGAGTTCTCCACCCGTGCGGCCTGCAGCTGATACCAGGCGGTGAACGCCCCCAGCTTCGACGAATACTCGTAGTCGAACGTGCCGGTCGGCGAGCTGCCGGCCGACGCCGTCAGCCGCTGCAGGCCGGCGGCGATCGCTGCGTGGTCGTCAGGATCCAGCGCCCGCGACATGGCCTGGAGGTAGTCGTCACCGACCCCGCCGGGCTCGATGCCGACTGTCCGCAGCAGCTCGCCGTCGCTGACCCACGCTCGATTGGCGCTCAGGATCCGGCCGTCGCCGTTCACCAGCACCGTCGCCGAGGGCAGGGTCTCCAGGACGGCGGTCAGCTGGCAGGTTGCCTCGTCGCGCTGCCGGTCGGCGCGCAGTCGCTCATCGACGTCCCGGACCACCACGGTGACGCCCTCGGAGCCGGGATAGACCCGGAACGTGAACCAGTGGTCCCACGGCTCGTGGTGGTAGTCGAAGACCCGCGGCCGCCCGTCGGCCAGCACCCCGCTGAGGGACTCTTCGACGAGGGTGCCGCGCAGGCTCGGAAAGGCTTCGAGGGCGTGCCGGCCCAGCATCTCCGTCGCCGGTCGATCGAGCAGCGTCTCGACCGCGAGGTTCACGTGGGAGATGCGCCAGTTCCGGTCGAGTCGATAGAGGGCATCGGGCGGCTGGACCCCAGGGTCGGCACCGACGGATGTCGCCTCGTGCTCGTGTTCGAACACCTGCCCGCTCTCTGTTCCCCCGGTGGTGTGCCGGCTGACCCTCGGACTGCGAAGGAGCCCGGCACTGGGCCGCCCGAAACCAAGGCCGGAGGCCTCTGGACCCGACGCCCTCCCGAGACTAATAGGGATCGGCGCGGTTGGTCAGCCGCCGATCGAAGCCCGTTCGACGATGGATCGGACCGCCGCGCCGGCCGGCAACGTTCCCAGCACCGCCCCCCAGTCGCCGGCCAGGCGCGATGCGCAGAACGCGTCCGCGACGGATCCCGGGGCGTGCCGCAACAACAGCGACCCCTGCAGGCAGAGCGCCAGAAGTCCGGCGACCCGACGGGCCCGGACGGGCAGCTGGTCGGGGTCGCCGAGCTCCGCGTGCAGCCGCTTGACGGCGTCGTCGAACCGGCCGTCGGCGCCGCGGGCGAGCTCGATCTCGGCACTGACCGCGGCCAGCGTGTCCGAGGAGCGGCCCATGGCCCGGAGGACGTCGAGCGCGATTACATTGCCCGAGCCCTCCCAGATCGAGTTCAGCGGCGCCTGCCGGTAGAGCCGCGGCAGCCCCGACTCCTCGACGTAGCCGTTGCCGCCCAGCACCTCCATCGCCTCGGCCACCACGGTCGGCGTCCGCTTGCACACCCAGAACTTCGCGGCGGCCCCCGCCAGCCGGAGGAAGGCAGATTCCCCCGCGTCCAGCGCTGCGGCCAGCCGGATACCCAGCGCCGTGGCGGCCTCGCTCTCCACGGCGAGGTCGGCCAGCACGTTCTGCATCAGCGGCTGGTCGGCCAGGAGCGCACCGAAGGCACGCCGGTGCCGGGCGTGGTGCACCGCCTGGGTCAGCGCGGCCCGCATCGTGGCGGCCGAGCCGAGGACGCAGTCCAGCCGGGTGGTGTTGACCATCTCGATGATCGCGGGGACTCCCCGGCCCGGCTCGCCGACCAGCCAGCCCGCCGTCTCCTCGAACTCCACCTCGCTGGAGGCGTTGGACCGGTCACCCAGCTTGTCCTTGAGCCGCTGCAGCCGGAAGACGTTGCGGCTGCCGTCGGGGAGCACGCGCGGCACCAGGAAGCACGAGACCCCCTCGTCGAGCTGCGCGAGCACGAGGAACAGGTCGCTCATCGGCGCAGAGGTGAACCACTTGTGCCCGGTGAGGCGGTAGGAGCCGTCGGGCTGGGCGACGGCGCGGGTGGTGTTGGTCCGGACGTCCGACCCACCCTGCTTCTCCGTCATGCCCATGCCGGCGATCAGACCGCGCTTGCCCGTCGGCTCGGCCAGGCCGAACTGGTACTCCCGGCTGGTGAGCCCCGGCTCGTACCGTGCCGCCAGCTCGCGGCTGCGGCGCAGCGCCGGAACGGCGGCATAGGTCATCGTCGTCGGACAGGCATGGCCCATCTCGATCTGCGTCCAGCCGATGTAGCCGACGGCGCGGCGCACGTGCGCGTGCCGGTCTCCCGACGCCGACGCCTCCCACGGTGCGCCGGCCAGGCCGTTCTCCACGGCCGTCCGCATCAGCTCGTGCCAGTACGGATGGAACTCCACCTCGTCCACCCGGTGGCCGAACCGGTCGTGCGTGCGCAGCTTCGGCGGGTTCTCATTGGCGACCCGGCCCCATTCCTGCGCCTGCTCGCTCCCTGCCAGCGCGCCGAGGGCGGCCAGGGAGTCGAGCGTGGCGGTGTCCGCATGCCGCGTGCAGGCCTCGGCCAGGGCCGCGTCGCCGGCGATGGGGTCGTAGCCGATCAGCGG
This sequence comes from Blastococcus sp., assembly GCA_025465355.1. Lineage (GTDB taxonomy): Bacteria > Actinomycetota > Actinomycetes > Mycobacteriales > Geodermatophilaceae > Blastococcus_B. The sequence goes on along the minus strand of JAODNN010000068.1, from coordinate 2,587 downwards.
CGGGACCTGGTTGGCCACCTCGTGCGTCGCGCTCATGCGGGCACCGTACGTGGCGCCGGACACATCTGGACCGGCCCTCCGATGTTGATCATCGACTCGGGGTCAGGCCGGCGGGCCGCCGAGCAGCAGCGCGCGGAGCAGCTGCATCGCGACAGTGACGGACCGTTCCCGGACGACGGTCCGCGAGCCGCTCAACCGGAGCGCCCGCGACTCGCCGCCGTCCGGGCCCACCACGCTCACGTGCACCGTCCCCACCGGCTTGTCCGGTGTCCCGCCGCCGGGACCGGCGATCCCGGTGATCCCGATGCCCACGTCGGCGCCGAAGCGCGCCCGGGCGCCCTCCGCCATCGCCACCGCGACCTCGGGGCTCACCGCGCCGTGGCGGTCGAGCAGCTCGCGCGGCACGCCCAGCAGCTCTTCCTTCGCCGAGTTCGCATACGCGGCCACCCCGCCGAGCACCCATTCCGAGGACCCCGACCGGGTGGTCAGCCGGGCGGCGAGCAGGCCCGCGGTGCAGGACTCGGCCGTGGCCACGGTCAGCCCGCGATCGGCGAAGGCGGCGGCGATCAGCTCGTCGAGCGTCGGCCCGGTGGAGAAGAGCGTGTCGCCGTGGTGCTCGCGCAGCAGCGCCACGAGGTGGTCGTAGGCGGGCTGGGCGGGCGGCGGGAACCGGGTGACGATCTCCAGCTCGCCGTCGCGGAGGCAGGTGCTGATCTCGAGGCCGTCCAGCACCGGCCCGGCGTCCCGCAAGGTGGCGGCCAGCTCGGATTCCAGCGTGCCCCACAGCCGCACGGTCTCCTGCCGGAGCTCCTCCCGGCCCGCGAGCGCCTGCCGGACGGGTGCCGCGGCGACGGCCGCGGACCACATCGCCTGCAGTTCCGAGGGCGGCCCCGGCAGGACCAGCACGACCGGGCCGGTCCGCCCGTCCGCCGGGGGGACGACGAGCCCCGGCGCCGTCCCCACCGGCTCCAGCACCGTGGCCCCCTCGGGGACGAGGGCCTGCTTCCGGGTCCCGGACGCCAGGGACGCCGGGTCCGCCCGCCACCCCCGGCGGGCCACCAGCCGCGCCACGACGGCGCCGATGCGTTGCTCGAGCTCCGCGTCCACCTGCGACGGCCGGCCCTGGAACTGCCCCACGACCTCGGCGGTCAGGTCGTCGGCTGTCGGCCCCAGCCCCCCGGACGTGATCACCAAGGGGACGCCGGTGCCGGCCAGGAAGCCCAGCGCGTCGCGCAGATCCTCAGGGCGGTCACCGACGACGACGACGTGGCCGACGTCGACGCCGAGCAGCCGCAGCTGCTCGGCGAGCCAGGGCCCGTTGCGGTCGGCGACGCGGCCGGTGAGCACCTCTGTACCGGTGACGACGATGCCGGCGCGTGTACTCACTCGTCCGACCCTAGGTCTGCCGCCTCGCATCGGCAGGACCGGATCGCCGGCTCCCTGCGGGGTGGCTGACCGGCGGTCACACCCGTCGCGGATACCGTCGGGTCGGAGCAGGTCCCGCCGGCGGACCGCCGAGCGCGCGAGGAGGGCCCGTGAGCACACCGTTCGAACCCCGGTCGGCCGGCGAGCCGGACGTACCGGCCCAGCCCATCACCCGGGAGATCCCCGTCGTGGCTCCCGCGACCGCGGCACCCCCACTGCCCCCGCACCCCGGCGCAACACCGCCGGCTCCCGTTCCGGCGACCGGCTCGGGCTCCGTCCTTCCCGCGGAGACGGTCAACGCCCCCCAGCCGACCGGCCCGGTGGACTTCGTCCCGGGTCTGCCCGGCGCGGGCACCCCGCCACCACCGCCGCCGGGGCCGCCCACCGCTCCGACCGCGCCCCCCGCTCCGGCTGCGGCCGCCGGCACCGGGGCACCGATCTGGCCCGACACGCTCGAGCCGGACGCCGCGGCGGACGAGCGTCCGGCGAAGCGGCGCCCGGCACGCGACCGGGCCACCCCCGCGGGCGTCGGACTGGCCGTGCTGGCCCTCGTGCTGCTCGAGCTGGGCCTGGTCCTCGACTTCGGCACCCGATCGCTCTGGTCGGCCGTTCCGCTCTGGTCGGCCTTCGCCACGGCGGCCGCGCTGCTCGCCCTGCTGGCGTTCGCGGCGTCCGCGCCGGCCCGGGACGCGGCACGGCCCGGTGTGGTCTGGCGGGTCGCCGCGGGCGGGTTGGTCGGCCTGGCCGTCTTCTGGCTGCTGGTGGTGCTCCCCGATGCCGACACCAACCGCGGTTTCGTGCTCACGGCGGCGCTGGCCTGTCTGGGTGCCGGGGTCTGGATCGGTCCGGGCCGGAAGAGCTGACCCTCGGCATCAGCGACGGAATGCTGTAGCCCGGCCGCGCCCGCCGGGAGCGTTCACTGACCCCCGGGCGAAAAGCCTGACGTCGGGCTGTCGGAGTCCGAGCTCGACGTCGGGCTGTCGGAGTCCGAGCTCGACGTCGGGCTGTCGGAGTCAGAGCTCGACGTCGGGCTGTCGGAGTCCGAGCTCGACGTCGGAGTGCCGGTCTCCGTCGGGCTACCGGGCAGCGTCGACGGCGCGGGGGCGGTCGTCGTGGTCGGCGCCGTCGACCGGCCGGAATGGGTGGCGGCGCCGTCCGTGGC
>JAODNN010000063.1 GCA_025465355.1 Blastococcus sp. | reverse complement strand
GCCGACACAGACCCGTGAATCGCGAGGTTGCAGGCGCGCGTCAGCGCGGGGCGGGCGCAGCCCGTCCCGAGTCCTTCTGCAGTTGGGTCAGGTGACCGGGTCGAGGACCACGGTGTGTCCGAGGCGTTCGAGCTGGGCGACCAGCCGGCGGGCGTGGGCTTCGTCGTTGCGGCGGGCCAGCCACTCCGGGCCGAGGTCGGCGTAGGGCTCGTCGCGGGTGAGCATCCAGTAGGCCGAGACCAGGATCGAGTGCCCGACTGCCATCTGCGCGCGGGCCCGGCCCCGGCGACTGGACAGGCGGGCGTGCTGGGCGGCGAGGTAGTTGGCGCCCTTCATCCGCCCGACGGAGCCGGCCGCCTCGACCAGCATCGCGGTCAGCCATTTGTTGCCGTGCGGCGGCCGGACCGGGTACTTCTTGCCGGCCGACTCGCGGGTGCCCGGCGAGACCCCGGCCCAGGAGGCCAGGTGCTCCGGAGTCGGGAAGCGGGACATGTCCGCGCCGGTCTCGGCGATGATCACCTGGGCCACCTTCTCCCCCACCCCGGGGATGGTCTGCAGCAGTTCCAGCTGGTGCGCCCACGGCCGAAACGCCTCGGCGAGAATGCTGTTGAGCTCGGCCAGGGCGGCCTCGATCGAGGCGATGCGCTCGAGCATGCTGCGCGCCAGCGCGGCGTGGCCGGCGTCGAAGTGTCCGGTCAGCGCCTCGGTCAGGGCAGGGATCTTGCGGCGCATCTTGCCCTTGGCCAGCTCCGCCAGTACGGCCGGATCGCTCTCCCCGGCAATCAGCGCGCCCAGCATCGCCCGGGCCGAGACGCTGGTCAGCGACGCCGCCACCGAGGACAGCTTGACCGAGGCGTCTTCGAGCATCAGCTCCAGCCGGGTGATCTCCCGGGTGCGGTCGCCCATCAGCTGCACCCGGTAGCGGGTCAGCATCCGCAGCCGGCGGATGTCCGGCGGCGGCACGAACGACGGCCGCAGCAGCCCGCACTCCAGCAGCTGGGCGATCCACTCGGCGTCCTTGACGTCGGTCTTGCGCCGCGAGATCGCCTTGATGTGCGCGGCGTTGACCAGCCAGACCTGCATGACCTCCTCCAGGCAGTAGAACGCGCCCTTCCAGTAGGTAGAGGTCGACTCCATCGCCGCGATCGTCACCCCGCGCTCGAGCAGCCAGTCCCGCATGACCTGCAGCGAGCGGGTCATGGTGGAGAACGTCCGCGTCTCCGCCCGCCGCCCACCGCGAGGCCCGGGCGTGCGCACGCAGACGGTCAGCGTCGCCTTGCCGATGTCGAGCCCGGCGACTCGCTCGTACAGAACTTCCACTTCGGATCCCTCCCTGCGGTCGACGACCTGTGGGGGTCGTCCGGAGGGTCCTCAATGCAAGGACACAGACCCGCGCGCTCACGGCAGCAATCAAGGGCACCCGAGGACCCCGCGCCAAACACCTCAGCGGGCTCTCCCGCACCAGTGACGGACGACGTCGCCGGACGACAGCACCATTCTCATCGCCAAGGGCTGCGATCAAGATCGCAAAGGACTACACCTCATGCACCGGCCTCCGTCGATCCGTCGTGACGGATCGGGGTGACAGGGTGCGGCACAGGCGTCTGGACCATCTGCAGCATGAGCAGACGCCACAGGCGGACAGGCCAGAGCCAACGGCCGGCGCGTAGCGCGAGACCGCGGTCGGGCACAACCGCCGCCGCCGAAACCGGCGCAGCCCCAACGCCGCAGGAGGGCACCGGGACGCCGCCGCGGCGGTCGGCCACACGAACGTGCGGCTGGTGCACAGGTCCGATCGCCGTCAAGGCCACCGGGCGGCTCCCGAAGTGGTGCTCGCGGTCGTGCCGGCAGCGAGCGTGGGAGCAGTCCCGGGCGGCCGCCTAGGGCCTGGCCGCCGTCCGGGTCGTCGAGCGGCGCGTCGAGATCCCCACGCCGATCGCGCCCAGACGGCAGGACTGGCACCGTGTGCTCGGCGACCTGGTCCGTCAACTCGAGGACGGCCGGATCTACGACCGTGACCCTCTCGCCCTCGCTGAGGCACTCAATGCCGTTCACGACGTGTACAACCGACGGCCATTCGTCCGCAGCCTGACAGGCAGATGACCCGGACCGAGTCCCTGCTCGATCCCACGCAAGCGGGGGTCCGGGCCCGTGCGCCGAGGGGTGACGTGGAAAGAACCCGGCGGGTGACATGGACCAGGCGGCTTGTCACCCCTGATTCGGTGCCCTCATCCGCAGCGCCGATCAGTCCGTCCCGGGCCGCGAGGGCTCACCGTCGGACAATTCGCCCCGCTCCTGCTGTCACCAATCGGACTTTCCTGGCGCCATCTAGGGGCATGACTGCCCACCCGACGTCCGAGTCCGAACGAGACCGCGCAAGACCCAAGCTGAGCAAACCGCAACGGCTTCCCGACGTGCTGGCCAGCGATCCCCTCCTGTTGACCCCGGAGGAAGCCGCGAAGGTCCTCCGCGTCGGCCGCACGACGGTCTTCGCGCTGATGAAGGCCGGCGAACTACATCCGGTCCACATCGGCCGCAGCTGCCGGCTCTCCCACGCAGAACTCGAGCGTTACGTGGACCGACTCGAGGCTCCCCCGCCGCCACCCGCCCCGGTGAGCCGTCCAGATGACCGCCGGCGACGCCGGCGGACGACCGCGACGCAAGGCGGACTGTTCGATCTGGGGATCGCGCCGGCCGAGACCACGTAGCCCGGACCGGCTGTCAGACCGGTACCCAACACTGACCGCCCCCTCATCAACAGGCGGCCGGGCGACCACCCGTCCGAAACGGTCGGCGCGATCGGAGCAGGACATGGCCAAGCGAGCGAACGGCGAAGGCTCGATCTTTCGGCGGGCCGACGGGAAGTGGTCCAGCGAGCTGAGCTACCGCGACGAGTACGGAACGCCGAAGCGTCGCACCGTCTACGGCGCGTCTCAGACCGAAGTTCGCGCGAAGCTCAAGGAGATGCACGACCGGCTCGAAGCGGGAGCGCCGATCAAGGACGCGACCATGACGCTCACCGCGTGGCTGGACGACTGGATAGCGAAGGCTCTCCCGGCCAGTGACCGGAAACAGGCAACCATCGATCTGTACGAGCGCATCGCCCGCACGCACCTGGCGCCGACCCTCGGCGGACGGACGCTGGACCGCATCCGGCCGTCGGACGTCGAGGCCCTCATCGTCGCGAAGCGCGAGCAGGGCCTCGCGCCCTCGACGGTGCGCACCATCTACACGGTGCTGCGCGGAGCGCTGGACGTCGCCGTGCGCGACGGGCTCCTTCGCCGCAACCCCGCGGCAGTGGTCAAGCGACCCGCCGTCGAACGCCAGGACGCCGCCTACCTCACCGCGGACGACGCCCACCGGCTCCTGGAGGCCATCCGGGGCGACCGGCTCGAAGCGTTGTTTCGCCTCATGCTGGCGACCGGACTCCGCCGCGGCGAAGCCCTCGGACTGCACTGGTCCGACGTCGACCTCGACGGGGGCGCTCTGCGGGTGCGGTGGACCCTGACGCGCACGTCGAAGGGTCTCCAGCTCGGCGAACCGAAGACGGAGAAGTCCCGCCGGGCAGTGCCACTCCCCCGCTCGGCCGTGGACGTGCTGCGCGCCCACCAGACCCGCCAAGCCATGGACCGGGACGCGGCCCAAGAAGTGTGGAAGGACAGCGACCTGGTCTTCACCACCGAGATCGGCACGCCGCTCGAGCCCCGCAACGTGCTGCGGCGGTTCGAGCTTCTCGCTCAACGGGCCGGCCTCCGCGGCGTCCACCTGCACACGCTCCGGCACTCCACGGCCAGCTTCCTGCTCGCCGCCGGCACCCACACCAAGGTTGTCCAGGAACACCTCGGCCATTCGTCCTACGCGATCACCGCGGACATCTACAGCCACGTCGCGCCCGAGCAGAAGCGCGAAGCCGCCGACCGGCTCGACGCGGCACTCAACTGGTGACAGTGCTGTACGCCGACCGCGTTGCTGTACCGGTTGCTGTACTCACGCGAGAGGCGGGCCGGACCTTTCGGCCGACCCGCCTCTGACCTGCAGTTTCACTGTCGGGCTGACAGGATTTGAACCTGCGACCCCTTGACCCCCAGTCAAGTGCGCTACCAAGCTGCGCTACAGCCCGCGCGCCGCGTGGCATCCCAGGCGAACCCGGGCCGCGCGACGACCGCCCGAGCAGGTTACCGCACGCCCCCGTGCGCCCTGCTCGGTGGTTCAGCTCTTCTTGCCGTTCCCCCGGCCCTCGCGGACCTTGACCGACACCTCGATCGGCGTCCCGGCGAAACCGAACTGTTCCCGCAGCTTGCGCTCGAGGAAGCGTCGGTAGCCGGCCTCCAGGAAACCGGTGGAGAACACCACGAAACGCGGGGGCCGGACGTCGGCCTGCGTCACGTACTTGATCTTCGGCGCACGCCCGCCACGGGCCGGTGGGGGGGTCTCCTGTACCAGGGCCCGGACGAACGAGTTCAGCTCCGCCGTCGGGATCCGCTTCTCCCAGGAGGCCAGTGCCGCCCGAAGGTGCTCGGCGAGCTTGTTCACCCCACGGCCGGTGGCAGCCGAGATGTTCACCCGACTCGCCCAGCGCACCCGGGCAAGGTCGCGCTCGATCTCACGCTCCAGCTGATCGTGCCGGTCCTCGTCGAGGGTGTCCCACTTGTTGATCGCGAGCACCAGGGCACGCCCGGCCTCGACCACCTGCGTGATGACCCGCTGGTCCTGCTCGCTGATCACCTCGTCGGCCGCGAGGAGGACGACCGCGACCTCGGCGGCCTGGATGGCGGCCTCGGTGCGCAGGCTGGCGTAGTACTCGGTTCCGCTCGCCGTGTTGACCTTGCGGCGCAATCCGGCGGTGTCGACGAACTGCCAGTCCTCGTTGTCGAGGGTCACGATCGAGTCGACCGGGTCCACGGTGGTGCCGGCGACCGAGTCGACGACCGACCGCTCGTCCTTGGCCAGCCGGTTGAGCAGGCTCGACTTGCCGACGTTGGGCCGCCCGACCAGGGCCACCCGGCGGGGACCCGTCTCCTCCCCCGTCTCGCGCGGCGCCTCGGGCAGCGCGTCGAGGACGAGGTCCAGCAGGTCGCCGCTGCTGCGGCCGTGCAGCGCGCTGACCGGCTGCGGCTCCCCCAGACCGAGCGACCACAGCTCGGCGGCGTTGGCCTCGCTGCGCTCGTCGTCGATCTTGTTGGCAACGAGGATCACCGGCCGGTCGCTGCGCCGCAGCACCCTCGCCGCGGCGAGGTCGGTTTCGGTGGCGCCCACGGTGGCATCGACGACGAGCACGATCACGTCGGCGGTCTTCATCGCGTACTCGGCCTGTCGGGCGATCGCACCCGCGAGCCCACTGGCCTTCGGCTCCCAGCCACCCGTGTCCACGATGGTGAACCGCTTGCCGTTCCACAGCGCCTCGTACGCGATGCGGTCCCGCGTCACGCCAGGGATGTCCTGGACGACGGCGGCGCGGCGACCCAGGAAGCGGTTGACCAGCGTCGACTTGCCGACGTTGGGCCGGCCCACGATCGCGACGACCGGCAGCGGGCCGCCGTTCTCCTCGGGGCCGGTCACGAGCGCTCCCCCGCCCCGACGGCGGACTCGGCGAGCGCGACCACCCGGTCCACGACCGCGCGTCGGTCCAGCTTCGTGCTGTCGACGATCACCGCGTCGGCCGCCGGCCGCAGCGGGCTGTCGGCACGGCTGCTGTCGTACTCGTCCCGCCGGCGGAGGTCCTTGGTGAGCTCCGCCACCTCGGCGGCGTCGCGGATGCCCAGCTGCCCGGCGCGCCGCTGTGCGCGGACCTCCGGCGCGGCGGTCAGGTAGATCTTCAGCGTGGCTTCGGGCAGCACGACGGTGCCGATGTCCCGGCCCTCCACGACGACGGCATCCGCTTCGGCCACGAGGGACCGCTGCTGGTCCACCAGCTGACGGCGCACCGCGGGCACCGCCGAGACCGGCGAGACCACCCGGGTCACCTCCGCGCCGCGGATCCGCTTGGCCACGTCCACGCCGTCCACCCGGACCAACTCGGTACCGGCCGTCGTCCCGACCTCGATCCGCGCCGCGGCAACGACCCTGGCCACCGCGTCGGCGTCCTCCGGATCGACGCCGGCGTCGAGCACCGCGACCGTGGCCGCGCGGTACATGGCGCCCGTGTCCAGGTAGGAGGCGCCGAGCCGGGCGGCGACGGCACGGGCGACGCTGGACTTCCCCGTCCCGGACGGCCCGTCGAGGCTGATCTGCCCGCGGAAGGTACTCACTGCGTCATCTCGCTGCTCCGCAGCACGTTCGCTCCGCTGCTCGCTCGCCGGCGCTCGCGGCGATGCCCACTCATTGGGCGATGTCCCGTCGCAGGGCGGTGGCACCGCGGAGGTACACGTGCTGGATGTCGGCGCGTGGCCGCCCCGTCTCCACGTGCGCCATGAGCCGCAGCACCCGGGGAAGGGCGTGCGGTACGCCGATCTCGGTAGCGCACATCAGCGGGACATCGCCCAGGCCGAGCTCTCGGGCGGCCAGCGCCGGGAACTCCGACACGAGGTCGGGGGTGGCGGTGAACAGGATGCTGATCAGGTCGTCGTGGTCGAGAGCGTTGCGTTCCAGCACCGCGCTGACCAGCTCGCGGGTCGCCTCGAGCACCTGCTCCCGGTCGTCGGCGTCGACCTGCGTCGCGCCCCGGATGGCTCGGACGGCCATGCACTCTCCTCGTTCGATCGGCGGTGTCCGGATCGCCGGACCCTCCTGAGTCTAGGTTCGAGCGCGCCGAGGACCCCGGCCACGTCAGCACAGCCGGCCGGGAGCGTTCCCGCGGGAACGCCTCAGAGACCGACGAGCTCCTCGATGGCGCCGACCTCGGCGCGGCTGAGCTTGCGGATGGTGCCCGACCGCATGGCCCGCAGCTCGATCGGGCCGATGGCGGTCCGGGTGAGCCGGGAGACCGGCAGGCCGACGTGCGCCAGCAGCCGCCGGACGATGTGCTTGCGGCCTTCATGGAGCACGACCTCGACCACGGACTGGCCGGCGTGGGTGTCCACGACGCGGAACGCGTCGACCTTCACCGGGCCGTCGTCGAGTTGCACGCCGGCCCGGAGACGGCGAGCCAGATCACGGGGCACCGAGCCCGACACCTGCGCCAGGTAGGTCTTGCGCACCTCGTACGAGGGGTGGGCCAGCCGGTGGGCCAGCTCGCCGTCGTTGGTCAGGAGCAGCAGGCCCTCGGTGTCCTGGTCGAGCCGGCCGACGTGCGTCAGCCCCTTGGCCAGGTCGCCCACCATGTCGCCGACGGTCGGCCGGTTGCGGTCGTCGCTCATCGCGGTGATCACACCCGGGGGCTTGTTCATGGCATAGGTGACGCGGTCGTCGCGGATCTCGATGCGGACGCCGTCCACGGCGATCTTGTCCACCGCGGGGTCGACCCGCATCCCCTGCACGCGGACCTGCGCGCCGTTCACGCTGATCCGCCCTGCCTCGATCAAGTCCTCGGACACCCGGCGGGAGCCGACGCCGGCGCGGGCGAGCACCTTTTGCAGCCGCTCCCCCTGGCGCTCCTCCCCGGTGTCCTCGCGTTCCCGGTCACTCGGGTGGACCGGCGCGAGCTCCATGTCCTCGGACCAGCCCTCACCGGCCGCGGTCGTGGTCTCGTCGTCCGGAGTCGCGGTGTTCATCGCCACCAGTCTCCCACCCGCGGCGCCGCCGCCCTGACGGCCGGAGCCCTGCCCCGGACTTTCGGCGCCGAAAGTCCCTCGGGCGGGTCAGGCGTCCGGGTGCTCGTCGAGCACGGTCGCCGTCTCCGGCAGCAACGGCGCGAGCTCGGGCAGCTCGTCGAGGCCCCGCAGCCCGAGTCGCTCCAGGAACAGCGGCGTCGTCGCGTACAGGCCACCGCCGCTGTCCGGGTCGGGGCCGACCTCGTACACCAGCCCCCGGGCGAGGAGCGTTCGCATGACGCCGTCCACCCCGACGCCGCGGATCGCCGAGATCCGGGCACGGGTGACCGGCTGCCGATACGCGATGACGGCGAGGGTCTCCAACGCCGCCTGCGTGAGCCGGCTGCGCTGGCCGTCGATCAGGTACCGCTCGACGACGGGCGCATGCTCGTCACGGGTGTAGAGCCGCCACCCCTCACCCACCCGGCGCAGGGTGATGCCGGCCCGGCGCTCGTCGTAACCCTCGGCGAGGGCCGCCAGCCCGCTGCGCACCTCCTCGGCCGTGGACCTCAGGGTGGCCGCAAGCGTCTGCTCGTCCACGGGGTTGTCCATCACGAACAGCAGCGCCTCGAGCCCACCGCGCAGCTCCTCGGGCGACAGCGCGATCGGCTCGTCGGCTCCGTGGCCGGCCGCGTCCTCCAGGGCCGGCTCACCGGCGGGCACGTCGGGCGGGGCGGGGTCCTCGGGCGGCACATCGTCGGCCGGCTCGTTCTCCGCAGGGTCCTCGACCGGGCTCGGCGCCGGCGACTCCTCGACCGGACGATCGGCGACCCGCGCCGCCAACTCCGCCGCCACGGCATCCCAGGTGCCCGGGTCAGCGTCCCCGCGCCGCTCGGACTCCTCGCGCGTAGCCGACAGCTCCGCGGCCAGCGCGTCCCATGAGATCGGCGCCTTCGCCAGGTCGCGCTCGCCGTGGGCTTCCTCGCGGATCTCGTCCAGCTCGTTCTCCCCGTTCACTCGTACTCCTCATCGACAGCGTGCCCGTCGGCACCAGCGGGCTCGTCGGCATCCGGCTCCGCCGCGCTCCCACCGGTCCACCGGACGTGCAACTCACCCAACGGCGTCAGCTGTTCGAAGGTCACCCGCTGCTGCCGGTACAGCTCGAGCAGCGCCAGGAAGCGGGCGACCACCTCGAGGGTGTGCCTGCAGTCGGCGGTCAGCGCCCGGAACGTCGCCGTCCCCGCCCGAAGGAGCTGGTTGCGCACCACGAGCAGTTGCTCGGCGACGCTCACCGCCGGGGCGTGCAGGTGGGAGACGCTGACGACCTCCGGCTTCTTCGGCGTCAGCACGCGCGCGGCGAGCTCGGCGAACTGCTCCGGGGTCAGGTCGAGCAGCACCTCGGGCATCAGGTCGGCGAACCGCGGTTCCAGCCCGGCCTCGCGGGGAAAACGGTGGGCTGCCTCGGTCTCCCGGTCCCGCAGGAACCGGGCGGCCTGCTTGTACGCCCTGTACTGGAGCAACCGGGCGAAGAGCAGGTCGCGGGCCTCGAGCAGCTCGAGGTCCTCCTCGTCCTCGACGTCGGCAGCCGGCAGGAGCCGGGCGGCCTTGAGGTCGAGCAGGGTGGAGGCCACCACGAGGAACTCGCTGGCCTGATCGAGGTCGAGCTCGTTGCCGAGCGCGCGAAGGTGCGCGATGAACTCGTCGGTCACCCGCGACAGGGCGATCTCGGTGACGTCGAGCTTGTGCTTGCCGATCAGCTGCAGCAGCAGGTCGAACGGACCCTCGAAGTTGGTCAGCCGGACGGTGAACCGCGCCGGGGCCGCAGCGGTCACGGCGTCGACCGCACCCGCGGCAACGGCGCCGTGGGCGTCGTCGGCCGTCGGTACCGTCCCGGGACTGCTGCTCACGGACGCCGAGCGTAGGCGTCGGCGGCGTCAGTTCCCGCGAAGCCGCCGCACGAGCACCGACTCGTCTCCACGCTCGGACAGGTCTGCCAGGAGCACCGAGATGGCCTCGCGGACGATCCGGCCGCGGTCCGCGGCGACGCCGTGCTGAGCCCGCAGCGACAGGCGGGCGGTCTCCAGCGCCACCAGGTCGTCGGCGGAGATGTAGACGGTGATCTTCTCGTCGTGCTTGGTGCGGTCATTGCGGTTGCGCACCGGCCGGCCGCGCGTGGGCACGCTCGGCTGCAGGACCTGCGGCGACGGGGACGCAGGCTGGCCACCGCTCCGGAAGGACGCGAGGTCGTCGACGGACGTCGCCGCGCCCCCGGGCACCAGGGTCAAGGGCGCGCCCGACTGGGTGTCCCCCGCCTCGTCCGACCGCCGGCCACCCTGCCCATGCCGCAACGCCGGCGAGCTGGTGGTCGTGCTGATGCTGGGTAGTTCGGTGATCTCGGGGACCGACGGCGCGGTGTCGGTGCGCCGGAACAGCTCAGAGGCCCCGGGGAGAACAGGCCGGCGTGTCACAGAGCCAGCACCTCCTTGGCGAGGTCCCGGTACGCCGAGGCGCCCGAGGACGTGGGCGCCCACGTGGTGATCGGCTGCCCGGCGACGGTGGTCTCCGGGAACCGCACGGTGCGCTGGATGACGGTCTTGAACACCGTGTCGTCGAAGGCCTCGACCACGCGGCTGAACACCTCGCGGCAGTGCACCGTCCGGGAGTCGTACATCGTCGCGAGGATCCCTGAGATCTCCAGCGACGGATTGAGCCGCTCCTTCACCTTGTCGATCGTGTCGACCAGGAGGGCCACCCCGCGCAGCGAGAAGAACTCGCACTCGAGCGGGATGATCACACCCTGCGCCGCAGTGAGCGCGTTGACGGTCAGTAGCCCCAGCGAGGGCTGGCAGTCGATCAGGATGTAGTCGTAGTCGTTGCGCACGTCGGCGAGCACCCGGAGCAGGGTCTGCTCACGGGCCACCTCGCTGACCAGCTGCACCTCGGCGGCCGACAGGTCGATGTTGCTCGGCACCAGGTCCAGGCCCGGGATGTCGGTGGGCACGCGGACGTCGGCGAGCGTCGTCTGCCGTTCCATCAGGGCGTTGTAGATCGTGCGGTCCATGTTCTGCGCCGGGATCCCCAGACCCACCGAGAGCGCACCCTGCGGGTCGAGGTCGATCAGCAGAACGCGCCGGCCGTACTCGGTCAGCGCCGCACCCAGGTTGATGGTGGACGTCGTCTTGCCGACGCCGCCCTTCTGGTTGCACATCGCGATGATGCGGGCCGGGCCGTGCTCGGTCAGGGGCTTCGGCTCGGGCAGGGGACGCTGCCGCACACGCGCGGGGTCCTGCCGCGAAGCCGCGCCCATCTCCCTGCCGCTGTCGTGCGGGCGCACGACGGCGGAGGCCGCGTCCGCTCGGGTAGCCATGGGTCTGTTGCCTCCACCTCGTGCCCGATCCCGGAGTCCGGATGCGGTCAGCCGTCCTGCCCGCTCGGGTGACGCCGACGCTAGGGAGTGTGATCACACTTCCCAAGCAGGCACGCCGCGCCGAGTGTCGACCTGTCGATGTGTGCCAACCGTTAGCCCGAGTTAAGCCGAAACAACCGGCCATCTCTGACAAGAAGGTGGGAGGATGGCTGTCAGGTCAGGGCCCGGGGGTGACTCGTGGCATAGACCTCGCGCAACCGGTCCACAGTGACCAGCGTGTACACCTGCGTCGTCGTCACGGAGGCGTGGCCGAGTAGTTCCTGGACGACCCGGACGTCGGCCCCGCCGTCGAGCAGGTGGGTCGCGAACGAGTGCCGAAGCGTGTGCGGGGAGATCTCCGCCGTCAGCCCCGCACGCTCGGCGGCGGACCGGAGGATGGCCCAGGCGCTCTGCCGGGACAGCGGACCGCCCCGCACGTTGAGGAACATCGTCCCGCCGCGCAGGCCGGCCTTGCCGGTGGCGGCGAGCGCCGGCCGGGCCCGCACGAGGTAGTCCTCGACCGCGCGGAGGGCGTAGCTCCCCACCGGGACGACGCGCTCCTTTCCGCCCTTGCCGGCCAGCCGCACCGCCGCCTGGCCGCGGTCCAGATCGTCGACCGCCAGCCCCACCGCCTCGGAGATACGGGCGCCGGTGCCGTAGAGCAGCTCCAGCAGTGCCCGATCGCGCAGCCCCCGAGGACCCTCGAGCGCACCGGCGGCCTCGATCAGCGCGACCACCGACTCGACCGGCACCGCTTTCGGCAGCCGCCGGGCCGGCGCCGGCGGGCGGACTTCGTGCGCCACGTCGTCGGTCACGATCCCGTCGAGCAGCGCGAACCGGTGCAGCCCGCGGACGGCGACCACCGCGCGGGCCGCCGACGTGGCCGACAGCGGCGGATGGTCGTCGTTCCCCTGCCGGAGGGCGCCGAGGAAACCGGAGACGTCGGACTCGGTGATCTCGCCCAGGCCGCGCAGACCCGCACCGGCGAGGTACTCGGTGTACCGGCGCAGGTCGCGGCGGTAGGAGGCGATCGTGTTGGCCGCCAGGCCGCGTTCGACCGTGAGATGGTCGAGGTACCCGGTGACGACGCGTTCGACGGCAGGCCCGCCCCGGGGTGCGGTGGGCGGCGGCTGATCCTCGGCGAGGCTGGTCAGTGCAGCACCTCCGCGAGCGGGACGACGGGCATGCCGTGGGCCTGGGCCACCTCCGGCAGCACGATCTGGCCGGCAACGACATTGACCCCGTGCGCCAGGGCGCGGTTGCTCGCGACCGCGGCGGCGGTGCCGTCGTTGGCCAGCGCCATGACGTAGGGCAACGTCACGTTGGTGAGCGCGTGCGTGGAGGTGTTGGGGACCGCGCCCGGCATGTTGGCCACGCAGTAGAAGATCGAGTCGTGCACCCGGTACGTCGGGTCGTCGTGGGTGGTGGGGCGGGTGTCCTCGAAACAACCGCCCTGGTCGACGGCGATGTCGACGAGCACCGAGCCCGGCTTCATCCGGCTGACCAGGTCGTTGCTGATCAGCGTGGGTGCCTTGGCCCCGGGCACCAGCACCGCACCGATGACGAGGTCGGCGTCGAGGACGGCCTGCTCGACCTCGTAGGCGTTCGACGCCACGGTCTGCAGGTGGCCCTGGTAGATCCGGTCGGCCGCGCGCAGCTTGTCGATGTCGCGGTCGAGCACGATCACCTCGGCCTGCATGCCCAGGGCGATCGCGGCCGCGTTCATCCCCGAGACGCCGGCGCCGATCACGACCACCTTGGCGGCGTAGACGCCCGAGACGCCGCCGAGCAGCACTCCCCGGCCGCCGTGCGCGCGCTCGAGGCTGTGCGCTCCCACCTGGGGCGCCATCCGCCCGGCGACCTCCGACATGGGGGCGAGCAGCGGGAGGGCCCCGTCCGGCGTCTGCACCGTCTCGTAGGCGATCGCGGTGGTGCCCGAGACGATCAGGGCGTCGGTGCACTCCTTCGACGCCGCCAGGTGCAGGTAGGTGAAAAGCGTCTGGTCGGCGCGGAGTCGGTGATACTCCTCGGCGACCGGTTCCTTGACCTTGAGCACCAGGTCGGCGTCGGCCCAGACGTCGTCGGCGTGCGCGACGATCCGCGCGCCGGCGGCGGTGAAGTCGGCGTCGGGGATCGACGACCCCTCTCCCGCATCCCGCTCGACGAGCACCGTGTGGCCGGCACGGACGAGTTCGGTCACCCCGGCAGGAGTGAGCGCGACCCGGTACTCGCGGTTCTTGACCTCGCGGGGAACACCCACGCGCATCGTTCGGCTCCGGTCTGGCGGGACGCTCCCCGAGGGTGACGGGTTCCCCCACCGCATCGTGGGCCGCCCGGTCCGGACGGGCCTCGAGCGGAGTCTAGGCACGAACCTGTGGGAGGCCTGGACACGCGGGGCGCGAATCGCGCTCCCCCTGCGCGCACCCGGAAGGATGACCGCGGTGACTCAGGTGGCGTCGGCGGGCCGCAGCCGGGGGTGTGCGGTCCGCGCCTGCGCCGTCGCCAGCAGCCCGATGATGGCGCTGGCGTTCCGGATGTCACCGTCGAACACCCGCTGGACGGCGTCGGCGAGCGGCACCCACTCGAGGGTCATGTCCGCTTCCTCGTGCTCGACGACGAACGACTCCGGCCGGTCGACCGCAGTGAGCTCCTCGGCAAGGTAGATCTCCACGAGCTCGTCGCAGAAGCCAGGAGTGCTGTACGACGACGCCAGCAGCGACCAGCGACCCGCGGCCAGCAGCGCCTCTTCCGCGAGCTCGCGCTTCGCGGTCTCCAGGGGCGGTTCGCCGGCCTCGTCGCGCAGGCCTGCGGGCAGCTCCCAGAGGTGCCGGCCGACCGGGTGGCGGTACTGGCGGAGCAGGACGACGCGGTCGTTCTCGTCGATCGCCACGACAGCGACGGCGCCGGGGTGGTGCACGATCTCCCGGACGCTGCTCCCACCCCCGGGCATGGCCACGGTGTCCCGACGCAGCGTGATCACGTGTCCCTCGTACACGTTCTCGCTGGCGAGGACCCGGAACTCGTGCGGCTGCCCGGGACCTTCTCCCATCAGATGCCGACCTTTTCCGCCTCGTCGTCGATCGGCACCGGGAGCCGGGCGGCCTCCTGGTACTCCACCGCGGCCTGCACGAAGCCCCGGAACAGCGGGTGCGGCCGGGTCGGGCGGCTCTTGAGCTCGGGGTGAGCCTGCGTCCCGACGAAGAACGGGTGCACGTCGCGGGGCAGTTCCGCGAACTCGACCAGCAGCCCGTCCGGCGAGGTTCCGGAGAACACCAGCCCGGCCTCGCTCAGCCGGTCGCGGTAGTCGTTGTTGACCTCGTAGCGGTGCCGGTGCCGCTCGGTCACCTCGCTGCTGCCATAGGCCTCCGCGACCACGGAGCCCTTCTGCAGGACGGCCGGGTAGCTGCCCAGCCGCATCGTGCCGCCCATCCCGCGCTCACCGGAGATGACGTCGACCTGGCTGGCCATCGTCGCGATGACGGGATCCGGGGTGTCGGAATCGAACTCGGCCGAGTTGGCCTTCTCCAGCCCGGCGAGGTCGCGGGCGACCTCGATGACCATGCACTGCATGCCGAGGCACAGGCCCAGGGTCGGGATGCCGTTGACGCGCGTGTAGCGGAGCGCA
>JAODNN010000046.1 GCA_025465355.1 Blastococcus sp. | reverse complement strand
CCCGATGCTGATTGTCTTCACCGCCGAAGAGGGCGGGCCCGACGACGAGCGACTCCAACTGCTCGCCAGCCTGCTCAACGCCCCCCGCCCGTCCACGGCGTCCGCCCGGCAACCGTGACCTACCGGCGTCCTCCCAGTCGACGCGGCGGCACGCCGCAACCTGAGCGTTGCCGCCTGGACCGAACAGGGCTGTCGGTGCCGAAGGCCGGCCGCGAGCTCTGAGCTGGGAGCCATCGTCCTCACCCCCGGCAGCGACGGCACCGCTGACCGGGCTGGCAGGCGGAGTCACGGCGTGGCCGTCTGGATCCGAAAAAGCGCGGCCGTGCCTTCTGACCGGCGTGTCACCAACGTGTGTGCTCAGTACACCTAGGCCTTGAAGTTGCATTCGTGACGCGGTCCAGTCGCGACGATCGGTGACCGCTGGCGGGGCGGTATCAGCCTCCGGGGCATGCCTTCGTCGGTAGGGCGGTCGTGGAGAGGGCGCGCAGATCGTCGAAGGCTCGGGAGAGATGCGCGTCCAAGCTCTGTGAGGGGTCGTCGATCCAGGCTTGGGCCGCTTGATGAAAGGCGGCCCAGCCGGTCTGAGCAGCCAGGCCGGCCAGCCGGTCGGCGACATCGCGCTGCCGCAGCGCCTCCGCTACGGCTTCGGTGAGCGACGCGGCCTTGGCCAACTCGCGTTCGCGGAGCGCTGGTGTCACGGCGATGACTTCTAGTCGTGGTTCGGAGAACGGGCGGTTGTCCTCAAGGATCCGTCCGGCTTTCCGGAAGGCGCAGAGCAGTATTTCGAGCGGCTGCAGACCATCGGGCGCTTCGGCGACCGCCTGCATCAGCGCGGCGCGCAGGGCGGCTTCGCCGTCGAAGAGCACCTCGCGCTTGTCCGGGAAGTGCCGGAAGAACGTGCGCTCGTTGACACCGGCCCGGGCGGCGATCTCAGCCGTGGTGGTCTGGTCGAACCCGCGTTCCCGGTACAGCTCCAGGGCCGCCTGCTGAAGGCGGCGGCGCGCTTCTGCTCCGCTCCGTGGCACCCCCCGAGGCTACCGCATGTGTCAGTGACCGACGCCACGTTGCGCCAGTGACTGGCGCAACGTGTAGAGTCGGCGACTGGCGCTACGTAGCGCCAGTCACTGGCGTTAAGTGGGAGAGTGTTTCATGCATGTCTTCGCTACCGGTGGTTCCGGCCTGACCGGCCCCGCCATCGTCGCTGAGCTCGTCGCGGCCGGCCACACCGTCACCGGTCTGGCGCGCTCGGATACCGCCGCCGCTCGGCTGGAGTCGCTGGGCGCCACACCACACCGCGGCTCCCTGGAAGACCTCGACAGCCTGCGGAGCGGCGCCGAAGCCGCCGACGGCGTCCTGCACATGGCCTTCGGCGGCGACTTCGCCGACCCCGACGACATGATGAGGCGCGACCGGACCGCGATCGAGACGCTCGGCCAAGCGTTGGAACACTCGGGCAAGCCGTTCGTCAGCACCTCCGGCACGCTGGTCATGGCCGCCGGCCGGAAGAGCGCCGAGAAGGACGAGCCCGACCCGGCCGGGATCGCCGGCTTCCGGATCCCGGGCGAGCGAGCTTGCCTGGGCTTCGCCGCCCAGGGAGTACGCGCGAGCGTGGTCCGGCTCGCTCCTACCGTCCACGGCCCCGGGGACTACGGCTTCATCGGCATGCTCGTCGCCACCGCACGAACGACCGGCATGTCCGCCTACGTCGGCGACGGCACCAACCGGTGGCCCGCGGTACATCGGCTCGACGCGGCCAGCCTGTTCCGCCTGGCGTTGGAGAAGGCTCCTGCAGGCAGCGTGCTGCACGGAGTAGCCGAAAGCGGCGTCACCCTGAAGAGCATCGCGGAGACGATCGCTCGAGCCCTCGATCTGCCCGCGGTCTCGCTGACCCCGGACGAGGCTGCCGCGCACTTCGCAAGCCCGTTCATGGCCACTGTCTACGGGCTCGACGCGCCCGTCTCCAGCTCTTACACGCAGGAGCTGCTCGGCTGGTCGCCCACCCACCCGACACTGCTCGACGACCTGGAGCACGGTGATTACTTCGCCACGCCAATCTCCTGACCACCTCGCACCGGCTCCGACGGCACCGTGGATCCAGGAACCGACCAGGACGCACAGCCCCATGACTTCACGTCAGCCCTTCCGCCCAGAGCCCCTCAATCGTCGGAGCTTTCTCACGCCGGCCGGGACGGGTTCGCTCGCCGCGTTCGCCGGACTGCCGGCCTTCACTCGGCCCTCGTGCTCCAAGGGCCTCTTCGTCACCCCTGTGCTGACGCCGTCTCTTTGAGCGCGAGCCATTCTGGAGCGTTACGGGCTCAGTGGTCGAGGTGGACCATTTTCTTGGGGTCGACGATGCGGTCGAAGTCCTTTTCGGAGATGTAGCCGGTGGCGAGGGCGGCTTCGCGCAGGGTGGTCCCCTCGTCGTCAGCCTTGTGTGCGATCCGGCTTGCTTTGTCGTAGCCGATTTCCGGCGAGAGCGCGGTGACGAGCATCAGGGAGCGGGAGAGGTACTCGTCGATCTGCCGGCGATGCAGTTCGGTGCCTTCGATGCAGTAGG
>JAODNN010000030.1 GCA_025465355.1 Blastococcus sp. | reverse complement strand
GCCCTGGTGCACGCGCAGGACAAGCTGGTGCTGCGCCGGGCCCTGGCCGACGCGGGCGAGCCGCAGCCGGCGTGGGCGGCGGCCGAGACCGCCGGCGATGTCGCGGCCTTCGCCGCGGAGCACGGCTGGCCGGTGATCCTGAAGACCCCCCGCGGCGGGTACGACGGGAAGGGGGTGTTCCTGGTGTCCGGCCCCGACGAGGCGGAGGCGCTGATCGATGCCCACGGTCCGCTGCTCGTGGAGGAGCGGGTGGCCATGGTGCGCGAACTGTCCGCCCAGGTGGCCCGCTCGCCGTTCGGGCAGGTGGCGGTCTGGCCGGTCGTCGAGACCGTGCAGCGGGACGGCGTTTGCGCGGAGGTTTTCGCGCCGGCACCCGGGCTGCCCGACGAGCTCGCGACGCACGCCCAGGAACTCGCCGTCCGGATCGCCGACCGGCTCGGGGTCGTCGGCATGCTCGCCGTCGAGCTCTTCCAGACCGCCGACGGTGTCCTGGTCAACGAACTGGCCATGCGGCCGCACAACTCCGGCCACTGGACGATCGAGGGGTCGCGGACCAGCCAGTTCGAGCAGCACCTGCGAGCGGTCCTGGACTACCCGCTGGGTGCCACGGCGATGACCGCGCCGGTCGTGGTCATGGCGAACGTGCTGGGCGGTGCCGCCGCAGAGCCCACCTGGAACGGGCCAGGCCTCGACGAGCGCATCCACCACTTCATGGCGCACTGGCCCGACGTCAAGCTGCACTGGTACGGCAAGGGCCAGCGCCCTGGCCGGAAGCTCGGCCACGTCACCGCGCTCGGGTCCGACCTCGCCGAGGTGCGTGCCCGGGCCGTCGCCGCGGCGCGGTACCTGGCCGACGGCGTGGTCGACCCGGCGTTCGCCTTCGAGGACGACGCGCACGGTCAGCACGGTCAGCACGCGGACGAACAGCGAGGAGCGCGGCATGAGTGAGCCGGTCGTCGGCATCGTGATGGGCAGTGACTCCGACTGGCCGGTGATGGAGCCGGCGGCAGCCGCCCTCGACGAATTCGGCGTGCCCTACGAGGCGCACGTCCTCTCCGCCCACCGCACGCCGCGCCGGATGCTGGACTACGCCGAGGCGGCCGCCGACCGCGGCTTGCGGGTGCTCATCGCCGGCGCCGGCGGAGCGGCACACCTCCCCGGCATGGTGGCCGCGGCGACCCCACTGCCCGTCATCGGCGTGCCGCGCCCGCTGGACCGGCTGGACGGCCTGGACAGCCTGCTCTCGATCGTGCAGATGCCTGCGGGCGTGCCCGTCGCGACGGTGGGGATCGGGGGTGGCCGTAACGCCGGGCTGCTCGCCGTCCGGATCCTCGCCGCCGGCGACGACACCCTGCGCGCAGCGGTGACCCGCTTCCAGGCCGCGCTCGCGGAGTCGGTGGTGGCCCGGGATGCCGCCCTGCAGGAGCGCCTCGCAGCCGACGAGTAGCTCCCGGCTTATCCTCGTACTCGTGGGTAACAACGACGCCATGCTGTACGCGCTGACCGAAGAGCACGACGCGATCCGGGCCGCGGTCCGCGACATCGCGGAGCGGGAGATCGCCCCCTTCGCCGCCGAGGTGGACGCC
Organism: Blastococcus sp.; assembly: GCA_025465355.1. Taxonomy (GTDB): domain Bacteria; phylum Actinomycetota; class Actinomycetes; order Mycobacteriales; family Geodermatophilaceae; genus Blastococcus_B. The sequence continues at coordinate 2,336 of JAODNN010000030.1, read as the reverse complement.
GATTCGCGCTTCCCCGTCGAGGCGCAGAAGGCCCTGACCGCGGCCGGCTTCCACGCCACGCACATCCCCGAGGCCTATGGCGGCGAGGGTGCCGACGCGATCGCCACGTGCATCGTGATCGAGGAGGTCGCCCGGGTCGACGCGAGCGCCTCGCTCATCCCGGCCGTCAACAAGCTCGGGTCGATGCCGATCATCCTGTCGGCGTCGGAGGACGTGAAGCGGAAGGTGCTGCCCTCGATCGCCGGCGGCCACGCGATGATCAGCTACGGGCTCTCCGAGCGTGAGGCCGGTTCGGACGCCGCAGCGATGAAGACCCGCGCCCGCCTCGAGGGCGACAGCTGGGTGCTCAACGGCACGAAGGCCTGGATCACCAACTCCGGCGTCTCCGAGTGGTACACGGTCATGGCCGTCACCGACCCGGAGAAGGGGGCCAACGGCATCTCGGCGTTTGCCGTCCACCGCGACGACCCGGGCTTCGCCGTCGGCCCCAAGGAACGCAAGATGGGGATCAAGGGCTCACCCACCTGCGAGCTGTACTTCACCGACTGCACCATCCCGGCCGACCGGATCATCGGGGCGCCCGGCAGCGGCTTCAAGACGGCACTGCGCACCCTCGACTTCACCCGGCCGACGATCGGTGCCCAGGCCGTCGGCATCGCGCAGGGTGCGCTGGACGCCGCCGTCGCCTACACCAAGGAGCGCCGTCAGTTCGGCACGAACATCGCCAGCTTCCAGGGCGTGCAGTTCATGCTCGCCGACATGGAAATGAAGATCGAGGCCGCCCGGCACCTCGTCTACGTCGCCGCGGCCGCCGGCGAGCAGGGCCGCCCGGACGTCACGCGTGTCTCGGCATCGGCCAAGGCCTTCGCCTCCGACGTCGCCATGCAGGTGACCACCGACGCCGTCCAGCTGTTCGGCGGGGCGGGCTACACGCAGGACTTCCCGGTCGAGCGGATGATGCGCGACGCCAAGATCACTCAGATCTACGAGGGCACCAACCAGATCCAGCGGATGGTCATGGCCAGGGCGCTGCTCAAGGGCTGAGCCCCAGATCGGGTCAGCCCGGAGTCGGCCCAGCCCAGATCGGATCAGCCCCGCGCCGTGGCGGCGCGGGGCTGACCTATGCGCGGCCTAACCTGTCCGGGTCACTGGGCGCCGGCGGCGCGGCACGGCGGGGACAACCGGCCGGTGCGTCAGCTGGTCAGGGCCGCCAGCAGCGGGCTCAGCGCGTCGAGCAGCTCGTCGGGCGGGCAGCGGGTGCCGTCGGCCCAGCTGCCCTCGTACTCACCGAACTCCGCGCCCACCACCTCGCCGGCCGCCACCACCTCGGCGATCGCGTTCAGCTGGGGCAGCGTCAGGCCGCCCGGCACCGCGTAGTCCGTCGGCACCGTCCCCGGTTCCAGCACGTCGCAGTCCAGGTGGAAGTAGACCCGGTGCCCGGTCAGCAGTGTGGCGAGCCGCTCGGGTAGCCCGTCACCGATGGGTAGGTGCCGGATGCGGCCGGCGTCGATGAGCTCCCGCTCGGCCGGGTCGATGTCCCGGGCGCCGCACAGCACCGCACGCCCGAGGTCGACGCCCGCGCCGTGGCCGGTGTCCCACAGCCCCGCCGGGCCGGACAGCGCCATGCCGCCCAGGTAGCCGGACGCGCTGGAGTCGGGCACGTTGATGTCCGCGTGCGCGTCCAGCCACAGCACCACCGCGTCGGGGTGCACCCGCGCGACCGCGGGCAGCGTGGCCACCGCGACCGCGCACCGGGTGATGGCGGACACCGGGACCTGCCCCTGATCCAGGATCTCCCCGTACCGCCGCCGCATCGCCACGAGGTCGTTCCGGGCCGCGTCGAGCTCGACCCGCCACCCCTGCGCCAGCGCCGGCTTCGGGGTGCCCACCGTGGTCAGCGGCAGCGCCATCCGGGTCGCCAGTGCCTCGCCGAGGGTGCCGGCGGCGCTCGTCGCCCGGTCGTTGTGGTCGCCGACCCGCCCGACGAACGCCGTCAGCGCCGGACCGGTGTTCCGTTGCCCGCCCATGGCCCCCGTTCCCGTCCCGCCCGAGGTCATCATGGTCGGTGCGAGCGTGCCGGGCGATCGGTTTCCACGCGCGGCTCACCACACCGTGAGCAGCAGGTGGTTGACCGCCAACGCCAGCACCGCCTGGCCGAGCAACCAGGCCCGTGGTGCCGCCGGCCGCCCGAGCAGTGCGGCCAGCGGCACCAGCCAGACCACGAAGGGCAGCCAGATGCGCTCGACCTCACCCTTGCTCATGCCGGACAGGTCGGCGAGCAGGATCGCGGCCACCGCGGCGCCGGCCAGCAGCGCCGCCGGCCGCGGCACGGCCCC